>CANHXO010000086.1 GCA_947464595.1 Cytophagaceae bacterium
ACAGCTAAATCATACAATGCTTTTCCTCCTCGGTAAGATCCAGTAAAGCCTACTGCCTGAGTAATGGGATGAGTGACTAAATAGCCACCTATTTCATGACTTGTGGCATGAACCATGGAAAATACCCCTTCTGGCATGTGTGTTTTCTGTGCTGCTTTTATAATCGCAGTACCCATCAATTCACATGTATTAGGATGGGCGGGGTGTGCTTTAAATACAACAGGACAACCTGCGGCAAGTGCCGACATGGTGTCGCCTCCAGCTACTGAAAAAGCCAATGGAAAATTACTAGCTCCAAAAATAACAGAGGGCCCTAGTGGAATTTGCTTTTGCAATAGATCTGGTTTTGGAAGTGGCTGTCTGTCTGGAAGAGCAGGGTCATGTATTTCTTTGCGCCATTGTTCGTTCGAAATAAAATCTGCGAAGGCCTTGATTTGTCCTGTCGTTCGCCCTCTTTCACCCGTGATTCTTGCCTCAGGAAGACCCGATTCTAGGCAAGCTGTTTTGATTAAATCATCCCCTATGGCATTGATTTCATCAATAATAGCCAATAAAAATTGGGCTCGGTCAAGGTCAGAAATTCTTCTGTATTTTGGGAAGGCCGCTTTGGCTAATGCTAATGCCGCATCGACTTCATCGATCGTAGCTTCAAAAAAACTAGGTCCTACCACTTCTCCTGTGGATGCATTTAATCCATGAAATTCCCGAGATCCCCGTTGGGAATTAGAAAATCCAATGATTTGTTTTCCAGTTAATTTCATTATAAAACGATATTTTTTAGGGTGCCAATAGGTTCAATGCTAATTAAAATTTCATCTCCAGATTGCAATGTAAAGGGTGGATCAGGTACAATACAAGTCCCAGTCATCAAATAAGTGCCAAAGGGAAAACTCATTTCCATCGTTAGGTAATGAACTAATTCGGAATGAGTTCTTTTCATTTGAGAAATTTGGGTGTCTCCTTGAAAAACTTGATTTCCGCCTCTGAAAATTTCCATATTGATGACCGTTTCAGGAGCAAGGGGTTTTTCTGTGACTAATAAGCAAGGTCCTAAACCTGCTGCTCCATCATATACTTTTGCTTGAGGAAGATATAATGGATTTTCACCTTCAATATCTCTTGAGCTCATGTCGTTACCAATACTGTAACCTGCTAACTCACCATGCGAATTAATGAAAAGCGTTAATTCAGGCTCAGGTACATTCCATTGAGAATCTTTTCTGATTTTCACTTTTCCACCTGGGCCTACGGATCTTAATTTATTGCCTTTGTAGAAAATCTCAGGCCTCTCCGCTGAATAAACCTTATCATAAAAAGTGTCGCCTCCAGATTCCTTAGATTCCTCCATTCGAGCTACTTTACTACGCAAATAGGTTACACCTGCCGCCCAAATTTCTTGTTGGTCAATCGGACATTTTGGATTTGAAATTTGAGAGATGGCTTGATCTGAGGATCTCATTTCAGATTTACAAATGTCAAAAAGATTTTTTTGATTGATGAATAAATCCCAATTAGCTTCTTTCGCTTGGACGCATTTCCCTTCTTGGTCTTGAATTTGAATTCCTTGGGGTGTTAAATAAATTTTAAAATAATTCATACAGTTAAATTTTTAATATTTCTAGAGCTAAGCCAACTTCCTGTTGGGCACGAATAGGATACGAAATGTCAAATATACAAAGGTTGTCGATCTTTGCATGCACAATTTTAATCGGTTGTTTCTTACTTATTTTCATAAACGCATTTAATTGTTCGTAAGTAAAGGTTATTTGTTGATAAATTTCAGGTTCTACTGTGATCATTTCAGCCTGATTTAAGGCATGGGCGCTGGCTTCTTTATAGGCTTGGATTAATCCAGGAATGCCTAATAAAGTTCCTCCAAAATATCGCACTACGGCCACTAAAACAAAATGTACGTTTGAAGAAAAAATCGCATTTTGTATAGGTTTCCCTGCGCTTCCTGCTGGTTCTCCATCATCATGTGATTTTGTTTCTTCCGGTTCAAAACCCAATCGATACGCATAGCAAATATGCCTAGCTTTAGGATGTTCTGATTTTAATAAGCCAAGGGTATTTTTAATATCTGCTAAATCTTTCACAGGAAAGGCCTTAGCGATGAACTTACTTCCTTTATCTTTGTAAATTCCATCCGAGGACTGCTTGATTGAAATATAAGCATTGGGAGGATTGATCATAGACCTAAATTTAATCATTACATGCATAATAATTATTTTTTTCTGCAAAAATTAGTGGTTCAATTGAGGCAGGCATTAATGTATGCACGGTTGAAACAATGTTTTTCTCAGGAAAAAGATGAGTTGGTATTGGGATTTGAACGTCAAAATGGGGAGGATTTTTGGATTAAATGTGTGTTGGGTTCGCAGTTTTCAATCCTACAATTTCCGGATCAATTTCATCGTGCAGGTCGAAATTCGGTTGATTTATTTTCTGATTTATTGTTGGCCGAGGTCCAAGCCGTGGAAATGTTTCAAAATGAGCGTGCTTTTTCCATTCATTTATTAGGTGATTTCGTCTTGGTTTTTAAACTTTTTGGCAATCGCTCCAACTTGATTTTATTTCGTGATTCTACCTACCAAGCTCAATTTCAAGGGAAGTTGAAAAATGATCAGTCCATCGAACTTCATCAAATTGATCGGGTCATCCAGCAAGATTATCAATCTTTTTTAGAAAATGATGGTGAGGTGTTTTCTTTGTTTCCAACCTTAGGAAAGGAGGGTTTAGCCTATTTAAATCGAAATGGTTTTGAGACCTTAGGGACCCAAGATCGCTGGACACTTATTCAGCAGATGTTGAATGAGTTAGACCAAGATGTATTTTATATTGCAGCATCTGAAAAAGGAGTTTATTTGACGCTGTTTCCAGTTAATGACTTTTTATATAAGTCAACAAATCCCATCGAGGCCTTAAATAAACTATACAGCTTTCATTTTTCTATTGGGGAATTTAGGAGGGAGAAAAATCAGATCTTGGCTGCTTTAGATCGGAAATTGACTAAAACTTGCAATTATTTGGATGAGTTGGTTCGTCAAAAAGTCCTTCGTGATTCAAACGTGCCCTATGAAGAAATAGGCAATATTTTGATGGCAAATTTGCACACAATTCCAGCGAACATTTCTCAAGTTGTGCTTGAGGATTTTTACCGAAATCAGCCCATTCAAATAAAATTGAATGCGACCCTTTCAGCAGCACAAAATGCGGAAAACTATTATCGGAAATCTAAAAACTATAGCAAAGAATTGGCTTATTGGCAATCAAATGTAGATAGGAAAAGCCATGAAATAGTCCAAATACAGGAGCAGATTTTGGCTGTAGAACAAATTGAAACTAGAAAAGCATTAAAGCCTTTTCTAACTATTTTATTGCAAGCTAAAAAACCGGAGATCGAAGGGGCTGAAATTCCTTTTAAACAATTTGAGGTGGATGGTTGGGTTATTTGGGTGGGCAAAAGTGCTAAAAACAATGATTTATTGACGCTTAAATATGCAAAGAAATTTGATCTTTGGTTGCATGCCAGAGATGTAGCTGGGTCCCATGTCATCATTCGAAATCCTAACCAAAAAGTGGTTCCCAAATATGTAGTCGAAAAAGCTGCTGGATTAGCCGCCTATTTTTCAAAAAGGCAATCGGACTCCTTGTGTCCTGTGATTGTTACTCCGAAAAAGTACGTGAGAAAAACGAAAGATTTATTGGCCGGTCAGATGATTGTGGACCGAGAGGAGGAAGTTGTTTTAGTCAAACCAGAACACATTGTTTAAGTATCATTTTCTCTATAAAAATTCATAATACTTTTATTTTATTGACTATTCCTCTAAATTAGCATTTACATGACTACCAAAAAACTCAAGAATTTATGCAATCCCAAGGTTTACAAACATTAGATTACCTCGTATTTTTATTTTATTTCGTTGTTGTATCAGGTTATGGTTATTGGGTATACCAACGAAAACAAGCCTTGATTACTACTTCAAACGATTTTTTCTTAGCGGAAGGTTCTTTAACCTGGTGGGCTATTGGTGCTTCCTTGATTGCATCGAATATTTCTGCTGAGCAATTTATTGGGATGTCTGGAAATGGGTTTAGGTTAGGTCTAGCGATCGCCACCTACGAATGGATGGCCGCTGCTACTTTATTAATTGTGGCTATTTTCTTTATGCCAATTTATCTGAAAAATAAGATTTTTACGATGCCTCAGTTCTTGGCTCAGCGATACAGCCCTTCCGTAAGTTTAATTATGGCTATTTTCTGGTTGATGCTTTATATTGCTGTTAACCTTACATCTATTTTATATTTAGGTGCTTTAGCCATCACCACTATTTCTGGAATTGATGTAACGGTTTGCATGATTGGTATGTCGGTTTTTGCGATCATCATCACTTTAGGAGGGATGAAAGTGATTGGGTATACGGATGTAATCCAAGTATTTTTCTTGGTTCTGGGAGGTTTGGCCACCTCTTATTTGGCTTTGACCATGGTAACCGATCGCTTCGGAGGTTCAGGGGTTTTTGATGGAATTAGTCATTTATTGAACAAAGCGCCAGAGCATTTTCACATGATTTTAAACAAAGATTTAGGCCCAGACGGTAAATTGTTAAATCCTAATTACCCTAGTTTACCTGGTTTAGCGGTATTAGTGGGCGGTATGTGGATCATCAATTTAAATTATTGGGGATGTAATCAATACATCACGCAAAGGGCTTTGGGGGCTGATTTAAATACAGCACGTAATGGAATTTTATTTGCTGCTTTCTTGAAATTAATGATGCCAATCATCGTTGTTTTACCGGGCATCGCGGCCTATTTATTATATAAAGACGGCATGTTCCAAACCGAAATGTTGAAAGATGGTGTTTTGAATCAAGATAGCGCTTATCCTGTGTTATTGAATTTATTGCCTACTGGCCTCAAAGGTCTTTCTTTTGCTGCATTAACTGCTGCTGTAGTGGCATCGATGGCTGGTAAAGCAAATTCCATTTCCACGATCTTTACCTTGGATATTTATAAGAAGTATATGAATCCAACGGCAGATGAGAAAACCTTAGTTCGCATAGGTCGTATTGCTGTAGTAGCTTCTATGATTGCTGCGGTGGTTATTGCCCCGCTAATGGGCATTGATAAAAAAGGTGGTTTTGAATTTATTCAAGAATATACAGGATATGTATCGCCAGGTATTTTTGCATTATTTACCATGGGTTTCTTTTGGAAGAGAACGACTTCTAAGGCTGCATTATTTGCGCTTTTGGGTGGGGTCAGTTTTTCTATCATGACCAAATTTATTCCTACCTGGACAGGCTTAAATGATACAATGTTTTATACTGCCTTTGCCGATGAAACAGGAACCATGATGATTCCATTTATGGATCGAATGGGATGGGTTTTTATATTCTGTGTAGTTTCCATGGTTGTTATCACATTATCAGATCCAGAAAGTAAAAATAATCCTCAAGGATTGGAGATTGATGCCAAAATGTTCAAGTTGTCACCGACCTTCATTTTTGGAACCGTCGTCATTTGTTTGTTTTTAACTTTAGTGTACACGTATTTTTGGTAATTCATCTTTTATCTATTCCATGGGTTATTTAGCTTTGGCTTGATAACCCATTTTTTATGAAAAATCAGCAAATACTTTTTGAAGAGCGTCAGCGATTTAATCACTGGTGGTTATGGGCAATTACCATAGGAGCGATGGGTTTTTCCCTAGGTAGCCATTTGAAATCATTTCAAATGAATGAGTCCATTTTTAATTGGTCTACCTTTAGTTTAATCATTCCCATTTCAATCATTCCTGTCTTATTTTATTTTCTAACCCTTAAAACAAGAGTTGAAGAGAAGGGTATTTACGTACGATTCATTCCTTTTCACTGGAAAGAAATTTTTATTGCTTGGGATCAGCTCGAGTCTTGTGCAGTTAGAACCTATAGTCCTTTAGGCGAATATGGAGGCTGGGGAATCAAGTATGGCTTGGGAGGTGCTGGTAAAGTCTATAATGTCCGAGGAAATCAAGGGCTGCAATTGGTCTTCAAGGACGGATCTAGGTTATTGATCGGTACACAAAAGCCAGAAGCATTGCAGGAAATTGTCAACCAGCTTGGTTCATTTCCCCGCGGTGAATAAGGCTTTAAAGATCTTGTTTCTCAGTACTTAAATCACAAGTGACGATTAGCAAAAATTAAAGAGCTATCTTTGTGAAAATTATGAGGATGATGTTTTATTTCTCATAGCACACATTCTGATAAAATTTATGACTTTTGAATCATTAAGCCTCATTGAGCCTATACTGAAGGCGCTCAAAGAAGAGGGATATAGTACCCCCACACCCATCCAGGCACAAGCCATCCCCATCGTTCTTAAAGGAGCAGATTTATTGGGCTGCGCGCAAACAGGAACTGGAAAAACAGCCGCTTTTACGTTACCCATCATTCAAAGATTATTGGCAAATAGACCTCAGGGTGTTCGTAGGACAGTAAAAGGTTTAATTGTAACTCCTACAAGGGAGCTAGCCATTCAAATAGGCGAAAGCTTTACTGCGTATGCTCGACATACGAATTTAAAATGTACCGTTATTTTTGGTGGAGTAGGACAAAGCCCTCAAGTTTCTGCCTTACGTAATGGGGTGGATGTGGTAATTGCAACGCCTGGTCGATTATTGGACCTGATGAATCAAAAGCATTTAAGTTTACATGATGTTGAATATTTTGTCCTAGACGAGGCGGATCGAATGCTTGACATGGGTTTTATCCACGATGTCAAAAAGTTATTAGCCGTTTTACCTCGTAAACGCCAATCCTTATTTTTCTCGGCCACCATGCCCCCTGAAATTATAAAATTGGCCTCGACGATTTTGCATAATCCTGCGGAAGTTTCGGTAACTCCCGTTTCATCCACCGTTGATATCATCAATCAATCAGTTTATTTTGTAGACAAAGGAAATAAAAATGCCTTATTGCTCACTATCCTTCAAGATGAAAGCATTAAAACAGCTTTAGTATTTACTCGAACTAAACATGGGGCTGACAAGGTTGTCAAGGTTTTGTTAGCCAAAAGCATCAAAGCCGAAGCTATTCATGGCAACAAGTCTCAAAATGCTCGCCAAACAGCTTTGAAGAATTTTAAGGCACAAACGACGCGCGTTTTAGTGGCTACCGATATTGCCGCCAGGGGAATCGATGTGGATGAATTAGAATACGTGATTAATTTTGAGTTATCGAATATTGCAGAGACCTATGTGCATCGAATTGGACGTACAGGTCGTGCCGGCGCCAAAGGAACCGCCATTTCTTTTTGCGATATTGAAGAAAAAGAATACTTGAGGGATATTGAAAAATTGATTGGTAAAAAAGTGCCGATCATCGAGGATCATTTATATCCCATGAAAATATTTAAAGTGGAGAAGGCTGCCAAAACACCTCAAGGGCGCGGTGGAGGAGGTCAGCGAAGTTCATCTGATTTCAAACCAAGCAATACAGCTCCTGCTGCTTCCCCTAGATCGTTTGATAAAGCCAAAGGGGGAAAAAAATGGTACGGGAAGAGCAATAATTATTAAGTTCAATGGATTGGGGGAATAAAACGCTTTTGGTCATTGTAGGCCCTACTGCGGTAGGCAAAACAGACCTTTGTGTTCAATTAGCCCAGGTATTGAAAACTGAAATTATTAGTGCCGACTCGCGCCAATTTTATAAAGAATTATCCATTGGCACCGCTAAACCAAGTTTGAAGGAACAAGGTGGAATTGTACATCACTTCATAGATTCCCATTCCATTCATGATTATTTTTCTCCAGGTGATTTTGAGCGCGAAGCGATCGCGCGCATCAATTCTTTATTTGAAAGTAAGGACCTGATTATTGCGACTGGCGGATCAGGACTTTACCTGAAGGCTCTGGTGGAGGGTTTGGATGATATGCCTGAAATCGACATGGAATTGAGAAATTCCTTGAATGTAAGGTTAAAAGAGGAGGGTTTGTATGCATTATTTCAGGAGCTAAAACTTAAAGATCCTCAATATGCCAGCCAAGTAGATGCTTATAATCCACAAAGAGTCGTTCGCGCTTTGGAAGTATGTATGTCTACCTCCAGGACCTATTCAGAATTCAGGAAAAGCAAATCAGATGTCCGGCCATTTAAGATTTTAAAGTATTGCTTGGATCGACCGAGAGAGGAATTATACGAACGAATTAATTTGCGCATGGAGATGATGCTCGCTGCTGGTCTGATCGATGAAGCCAAGAAATACGCAGATTTTCAGTCCAATTATGCACTTAAAACCTTAGGCTACAAGGAAGTTTACGGCTATTTACGTCAGGAGTATGATGAAGCTGAATTGCACAGGTTATTGAAACAGAATAGCCGACGTTATGCAAAAAAACAATTGACTTGGTTTCGGCATCAAGATGAATATGTTTGGTTACATCCTGACCAAGCAAAAAATCACATATTAAAAGATTTAGATTGATAAATACGCTTCCAAGCCTCCTACTAAATTTTGGCAATGCTTGAAACCTTTTGCTGTTAATAATTGACAGGCAATTTGGCTTTGAGTACCATTGTAACAGACCAATGTATATGGTACTTCAGGTAAAATTTCGTTGATTCTCACGAGTAAATCATCTAATGGGATATGGATTCCGCCCAAATTAAAATCGTCCCATTCTCTTTGCGTTCTAATATCTAAGATCGAAAGAGCACCCAAATTTTGCTTGAATTGTTGGGCCGAAATGCCAATCATTTTAATAACCGGCTGATTGCCACGCGATCATACCCCCAATTAAATTTCTGGGATTTGTAAAACCTTCTGATAATAAATACTCTTTAGCACGACCTGAACGAGCGCCAGATCTACAATGAAGAATGATCTCTTGGTTTTTAAATGAATCTAATTCATCCAAGCGATCTGGTAATTCTCCTAAGGGAATTAATTTAGCTCCAATATTGAATTCGTCAAATTCATATTCCTCTCTAACATCGATGATGGTTAGCTTTTCGCCT
>CANHXO010000087.1 GCA_947464595.1 Cytophagaceae bacterium
AAGAAGAAGAAGAAGAAGAAGAAGAAGAAGAAGAAGAAGAAGAAGAAGAAGAAGAAGAAGAAGAAGAAGAAGAAGAAGAAGAAGAAGAAGAAGAAGAAGAAGAAGAAGAAGAAGAAGAAGAAGATGAAGAAGATGAAGAAGATGAAGAAGATGAAGAAGATGAAGAAGAAGATGAAGAAGATGAAGAAGATGAAGAAGATGAAGAAGATGATGATGATGAAGAAATTGGTGTAGTAGATTTAAGCTTTCCTATTTTGATAATCTACAGAATACTTTCATTTTAATTGAAGTAATCTTCTTGCACAGCTATAAAATATCAAAACGATAGTTTTGTATTGTATTCAAAAACCTTTTAAAGAGGATAAGATAATTATAAAGAAAATGAATGGATGATCAATTCCTTTAAAAATTTAAAGAAACAACTAGATCACTCTCTGGCAAGGTTTTTATATATTCTGAGGGGGTGAGTCCCGTTTTCTTTTTAAACGAATTTATAAAATTACTACGCGATAAAAATCCGCAGGCAGATCCAATCGATTCAATCGTCTGATTTTTTGCCTGTCCATATTTAATCAATTCGATCGCGTGTTCTACCCGCATATCATTTTTCCAATCATTAAATGCAATACCTAAATAAACGGTAAAATAACTGGTTACCTTGTGATAAGGAATATCTGTTTCGTTCGTGATGATGGATAAATTAAAACCTGGCTGAAGATAGGGTTTTCCATAAAAATACAAGGATAGCTTTTCAGAAATTTGAGAAAAATTACTAGAGGTATCAGATTCAACCACATTGTCATTTTCAATAGGCGTTAAGCTTTCTTCCAAAGAATTGGTTTTAAAGTCTTTTATTTGATTTTTTTTCTTGGATTTTGAATCACCCGAACTATTTGAAAATATGACCTTAGGGTTAAACAAAACTGAAGGAATAAAAATAATAGAACAAATGATTCCAAACCAGAAAAAATAACTGGCAAATAGATGGTTGGGAACCTCATCAAGAGTAAGAATTTTTTGGCTAGAAAAATATTTAACATAAACTACAGAAAATAGTAAAGTAGTAAAATTGAAAATTAAATATCCAGATAAATAAATAATCCAATAAAAATGATTCCCAAAAGATGACTTATTGTTTTTGAAAAATTGGGTTTTAGCATTTAAAATTGACCTAATACACCAAATGGAATATAAAATTCCCGAAACAAAACGAAAAATAAAGAAATAATGTATTCCACAAAATAGGGTATCAATTTTATAAGAATGAGAGATCGATGATTGCATTTGTACGTAAAATGCCTCTTGATACTCTTTTGATTTAAAAAAAAACGGTGTTATGTTGATTATGATTAAAAAAATGGGCAAATAGTGCAGTGAATCAAATAAAGTGTGTTTTTTTTGATTCAAAACAGACTTCGTATAAAAATATAACATGGGCCCTGAAGACATAAGAATAGCTGTAAAAACAGGGAAGAAAAACGAAATGATATAAAAGTTAGTCGTCAAACTAATAATTTTAGATCCTATTATAAAGGAAGACATAGACAAAAAGAAAAATCCTAAATAAACATTGTATTTATTAGAATTCTTAATGTTTAAAAATATTAGACATACAGACAATACACCCAAAAAAGAAATAATATCAATCATAATTAGAAATCTACACGGTTATTAAACGTATCTAAAGGTAAGTCTTTAACAAAATCAGATGGGTTTTTACCCGTATGCTTTTTGAACGCGGAAATAAAATTAGATCTGGACAAATAACCACAATTTAAAGCGATCGCCTCAAGGGTCAAATTTTTTGCTTGCCCATGGATCAATAGATCTTTAGCATGTTCGATCCTTGCCCTATTTTTCCAATCACTAAAATTAGCCTTTAAATACACTTGGAAGAATAATGTAATCTGATTGTAGGGAATTTGAGTATCTCGGGCGATATTCGATAAATTAAATCCTGATTGTAAATAAGGTTTACTTAAAAAGTAAACTTCTAATTTTTCACCGATTTGCTTAAAATTTTGCTCTACTTTTTCACCACCATCAAAGTCCAGATTGATTAGATTTTTTAATCTTTTCTCATTGATAAATTTAATTGGATATAAAAAACTGTAAAGAACTTTAGGAAACAAAAATACCAAAAGGTACATACAAAGATTAATGAAACTTAAGATCCAAAGTAATGTATGTGTAATCGTATCCACTTTAGAATAATCTGTTACGTTGCCAATTTTTAAATGTAAAGCAACTACTAAGAACAAGAGGATGGAAAGAAAATTCAAATAAAATAAAGCCTGTAGAAAATTTTTGGATAGATTCTTGGACTCAAACAATTCATAGTTATACACATTTTTCAAAATTATGGCAAAACCAGCTATTGAAAAAAGTAAGTTATAGATGGGACGAATAATACCATTGATTTTTAATGGGAAAAGTAAATATTGGGTAGTAAAAAGATGAAGTGGGTTTAATTTGATCTCTTGATAAAATAGGTCACGCTCTTCACTAGACAAAAAATAATGAGGAGAATAGTTGACGAATACAATCAAAACAGGTAAAAAATACAGGTATTCATGTATTTTAAGTTTCTGATCTTCTGGATCTGCTAGAGACTTCTTGATATATAAATATAAAAAGGGACCCGAGCAATAAAATAAGGGAAAGACATATGGGTTAAAAAACTGATAGATTAAACTCTTATCAACAAGAAAAAGTGAATTCCTAGATAAGGCGATCAGACTTATGATAAAAAAATAGCCACTTAAATAAATATTAGGCTTATTATCATTCCTTTTAAAGAAAAGGAGTAGTATAGATAAAAGTATGCCAAAAAATGAAATAATATCACCCACTTGATTTAATTAATATTTAGAACAACGTGTAAGTTAAAAATTGATTAAGGCCAGATGAACTAAACTTTTTGGTCCTTGATCAATTATCTTGTTTCAAATTTCAAACATTGAAATCATAATAAAACCATAAGAGTGCCTTAAATTGTACTTAAATCTTAAAAAGATTCATAAAGGGCTTAAATTCAGCTTAAAATGTGTTTAATCATTGAAATTGTATTAAAATTATTATCTTTTTAGTACAATTTAGCTTTTGACCTATTGTTACATTTTATCATTTTGGAACAATAAGTACTTTCAACTAATAAAAAAAAACCTCTTACCTTGGAAGTACCTTCAAAAATGAAAAAGATTCCTTTAGAAAAATTCTCCTATAAATTTCACTAACATACTCATATTTTGATTCTTTAATTTCGACCAAAGGCATAAATCATGCCACATAAACTTATAGGACAGTATACATTATATGAATTAGTCTTTTTAAGTTTGTAGCTTCATTTAAATCCATTCCACTTGAAAAAGTACGTCATTTATTTGTTTGCTTCGTGGGCATTGTCCTTATCAATAGCCCAAGCTCAAACAAGTGCAAAAGGAAAAATAACAGGTAAAACCATCGAAGAAAGCACAAAAGAGATAATTCCTTTTTCAAGTGTAAGAATAATGAGTGGAAATCCACAAAAAATAATTGCCGGGACGATTGGAACTGAAAAAGGTGACTTTAACCTAGATGCACCCTATGGAACCTATGATATTGTAATAGAGAGTGTGGGATTTGAGCCCATTACATTAAAAAATCAAATAGTTTCCAAAGAAGTTTCAAATATCAATTTGGGGATAATTAAAATTAAATCGAGTACCAAGACCTTAGCAGAAGTGACCGTAAAGGGGCAGAAAGCCAGTATGGAACTTGCTTTGGATAAACGGATATTTAATGTAGGAACCGATTTAGCCAATAAAGGAGCCACCGCTGCCGAAATATTAGGCAATTTGCCTTCGGTTCAAGTGGACGGAGAAGGAGGAGTAAGACTGAGAGGAAGTGAAAATGTTCGAATTTTAGTCGATGGAAAACCATCCACCATGGTAGGAATGAGTGGGGGCGGATTAGCAGGATTACAAGGAAATCTGATCGATAAAGTGGAAATCATTACTAATCCCTCTGCACGCTATGAGGCGGAAGGAATGGCCGGAATCATCAACATTGTTCTGAAAAAAAATACCACTCAGGGATTTAATGCCGCATTTGAAACAACTTCTGGTTATCCAGAAAATTTTGGTGGGACTGCTATCTTAAATTACAGAAAGGATAAATTGAATTTTTTCATCAATTATGGCTTGTTATACAGACGAACACCCGGAAGAAGCAATATATATCAAGAAATTTATATCCCTGGACAGACCAATTATACGCGCCAAAACAATAAGAATAATGTTACTGGAACGGTTAATAATATACGGGGGGGAGCCGATTATTTCTTCAATGAAAAAACGATTTTAACAGGTTCTTATATTTTTAGAAGAATGAATACCCAACGTATCTCAGACTTTCACTATGATGATTATCAAAAATCGCTCAGTAATTTGTACGCTGTAACTGATCGCCAGCAAGATGAAACAGAGGCAGAACCTAATTCAGAATATGCCCTTACTTTCAAAAAAGCATTTGCCAAAAAAGGGAAAGATTTTACGGCCGATTTTCGTTATTTAAATTATTGGGAAAAATCAGATCAAACCTACACACAAGTGAGCAGGAAAGCCGACGGAAAAGCGTGGCCAGAAAATTCAAAAATCCAACGTGCTGTCAATGATGAATTTGAAAATCAATGGATCTTAACAGCTGACTATGTGAACCCCGTTGGCAAAAATGCCAAAATAGAAACAGGTTTAAGAACAAGTTTCCGTGATATGATCAACGACTACATCGTGACTGAAAAGCAGCCAAATGGACTTTTCGAGGTTATGCCAGGCTTCTTAAACAAATTCATATACAATGAGAATATTACAGCTGCCTATGCGATTTTTGGGGATAAAATAAATAAGTTCTCCTACCAATTGGGCATACGTGGTGAGGTGACCGACATACAAACCGAATTAGAAAAAACGGCAGAAAAGAATCCTCGTAATTATGCGAATTTATTTCCAAGCATGCATTTTACCTATACGGTATCGCCGGAAAAGTCATTCCAATTGGGTTACTCGCGTCGTGTAAGACGTCCCACATACAATGAATTAAGTCCCTTTGTGACTTATTCTGACAATCGGAATTACTTTTCAGGTAATCCAGATTTAAATCCCGAGTTTACCGATTCTTATGATTTAGGCGGTTTAAGGTATTTGGAAAGTGGTACATTGAGTGCTTCTTTATACTATCGAAATACCAACGGGAAAATTGAGCAAATTAGAAGCGTAGATGCAGAAGGATATTCCAAACGATTGCCCTTAAATTTCTCTAACATGCAATCCATGGGAGCTGAGTTTACGAGTTCATCTAATTTAACCAAAGTTTGGAAAGCAGACTTAAGCTTAAATTTATTTAGAGCCATTACCGATGCGCGCAACTTAGATGCTACCTTTTTTAGCGATACCTATTCATGGTTTGCGCGACATACGTCACGGGTAAAATTAGGAGCCGGCATAGATGCCCAAATTAGGGCCAATTATGAAGCTCCTCAAAAAACGCCACAAGGTTCTCGCGGATACATAACCTGGATGGATTTATCTGCTAGCAAGGATATCATGGATGGTAATGGAACCATTACCCTCAATATTTTAGACGTTTTCAGTTCACGAATTATGCGCTCTCAAATAAGAGGGCTTGGTTTTTTTACCGAAGCAGAGATGCAAGGACGATTGACTCAATTTAACTTTACCTTTAATTACCGTTTTAAAACTACCAAACAAGCGGCTAAACAACGTCGCAGTATGATGGATGAAGACAATTAATCCTATGAAAAGAAAATTATTATTATTGGCATTCACTGCACCCATTCTCCTTTATTCTTGCATGAATACTAGAGATAAAGAGACCTACCAAGTCATCGTTGAAGATCAAGATAATTTGGGTGAAAAGGCTCAGGCCGCTCGTGAGAAAATACCGATCAAATTAGCCCCAGGGTTTCAAATTTCACGCTGGGCTTCCGATTCTTTAGCCATCGACCCTGTTGCCATGGATATCGACGATCAAGGCGCGGTTTTTCTAACGAGAACTAACCGACAAAAAAATTCGGAGTTTGACATTCGTGGACATCGGGATTGGATGACTGAATCGATAGGCCTACAGACAGTTGAAGATCGTAGGGCATTTTTAAGAAAGACCTTTGCCCCAGAGAAAAGTGCTCAAAACGAGTGGCTAAAAGATTTAAATGGGGATGGATCTCACGATTGGAAAGATTTAGCTGTTGAAAAGGAAGAGATTTGGAAACTGGAAGATAAAAATGGAGATGGCTTTGCGGATCTTTCATCCCGCGTTTTCAATGGTTTTAATGAGGAAATCACAGATGTGTCAGGAGGTATTTTAGTCCGTAAAAAAGACGCATTTATTGCCGTTGGACCTGATTTATGGCGTTTAGAAAATACGCACAAAAAGGGTTTATGGACGAATCCTGTTTCCATTTCGCATGGCTACGGCGTTCACATCGGTTTCGGAGGACATGGTATGTCCGGAGTGGTGGAAGGACCCGATGGTAAAATTTATTGGCAAATTGGCGATATTGGGGCTAATATAACCGCTGTTGATGGCAAAAAATACAAATATCCAAACTCAGGAGTTATTGTGCGTTCAAATCCGGACGGAAGTAATTTTGAAGTATATGCTTCGGGTTTAAGAAATACGCATGAATTTGTTTTTGACACCTATGGGAATTTGATCAGTTCAGATAATGATGGTGATCATCCGGGTGAAAGCGAGCGATTAGTGCATGTGGTGGAGGGATCGGATGCGGGTTGGCGTTCCAACTGGCAATACGGGAAGTATACGGATCCTACCAACAATCTGTATAAGGTTTGGATGGATGAGAAATTATTTACCCCACGTTGGGAAGGCCAAGCGGCTTACATTATTCCACCCATTCGGAATTTCCATAATGGGCCAACAGGCATGGTATTTAACCCAGGAACAGCTTTAGGAAAACAGTGGCAAAATCATTTCTTTTTAGTGGAGTTTGTGGGTAACGCGACCAATTCACATATTTGGTCTTTTGATTTAAAGCCAAAAGGAGCCAGTTTTGATTTCAAATCCGAAGTGGACGTGGTGAGTGGAATATTGCCAACCGGCATACGCTTTGGTCCTGAAGGTGCACTTTATGCGGCGGATTGGGTGTTTGGTTGGGATACCAAAAACTATGGCCGCGTATGGAAAATAGATGTAGACGATAAAAATAAAGACCTAACAGAAGAGAGAGCACAGACAAAGGCATTTATCCAGCAAGATTACGCACTTCAAACTTTGGATCAGTTATCCAATCTTGTGTCGTACTGTGATCAAAGGGTGCGATTAAAAGCGCAATTTGAATTGGTCAACCGAATGGCCTCTGATCGCTTGTTAAATGCCATGAATCAAAAATTAAATCAGTTGGCCCGCGTACATGGAATCTGGGGTTTAGGTCAATTGATTGATAAAAACAGAAGTTTAGGGGATAACTTAATTGCTCTTTTAAAAGATGAAGATCTTGAAATAAGAGCTCAAGCCGCAAAAGTATTAGGCGATGTTTTCTACGTACCAGCTGAAGATGCATTAATTACTTTATTAGCCACTGAAGCTCCTAGAAGTCAGTTTTTTGCAGCTCAAGCCTTAGGAAGAATAAAGTCGACAAAATCCATTCCGGGATTAATTTCCTTGCTAGAGCGCAACCAAGATGTAGATCAATACATCCGTCATGCAGCTGTTTTAGCTTTAGCTCGAATAGGGAAGGAGGAAGCCATTATCGCGATGCAAAACTCGGCTAATAAATCACTCAGACTTGCATCTGTCTTAATATTGCGTCGCATGGCAAGTCCAAAAGTCGCTAAATCGCTTCAAGATTCGGATGAATACATTGCTACTGAAGCTGCTCGGGCCATCAATGACGATGAGTCCATAGTAGCTGCATTGCCGGCTCTAGCAGCTAGTTTAGCTAACCCTGCTTGGAAAGGCGAGCCTTTATTGCGTAGAGCTATCAATGCTTGTTTACGCGTAGGTACTGCCAAAGAAATTGACCTATTAATTCAATTTGCGGAGAGAACCGATATATCAGATGTAATACGTGCAGAAGCCATTGCAACCTTGGGCTCATGGGCAAATCCATCGCTCATGGACCGAGTAGATGGCCGCCACCGAGGTGAATTAAAAAGAAATCCTGCCGATGTAGTCGCTAAAATAAAAAGTAAAATGCCTGAGTTTTTAAGAAGCAAAAACCCAGAAATTCTGATCGCCAGTGCCCGATTATTGTCTGAACTATCTATTACTGATTTACGTTCAGAGCAAACTCAAATTTTTGTCAATCATCCCAATGCAAAAGTGCGTACGGCCCAATTAACCTCATTGGCCAACTTAAATGATCCTAATTTGGCATTAATTATTCAAAAAGGAATGGATGATGCTGATCGAGGAGTTCGTGGCGTTGCCTTAAGCAATTTAAATAAGATTGAAATTTCTAAAAATCAATTGCCTAACATCGTAAATACGATATTTGAAAAAGGAAGTATGCCTGAGCAGCAACAATTGTTGCAAAGCATGGGTAAAATGAAAACTGAAAACACCAGCGATATTTTCGAGGATTTGATTCAAAAGATGGTTGGAGGTAAATTAGAAAATGGTATCAAATTGGATTTAATGGAGGCTGTGGAAGCAACAAAATCAGACAAATTGGTCGCTAAGTTAGATGCACTTAAAACAAAAGGTACCTTAACTGATGAGTTTAAAGAGGCACTTTTTGGAGGTAATTTACAAGTAGGTAATGGCATATTTAATCGAAATCAAACGGTTCAATGCGTGCGTTGCCATAATTTAAATGGAGAATTAGGAAATGTAGGACCTTCATTAAAGGGAGTAGGTAGTCGATTGACGCGCGAACAAATACTTCAATCGTTGATCGAGCCTAG
>CANHXO010000088.1 GCA_947464595.1 Cytophagaceae bacterium
CATCGCTATTTGTTTGAAAATGATAAACAAAATCCATACATCGAGAAGAAAGGTGGATTTGATTGGATACGTGCATACCATACAGGAGGGAAATCACTTCTTTGGGGCCGTCATTCCTATCGTTGGAATAAACAAGATTTTGAAGCGAATGCTAAAGATGGCATTGGTACCGACTGGCCTATTCGCTATGAGGATATGGCGCCTTGGTATTCTTATGTAGAGAAATTTGCAGGAATTTCAGGCCAAGCAGAAGGATTGGATGTGTTACCAGATGGAGAGTTCCAACCAGCGATGGCGATGACGGCTCCTGAAGTGCATTTTAAGAATGAAGTAAATAAAAAATTAGGTAGACCCGTTACGTTAGGTCGTGTCGCACATTTAACAAGTCCTGGAAAAGTTCATACAGATTTAGGTCGGAGCTCATGTAATTTTAGAAATAAATGTATGCGTGGCTGTCCTTACGGGGCTTATTTTAGTTCTTTGTCGGCGACTTTACCCGCAGCGATGCGTACGAAACGTTTAACGATGGTGCACAATTCGATTGTCTCTGAAATAATCTATGACGAGGCAACACAAAAAGCGAAAGGTGTACGTGTGATCGATCAAAACACCATGGAGGTAAGAGAGTATTTTGCAAAAATTATTTTTGTCAATGCTGGGGCTATCGGCTCAACCTCTATTTTGATGAACTCAAAATCGAATCGTTACCAAAATGGATTGGGAAATGATAGTGATCAATTAGGTCGTAACATCATGGATCACCATTTAAATGTAGGTGCTTCAGCTACTGTGGAAGGATTTGCAGATGATTACATGTTTGGTAACCGGCCAAACAGTCTTTATATCCCTCGTTTCCGTAACTGGGGAAAAGATAAGCGGGATTACATTCGTGGATTTGGTTATCAAGGAGGAGCTAGTCGTGAAGGTTGGGGACGTGGAACAGGTATGGACGGTTTTGGAGCAACTTTCAAAGAAAGTTTAACGCATCCGGGCCAATGGAATGTAGGTTTTGGAGGTTTTGGAGAAATTTTACCCGATCCAAACAATCGTTTCCAATTGAGCAAAACCGTTAAAGATAAGTGGGGTCTTCCTGTATTGGAATTTGAAACCTCTTTTGGATCCAATGAATTAAAAATGAGAGAAGATATGATGCATGATGCGGCTGAAATGTTAGAGGCGGCAGGTTTTAAAAATGTCAATGCTTACAACAGACAAGGAACACATATTGGTTTAGGTATTCATGAAATGGGTACGGCACGTATGGGTACATCCGTTAAGAATTCTATAGTGAACAAGCACAATCAAGTTCATGAGGTTAAAAATGTATTTATGACAGACGGAGCGGCCATGGCTTCTGCTTCTTGTGTAAACCCATCCTTAACCTATATGGCCATGACCGCACGTGCGGCTGATTTTGCGGTAAGTGAAATGAAGAAGAAAAATTTATAGGATTTACGGGGCTAATTTTCAGCCTACAACGAGATCATATATAAAGCAAAAGGCCGAAGAAATATTTCTTCGGCCTTTTCTATGATGTTTAAAATACAGCATTTTTTGGATTATAGAACTAAGATTAATGGTTTCCTATTTTATTTCAGCGATGGATTGACGCATAATGCTAGTCCAAATTTCATAGCCTTTTTCGTTAAAATGTAATTTATCTCCCACATGAAGGCTAGGTTGGTATTTTCCGTCAGCACCTAATAAAGCATGGGCCGTTTCTACAAAATACATATTGGACTTAGTGGAGCTGTAATTTTTGATCAACGCATTGGTCTCTTGGATTTTGTCCCAAACGGTCCAACGGCGTTCATTGGGTGAAATGGCAATGTAATAAATGGGGGTATTTGGGAATTTTGACCGAAGCATTTTCACGACATATTTATAGGTTTCGAGAATTTGAAGTGGGCTCTTATCTTGATTGCTCACCGATAGGTCATTGCTTCCAGAATACAGGTAAACAGCTTTTAGGGAGTGATTAAATGCTATTCTCGGAATATAATAGGCCATTTCACTGATGTTTGATCCCCCAAACCCATGGTGAATAATTTCAGCAGGTGCTAAATCTTTTTTAATGGTTTTCCACAATCGGATGAATGAGCTGCCCGTAAATAAAATGGCATTGGAAGTGTAATTTGTTTTTGAATCTTCTATTTCATGGGCTTTAATTTCATTTTCAAATCGAGTGATTTTTGCGGTTGATTTAGTTCGATTGACCAAAGCAAAAAGCCATTCGCCTGCTTCCTGTAGCGAGGAAAGGATGGCGGGTTTATTATTATCTAAAGTGTGACCTAAATTTTCTGAAAGCTTTACTCCCGTAGGAACCCCTTGGTTTAAGGCTCTCTCAAAAATGATTTGACTGCCATATTTAAAGCTATGGTAGGCAAATGAAGAGTCAAATGGAACTGTTTTATCGGCTGTTCCATGCACATTGAATACAGGAACATCTCCCGTATTGAGCCAATTTATGTTGACCATGGCCCCCCAGAAATTAACCACGCCATGAATCTTAGAGGAATATCCTTCGTTGCCCGATGTCCCTTCCATGCTTCCATTTTTAGCTAAATCGATGAAAGCAGGAACTTCTTTTTGGTCCAAGTAGGCCAAATGTAATGCGGTCATCGCGCCGGCAGATCCCCCAGCAATGTAAATTTTGCTTGTATCGATGCCATAGTTTTGCGCATTTTTTCTAAAAAACCGAACGGCTGCCTTCGCATCTTGCACCGCACGAATCATGGCCTCAAAATAGGATACATCTGATTTAGGTTCCGCTACGCCTAATCGGTAATTGATGGAACCCACGACAAAACCTCGATGGCTCATATTTTCAGAAACAATTCGCGAATATCCAGTTCTTTTGTCGCCATTCACAAATCCGCCTCCATGAATAAAAACGATTAAGGGCCGTTTTTTCAATGTATCATTTTGGGGTGAGTAGACATCTAAAAAGTGCTTTTCAACCTCATTTTTCAGGTTCGTCGATTGTCCATATTGAATATTCATTAACGTATCAATGGACTCAAATACTATATTTTTATACCGCTTTTGGCCTTGGCTGAAACTTGAAAAGGAGATTAAAATAAGTACAAGTAGAATGTATCGGTTTTTCATCGTTTATGTTTTGCTTAACAGGTATATAAATGTGTAATTTTTTTAAAGCGTGACTATAAATATATTAAAACAATATAAATTATTTTGAACTTATTTGTTTTACTGGTGTCCAATTTCCTATTTTACTTTCCATTAGGTCCCAATTGGACACCAATAATTATATGATTAAGGTATTTAATTCCAATCTGTCATTCTTTTTGATTGTAATAGGGACTCTATTTCTATATCATTTTTTCTTAATTCCGGCTAATGTTGATTTGTCTATTGGCGCATTCAGTCAGTTCATGGATGAGCAGATATTTTATGACGCAATTCATGCTATTTTAAATTCAGACAATTTTTCTGATTTATTCGCTAATTATGCCTTTGGTGATCAACGCTATGGGAGAATTATTTATTTAATTGGAGCGGTCTTTGCCTATTTTCCAGAAAAATTTTGGGGAGAAACAGGTCAAATCATTTCCACTCGATTCCTTTTTTCAAGCACTCTTTTTTTATCGTATATTTTATTTGTCTATGTATTTATAAAAGAAAATATTCATAGAATTATTTTGTTTTTGTTGTTTATGGCTATTCCCACAACGGCTTATTATTCAACAATGCCAAAACCAGAACCATTCTTATTTCTATTTTTTGCTTCCTTTTGTTATTTCTATTTTCTTAAAAAAGCAGCAAATTGGTATTTTATTTTTCTTGGTTTAGCTTATGGATGTAAAGTTTCATTACTCGTAGTCGTAGCTTTAATTTTTCTCAAAGAATCTAAGCTTTTTAGCCAAAGGGCCTTGAATTTCCAAATACCTTATTTATGGAATAATATTAAATTTAAATTAATCTTTTTTACTATTGGGCTCGGGTTTGCTGTGCCAATTTTGCCGTTGTCACTCATCAATCCTTCAGGAATCCGCTCATATTTAGGTTCCACATTATTTAATACGACACATGGGGCAGATAGTGAGCATGTAAACGCCTTAACTTGGATTCATGGGATCATTTTTGATTGGATTCAAGCTCCCCCAATTTTGACTATAGCCCTTCTCGTGGTTATTTCGATTCCGTTTATTTATTTACTTTCCTTAAATTTTCGCGGACAGTTTCGCTCACCCTATAAGTTTAAATTTGCTGTCATTGTTGCTGTAGTTTCTCTTGTCTCTATCCTATTTTTAGTTAAAAGGGTATGGTATATGTATTTGACTTTTGGAGTAGTTTTTTCGCTGATCGTGCTAATGATGACTTTTGAGTTTATAATTTCACAATCAAAAAGTCATCGCTACTTTGGATGGATGACTATTTTAGGTAGCCTTTTATTTTCAATTTACTATTTATTTCCTCAGCAAAAACGGGAGCTTCTTTCTATATCAAAACGCACTAAAACGAATGAATATAAAGTTCAAATGGCTAAATATCATTTATATGTAGACGTTTTAATGAAAGCCAAACCTCTAAATAAAGGAGGTAAGATATCCGCATTTGTTGACCCTTATTTATTTAGACTATATTCTGATGATTTTAAAATTGAGCAATTTTGGGGTCCGTTTGTTGATTGGGAAAAAGGGTATGACTTTGTAGTTTTGACCAATCAATCCAATCCTACATTTTTTCTGCCACCATTTAAATCAGCTCAGAATTGCTTAATTTGTGATATATCTGCACAAAAATTCATTCAATTTGTAGATAATCAAAAATCAAGTATTCATTATCATCGATATGTATCTACGAAGGATGGAATGGTTATTTATAAAAGAATAAACTAAGGCGTAATTTCTATAATATTTAAGAACTTTCTGGCTAATTTTGAGGTCTAAAAATAGTTCATGGCTGTAATCTTTTTATTTCTCGCTCTCACAAGCATTGTTCTTTATTTTTTTGAAAAACTGAAAAGCAATAAGGAAGGAATATGGACAAACTTTCGACTAAGTTTTGTTTACAGCTTAGTTCTTGGGGCATTTATTTCGTATTTGTTTTGTGAGATTTTTTCCATTTTTAATGTGCTGGATTTTGCGCATTTGACTGTTGGCTGGCTCCTGGTCTTTTCTGTATTCACATCACTTCTTGTAAAGTCTGGGTTTAAATATGATCAACCATTACCTCATTTATCACGGATTTATTGGGTTTATATTTTGATTATCTTCTTTGTTATTTTAATTCCTCTACTTATTCTGGCCCTTGTAATTCCACCGAATAATTGGGATTCCATGTCATATCATATGACTAGAGTCGAAGCTTGGAGGCAAAATTTGAACGTATATCCATTTCCGACCAGCAATATTCGCCAAGTAAATTATCCTCCATTGGCGGAGTATATCATCTTGAATCTTCAAGTTTTAAGCCAATCCGATTATTTCGCAAACCTAGTTCAGTATTTTTCTTTACTAGGTACATTGTCATTGATTTCATTACTAGTTAAATTTTTTGGCCTCGATTATAGAGGACAATTTTTATCTGTTTTATTGGTGCTTAGTGTGCCAATGGTTATTTTTCAATCGACTTCGACACAAACCGATTTAACGGCCTCATTTTTTTTATTAGGAGTTGCTTTTAGCGTTTTTAAAATTTTAAAATCGAAGCTGATTTTACTTCAGGACATCATTTTATTGGGGGCATTTCTTTTTTTGGGAGGTTTAGTTAAATATACTGTTTTTGTCTTTTCTGCTCCTTTTTTACTAGTTGTCGCGTATCATATAATCAAACACGCTTCTTTTCGTGCAATTTGTCAATATGCAAGTTTATGCGTGCTGTTTGTAGTCATTATTTTTGGCCCATTCCTATCGAGAAATTTGGCCTATTTTGGAAACATAACTGGCGAAACGGGGCTACTAAATTTAATGGGGAATGAAAATCCCACCTTTTTAAAAATGTTGGGAAATATTTCTAAAAATATAGTGGATGAAATGACTATTCCTTGGGATAGCTTTAATTCAATTTTAACAGGCTGGGTTCAAAAATTCCATGAATGGACAGGGACTCCACTGAACTCCCAAGAAACCAATTACCTATCAATGCCCTATCAAACAATCTTTTTGTTTGCAGAAGATAGTGCGAGTAGCTTTATTCATTCGGTTATTATTTTGGGGTCCTTAGCATTTCTTATTTTTAAAAAAAATATTCAAAATCGTCGATGGATGTTTATTTATTGGGGAGGACTAATTTTAAGCTTCCTTGCCTATTCATTTTTATTTAAGTGGCAGCCTTGGGGAAATAGGTTATTATTGCCGCTATTTATTTTGTCCATGCTAGGGGGTACCTATACTTTTTATTGTGGCCTTAAAAATTCATATTTGGGCTTTCATGTAGTATTAGGCTTATTCATTATTTACGCAATTCCTTCCGTTTATTTTAATAGGAATAAGCCTATGTTTGATTTATATCAAATGCGAAGTGTTTTGAGCAAACCCAAGGGCATGATTACGAGTGCCCAATTTAATAATCAATCAGAAAAAATTAAATATGAACTTTTAAAATACTATTCATTAAAAGAGGGAGTGTACTTAATTAATCAAAAATTGCCTAGAGATATTAACAGTAAAATTTTCAAATTACAAGATTCACTTTCTTTTTTTGAGGAAGAAAAAATATCCATATTTAAGAAAACGCGAGAAGAAAATTATTTTATAAATCAGCCCTATTTGTATCCAATGTTTACTTCAATATTTAACACCATTCCTGAAAACAAAAATAGAATTGCGCTTCATATTAGTGGGGATTCATATGAATATCCTTTGTGGGTTTTTGCAAGGAGAAAATTTGGAAATAATTTCGAAATGGGACATCCCACTTATAATTATCAACGGAAAGGACGGAATCAGTTTTTAGCTGGGAAAGAGGATGTCCAAATAACAGAAATAAAAAATAAATGGCAGGTAAAATAATGATTGTCGATTGACTTAGTTAAATTTGAAATTAAACTGGCCTCGCCTACTCTTTTGATGTCTAAACTTACTGTGATCATCCCGGCTTTTAATGAAAGCAAAACTATTTTAAATATTCTGCAAAGGGTTCTTAATGTGGATTTATTGAATAATATTCAAAAGGAAATCGTTATTGTTGATGATTTTTCATCGGATGCAACCCAACAAGTTGTACAACAATTTATCGATGCAAATCCTAATCAAGAATTTCAATATTTTAAAATGGATAAAAATAGAGGAAAAGGTGCTGCTATCCATAAGGGAATTGAACTTGCCACCGGAGACTACGTAATTGTACAAGATGCCGATTTAGAATATGATCCAGACGAGTATAATATTTTATTAAAACCTATTCTGAATGGCTCTTCAGATGTAGTTTATGGATCTAGGTTTATTGGCGGAAAACCACATCGTGTGATGTTTTTTGGCCACACTCTTGGAAATAAATTTTTAACGCTTTTATCCAATATCTTTACCAATCTTAATTTGACGGACATGGAGACATGTTATAAATTATTTAAGCGGGATGTAATAAAAAGCCTAGATTTAAAAGAACAGCGATTTGGATTTGAGCCTGAAGTGACTGCTAAAATTGCTAAAATCAAAGGGTTGAAAATCATGGAGGTAGGTATTTCCTATTATGGTAGGACCTATCAAGAAGGCAAGAAAATTGGTTGGAAAGATGCATTTAGAGCTATTTATTGCATAATAAAATATAACTTATTCATTAAGTAAAATAAATTTTTTTCTTACGTGAATTTATGGCGGCAAAAGATGTTTCATTCAATGTAAGAATTTTACTTTATCCGATTGCTTTTCTTTTATTTTATCAATTTGCAGGAAGTACTTTAGGCCTTTTTATTTCGAATTTCAATGTACTAATTGCTTTTTGTTCGATCTTCTCTATTTTAGTCAGTTTTTTTTTATTTCGTAAGAGTGAGATCAACATTTGTATCTCATCTCGACAACTAATTTTAGCCCTTTTATTCGTAGCCATTGCTACTTTTTTATTTGTTTTAAGAATTAATTGGGGGATTTTTGATTTTATTTGTCCAACGGGAATATTGGGAATTACACATCAAATTAGTGAAGGAAAATTTCCGGCTACTTACCCAAGTTTTCCAGAAGTCACGATGAATTACCACCAAGGTTTTTTATTTATTGTAGGGACATTTTCATATCTTTTAGAAGAGCCACCAGCATTAGTTTTAAAAATAGCCTTTATCATTTCCTTTATTTTAATAGCCATAAGTTTAATAGGATTATTTCTTATTCATCTTGTAAAATACTACATGTGGCCTCTAGTTTTGTTCATTTTTATTTCATCAGTATCTCCTAAATACGTAGTTGATTTAAGCCTTTATAATTTTGTAAACGTATTTGAATATATAATTTCTAATTCTTGGCCACTAGCTTTGTTAGGCATTATTTTAATCTTATTTATGAGCTCAATGAACAGCCGTCAAAGCTTCCTTCATCCGGTCATTCTGCTAATCATACTTACTTTGAGCACCGTAAATGCTACTGTCTTTAGTCTGTTAGTCATGACCATGGGAATATTAATTGCTCGAGGTGCATTACAAATTAAGTCAAAAAAATATCTGATAAAGTCTTCCATTTACTTGTTATGTCTAGGTATTATGTATGTCATTCCTAAGTATTTACCTTCAGCATTTTTAATTGGCGAAAATTATGAGATAGTCCAAGCAAAATTTAAATGGGCTGAAATAGGGTCGGTAAAGTACCTTAAATCAACAGCTCAATATTTCTTATTAAGCAATCCCATAACCTTTATTGGCCTTTTCATCTGCGTTAAAAATCTAAAGGCTAAAGTAAACCAAAATGAAATTTTCCTTTCTTTTTTCTTAATAGTTACATTTTGCTTCCCTCTAATTATTTATATC
>CANHXO010000089.1 GCA_947464595.1 Cytophagaceae bacterium
ATTGGAGTTTTAACTTCCCCATTGTCGACACCAAAAGCATAATCGAATTTCATGAAGTAACCTAACAAACTAGCTCGTGCACCCACTCCATAACCAAATAAAAATGGATTTCTAAAATCTGTCACAGTCGCTTGAAATGGATTTGTTCCGCCTCCATAAACATTGGTATTAAAACCATTAGTTCGAGAAAAAGGATTGGTTCCTGTCCAAGCACTTCCGATATCTGTAAATCCAATAAATTGGAATGAATTAATGAATCTAGATTTTGAAAAGTCAGAGCTTAACAATGATTTAAGTGGTATTCTAAGTTCTAAGTTGACTAATAAATGACTATTTCCCGACAACTTATTCATATTGAAACCCCTCAACGAAGTAGCAAAATCGCTCATAAATACATCCCGTTGCGCGATACCTTGCATGCCCAAAGGATTCTCCTTATTTCTACTTTCCGTGTTAATAAATAACCAATTATCCATTCCACCCAAAATAGTTTGTCGGGCTGCACCCCCTAGCGCGTGAGAGGCAGAGATTCTACTGGCAATGAAAAACGTATTAGAGAGCTTAATATACTTACGTGCATCTAATTTAAATCGGGTAAAACCTAAACCTTTGGTCAAGCCTAATTGATTTTCTAATGACGCATTCATCCTAAAACCAGTTCTCAAGTTTTCAGCCCAATGAATCGTATTATCAAACGTATATTCCAATTTTACCCCACCGTAGGTAGCCAAGTCTTCCGGTGTGGCTAAATTATATTGATCAAATGCTCGATTCGAGGTGAAAATCCCTGAAAGAGAAATTTTGTTTGACAGATCAAAAGGATAAACAGCTTTAACTTCAAAGCGGTTAAATCGAATTTTCTGGGAATATGTTTCAGTCAGTTGGTCTAATACCTTTCGATCAAACCTTGCAAACCAATCAATTTTTTTGGCCAAATAAGCATATTCGCCCCATAAATCAGTATTTTTTAAATTTGACGTCACAAAAATTCCTGTTCGAACCAAATGATTTTCAAGTAAATCATTCATTTTAACTTCGAACGAATATCCCAAACCTCTCACTGGATCAACTCGAAAACTTCCTTCCGAATTATTGATCACAAAAGAATTTTGATATTCGATAGGTCCCATTAATTTTCCTGGTTCCTTACGAAGTCTTAAGCCTGCTTGGCGTTCTAATCGTGCCCTTTTCAGCTCTGCATTTCGTCGATCACGTGCTGATAAATTCTGATTTAAACTGCTATCTACAACCGAATCTTGAAAAGTCAGATCCGAATTTGGATTATTATCTAAAGTCGGAACCCAAAGACTAGTTTGTAGCTTTGTAACGACATCGGTAGGTAAAAATTGTAACTTATCAGTCAAATTATTACGACTTTTAAACACTATTTTATCTTTGACCCAATCAAAACGATCCCAAGTACCTGCACGAATGGGAGTAAAAGAAAACGTATCAGAATTAACGTGATAGGCAACCAATTCGTTCCCAGAATATTGCTTGACCAATAGATAGATTAAGCTGTCGGAAATAGCCCGAACATTAAAATACTCTCCTTTGTGAGAAAAAACTCTTTGCACTTTCGAAGGCTCATCAGCTTTCCATTTATACAATGATTTAATCCCCTCCTTTGCTAAAATATTTTGCAATGTATCCTCATATCGATCGGAAACATAGAATACATCACCCGTATTGCCCACCCAATGTGCTTCAGATTCATCATAAATATCCTGGGTAATCGGAGAAAAACGATTTCTTTTTAAATCATAAATACCTACATCAACTTGGCCATTACGTAGCGTACGTGCTAACATTCTTTGCGCATTGCTTGACAGTTCAAAATCTAAAAATTGCCAATCACCTAAACTCTTTTTGGCCTCCATCCGAATGGAATTTCTCTTATCTGTTAGAGGAGAAAAGGTTTGTAACCAAGATTTACCTTCATTCTGATATAAGATTGAAAGGCTATTTGTTTTTGACCAATAAACCAGTGGACCTCTACCATTCGAAATTCGCAATGGATCCTTTAAACCCGTTTTAAATATTTCATTAGTCTTTTTCGTCTTCAAATTCATCAGATTAATTTGGTATTTCCCTGATTCATCAATCACATAGGCTAACCAAATCCCATCGGAACTTACTTTGAAATCACGTAACACTTCTCCCCGATTCAATTCTTTTTGAATTAATTCTGTAGGGGCCAGAGTCGAAACCGTATTTACCTCATATTGCTTTGATTCAGATAAATAAAACTCATACCATTCCTTCAAAAACTTAGCATATGGCCTGCGTAACGTACTCGAAATACTTGATTGATCATTTCGAATGATCCGCGTTAAATTCAAAATATTTCCCACAGGCTGTTTACCATAGGTTTTAGCTATGTAATTCCAAATGGATTGACCCAATAATTCCGCTTCTTTCCCCCTAGCTAAGGAAGGCTTTCTCACTTTATTCGATGAAACTACTTGATACATATATTGATTCATCTCGGGGGAATCACCAAAAGCAACGAATGCCGAAATACCAGATAAATACCACTCTGGAAGACTTAGCAATAAAGAATTTTGCAAAACATCTCGAATACTACCCCCATAAAGCATATCATGCACATACACTTTAGAGATTTCTTTGACCAAATTTTTTCTAAAGTTTGACAAATCCTCACTAAAGGAAATTTCAAATCTAAATTTGGACAAATTTTCACTCTCAACTTCATTGGGACTATTCAAACTGATCCCACTATTTGACTGCAATAGTTCCGATTGAGAAGGGTAAACAAATATTTTAGTTTTTTGAAAAGGAGTATAACTTAACAATTGAGTAATCTTTTGAAAATCACTTTCCGCAAATTGGATGGTCGTTCTTGCTAAATTTTCATTTTTACCAAAGTAATAAACTTCGAAATTTTGACTTGAAAAAAAATGCCAAACAAACTTTTGATATTGAATTCGAGTCTTTTCAAAAGACCTTTGTGATGGATAAAAATCTTGCGCGACTAAACCTGTGCAAAAGTTCACCATAAACAAAACCAATAAGCATTTAATAGTAGGCCGCATTTAGAATAAAGAGAAATCAAATTTAATGATTTAAATGGAAAATAAATGATTAAATCGTCGAATTGATGCATCAGGATGAACCATTTTTTTTCCTTGTAATTCGCCAATAAATTCATTGGCAAAATATGGGATTAGCGAAACGCCCTTAGAGCCAAATCCATTAAATATGCCAAAAGGTTTTTCAGGATGCATACCAACAAAAGGTCTTCGATCTTGAGTGGCCGGCCTGATTCCGACCATTTTCTCTATTTCAATATATTCGTGTACTTTAAATTGGGCCAATTTATCTTTCAGTTCTTCATAACCAGAAACGGTGGACTCAGGCCCAAATTCATCCCAGCGATAGGTAGCACCAACTTTATAAGCATTCCGCCCAATGGGCAATAAAAATCCATTTTTATTTAAGATAAATGAAGGATCTGCTTGAATCGTTTGAATTTTCAACAATTCTCCCTTGGCAGGTAAAAAATCCAAGCAAGACCACAAGGGATTTTTCATTCCATGAAATCCTTCACAAAAGATAACATGAGTAAAATTTGAACTATCCGATTGACCTGAAACAAATTCTTTTTCGAAAAACACACCCAACTCTTTAAAAAATAATTGAGATGCTTGTAATAAATGGGGCACATCTACCCATCCAGCATTATTTACCCAGACACCTTCCGATTTCCAATCTAAAAATTCATTGTCAATTTCAGCACGTCGGTCAAGTAACCACTTGGCCATTTCAGCGTTTGCAAAGGGCCTGAATAATGGCATTGGAAAAAAGAAGGAATCATTTAATTTGATTTCAAGAGCTGAATAAAATGAAAATAAGTAGGTGAAAATTTCCTTGGCTAACCAAGTTCGCTCTAATTTCCGACCCGTAACAGGATTGAAAATACCACCGGCTGCGTTTGACGATGTAAAATGGGTAGGACTTGAATTCCAAATCTGGAATTCAATATTTTCTTGATGTAAATGATGTGCTAATATGGTGCCGGCCAAACCATGGCCCACAATCAAAATAGATTTATTTGATTTCACGTTGGACCCTTCGTACTTGTTCTAAAACAAACTCTACTTGTTCATCCATACTTTTAAATGAGGTATCTAGATCGATGGCGTCATCAGCCCTTTTAAGTGGGCCTTCACTTCGATTAGAATCAATTTCATCACGCTTCCGCAAATTTTCAACAATTTCCTCTAAGGGTAAATCCTCTCCTTTTTGCAAAAGCTCTAACTTACGTCTCTGAGCCCTAATATGTGGTTCAGCCGTCATAAATATCTTCAATTCTGCGTTCGGAAAAACAACCGTACCTATATCTCGTCCGTCCATCACTATCCCTTTTTTCTCTCCCATTTTTTGTTGGAGCGCCACCATCGCATGCCGAACGATGGGCAATGCGCTCACTTGGCTAACCATATCCGAAATAAACATTTTTCTAATTTCACTTTCAACATTTTCACCATTTAGATAGGTGTCTGAAGATTGTTTAAGCGGATTAAATTGGAAGGAAATTTCAATTTCTAATAAAGCATTCGCCACTTGTTTCAAATCCAACAAGGAAATCTTATTTCGATGAAAATACAAGGCCACTGCTCGGTACATCGCACCGGAATCGACAAACGCATAATGCAAAACAGCGGCTACATGACGAGCCGTTGTACTTTTTCCACAAGAGGAAAATCCATCTAGCGCAATGACTATTTTTTTTGACATCATTCAATAAATGCTTTTATGGCCTCAAAACAAGCATCAGGTGCTTCATATTGCCCCTGATGACCTACACCTTGTAAAATTACTAATTTATGTTGGGCTTTATCTTGTAAAACTTCTTTAATTAAATCAGTGGAAATCAATGCATCTTCGCTGCCATGAATAAATAAAAAGGGAATTCTTGTCTTAGCTAAAAACCATTCATAATTAGACCTATTCTTCATGGCATAGGTAGAAGCAATCAAACCATCTTTGGAAATAGTTTGATACCGAACGATCAAATTTTTCAGGAGTTCGAGATGAGTTTCAGCAAATTTTGGGGCAAATAGATTTGGAACAAAGGGACCTAAAAAATCTTTGACGGGATATTTTTTCAAAAAATCAATCGTCCTTTGGCGTCCAGATTTCTTCTCATCTGTATCTGAAAATGGGCTTGAATGAAGCATGATGACCTGGTCAATCACATTTTCAAATTGTTCAGCCATGGCTAGCGCTACATATCCCCCCATGGAGTGACCCACTAAAATGAATTTCGTATTCAAGGGCAAATTAGACATGATTCTACTTGCATAATCCTGGATATCCGTGCAATCCGTCCATGTGGAATAGTCGACAACGATCGATTCAAAAGGCCAAGAAAATAAGGGTAAAAAATCAGACCAAACGCGTTGGTCTTCCCCAAATCCGTGTAGGAAAACGAATTTAGTCGGCATGTCAATAATAGGTATTTAACAATCCTAAAATGGTAAAAAGCAATCCGACAAAAGCCGAAATACCTCCGATTAAACCCAGCCCAAAAATACTAAGAACAATACCAATCACTAGTAATGTGACGCCAATTTTCAATCGAGGTTCCCAATGGATCGCCCCCGATTTTTTTTCAGCTATTTTATTTTGTGCCTTAAATTTTTGAATGGTTTGAGCTACTTCTTTTTGATATAGCTTTTTTTTAATGATTAGATCTCTCTTCGAATTAAGCTTTGAAACCGCTGCATGCGCTTGATTGATTTCGAGATCGGCCGATGGATTTGTGGGGGCAATCACCAACATTTTCGTCGGAGATTCAAGAAAAGTTTGGCTAGGTAAAAACTTAGAATGACTGGCTAATAATTCCGGTTCTTCCTTGACCGTGACCATATTTCGACTTAGATCATTTGAAAAATAACCTTTAGTCCGCGAGCATGAGCTCACAGTTAATAGCAAAAAAGGAATAATTAACGTTTTAAAATTAAGCGACATGATCAATTTGATGGAAAACAGTTCTTTCAAACTTTGTTTTAGCATAGGTTAAATCGACTTTAAAATCTTTTAGATTTTCTTGAGAAGGGATTTCGTACATCGCGTCATTCATAATGGCTTCCATAATTGATCTTAATCCGCGAGCTCCTAATTTAAATTGCATGGCTTGTTCCACTAAATAGCTCAATGCCTCTTTTGAGAAAGATAACTTAACACCCTCCATCTCAAAAAGCTTACTATATTGTTTAACAAGAGCATTTTTAGGTTCTGTCAAAATCGATAATAAAGCTGTACTGTCTAAGGGATTTAAATACGTGATGACCGGTAGCCTACCTAATAATTCAGGAATCAATCCAAAAGATTTTAAATCTTGGGCCGAAACATATTTCATAATTTGGTCTTGTTCAAAAGACTTGTGAAAAGTATCATCCCCTGAAAAACCGATAGGTCTTGCATTTAGTCTTTTGGCAATATGTCGACCAATCCCATCAAAAGCACCCCCACAAATAAATAAAATGTTTTCTGTGTTGACTGCAATCATTTTTTGGTCCGGATGCTTCCTCCCTCCTTGCGGCGGTACATTCACAATGGACCCTTCTAATAATTTCAAAAGTGCTTGCTGAACTCCTTCCCCAGATACATCTCGGGTAATCGATGGATTATCTGATTTTCGAGCAATTTTATCGATTTCGTCAATGAATACAATGCCACATTCAGCCTTAGCCACATCGTAATTGGCTGCTTGTAAAAGCCGAGTCAAAATAGTTTCTACATCTTCTCCTACATATCCAGCCTCTGTAATGACAGTTGCATCAGCGATACAAAAAGGCACCTGAAGTCGTTGAGCTAATGTTCTAGCTAAATACGTTTTTCCAGTACCTGTCTCACCAACCATTAAAATATTGGACTTCTCGATCTTCACTTCATCATTTGACGCAGGTTGCATCAAACGCTTATAATGATTGTATACAGCCACAGACAAGTGTTTTTTAGCCTCATCCTGCCCGATGACATATTCATCTAAATACGCTTTTAAATCTTTAGGTTTAACTAAATCAAACTTTTTATCGCTTGATTTTTCCTTCCCCTCTGACCCTAATTCCTCTTTAACTACCTCATAACCCTGTTGCAAACAGTTATTACAAATATGTCCTTCAATTCCGGACAATAACATGCCCACCTCATTTTTAGAACGGCCACAAAAAGAGCAATTTATTTTTTTCGTTGCCATAAATTAGACAGTCCGAGTTAAAATTTCATCGATCAAACCATACGCTTTTGCTTCCTCTGATTTCATCCAATAATCACGATCTGAATCTTTTTCGATTTCTTCAAATGATTTACCTGAATGTTTAGCCAGAATTTCATACAACTCTTGACGTATTTTGACAATCTCTCTAGCGGTAATCTCAATATCACGTGATTGTCCTTGAGCTCCGCCGGAAGGTTGGTGTATCATAATTCGCGCATGCTCTAATGCCGAACGTTTTCCAGCGGCACCTCCTGCCAATAAAACTGCACCCATTGAGGCCGCTAACGAGGTACAAACGGTTGAAACATCAGGACGTATGTAATTCATGGTATCATAAATCCCTAAACCTGCATAAACAGAACCACCTGGGCTATTGATGTACATGACAATGTCTTTTTTAGCATCCGTAGATTCCATAAAAAGCAATTGGGCCACAATAATGTTAGCCATATAATCATCCACAGGAACTCCCATAAAAATGATACGATCCATAATTAAGCGAGAGAATACATCAATTTGAGCAAAGCGCATGGGACGCTCTTCAATAATGTATTGAGTCATATCTTCAATTTGATGAATAGGACGATCGCCAATATTGTTCATGTATTGATCAACGGCAAGGCCATTTAAACCTCTATGGTGTACGGCATACTTACGAAATTCTTCTCCAGATAAATCCTTAGGAATCATGATTTTTATATTTAAGATTCAAATTTACAATTTTTCGAGTTAAAATTGATATGCACTAAACCGAAAAACCGATGGCTTAGTTCACAAAAAACCCCGCAAAAACGGGGCTTCTTTAAAAATTTTATTTTTTTAATTACAATGCGGCGGCTATCGCTTTAAATTTGTCCACATCTATTTTACTTGTTTTGAATGAAATATTCTCAACAATGGCATTGGAAACTTTATCCGCAAATGCTTGATTGTATAAGTTCATGAAATTATCCGACTTAGACTTATCACTTAAATATCCCATCGCAATTTTTTCAATCATCTCTTCGATGCCTGGTTGGTCAGACGATAAATAACCACCAAACTGTTGACGAACCATATCTTTGGCTTTTTCCACTACCTCGGCATACTCTACTTTAACTTCAAATTTATCCGCGACACTATTTTTAATTAAATTCCAACGAATATCCTTTTTGACATTATCAAAGTCTTTTTCTATATCCTCAGGAGTGAATTTTCCTTCATTGATGCGAATAAGCCAAGTCTTTAAAAAAGCATCTGGCAGGTCAATTTTAATTTGATCCAACAAAGCCTTTTCCGCATCTATTTTTAATAAATAATTGGCTTCTCTTTTATAATTCTCATCGACGATCTTAACCAATTCTTCTCTAAAGGTTTTTTCATCTATTGCCTTTCCCGCACCTAATACTTTATCAAAAAATGCTACGTTTAATTCAGATGGAATTTGACGCGTAATATCCTCTACGACGTACGTTACCTCTCCTTTTAAATCAGCTACCTCATCTTCTTTTTTGCCGGTAGCTAATGCCAAAGATTTATCGTCCACAAATACCTTGTCGATGTCAAATTTCAAGC
>CANHXO010000090.1 GCA_947464595.1 Cytophagaceae bacterium
ATTCAGGGTACAAGGAATTTGGTTAGGTATTCATTTGATATAATGAATTTTGATGGTCTTCGAAATTGGACTTTTATTGAGGATAAACAAATTTTAGATAAATCAAAATTAGTTCAATTAGATAGATATTTTAATTTAGGATTAGAAAATACGACCGATTTTACTATTATTCCATTTAGTTTCAATCGCAGATTTGAATTTTTTAATGGGAGTCCTATATATGGCTCAATTTTTATTTTAATCATTTTGCCAGCTATTTTCATCTTTTTTAAAAGGCCTAATCTTACTAAAGGAATCTTTTTAATAGCTTTTATTTTTCATTTTTTATCACTAGCGTATACAGCTCCATACGATCCTTGGAAAGGTAGATATATGATTAGTTCCTTAATCTACATCGTGCCTTTTTTTATCTTTATTGGTGATTATTTTTTTTACAATAAACCCACTAGACTACTGAAATCCATCTTTGTCTTAACGGTTTTAATTATTTCCATTTCCGCTCTTTCTACCATCGGTTTAAATTTAAGGGCTTTACCTTTTGATGCTTATGGTAAAAAATCTATTACTAGTTTGAATAGGATAGAGGCCCTTACTGTTTCAAGGCCTGATATTACTTTTGCTTATGATAATTTTGATAACCTAGTTCCCAAGAATGCTATTGTAGCCTTAGGGACCATAAATGATGATTATGAATACCCATTATGGGGAAAAGAGTTTAAACGTCAATTAATTCCAATTAATCCCTTTGGATTAGGATTACAGAAAATCCCCAAAGAGGCTCAATATTTATTTTTTGCCTCCAGTGTTATTAAACCTATAAAGACTGACATCAGATTGGGAACCCAATTAGGTATGAAAAATGGTGTCATGGTACCTGGTGAAGATTATTTTTTAAGAAAATTGAATTAAGTTTTTTGTTTTTTCTTTTGGGCAGAAGGAAATAGTATGTTGTTTAAAATCAATCTATATCCTGGGGAATTTTTGTGCAAACCCAAATCAGTATGTTCTTCATTTACAAAATGTTGATAGTCTTCTGGATCATGTCCTCCCAAAAAACAAAAGAAACCTTTTCCTGCAGTTCCATATAAATATTTTACCTCTTCCAATTTTTGATTTTCTGCTAAAATGATAATATTTGGTTTGATTTTCGATGTTAGAAAAGATGTGGTTTGCCCCATAAATCCATGTATTATTTTTTCATGATTTTGATTTAACATAGTTGGTATTAAATCATTTTTTGATGAGAAATCATTTAGTTCAAAATAATCAAACTCTTCTTGAATTTTACGAGGCGAAAAATTCGGTGAAGCGTCAATATCGGAGAATTCATTCACTCGAGGGTTGGTAAATATATTGAAATTAGTAAAAGCTAACGTTTCTTGATATTTTAGACTATTATTGACATTATTTGATATAGGATCACCATCTAAACTAGATTCCACGATATCTAAGTCAGTAGTCGCTAAAGAAATATCGAATGTATCTGTAGCAGTACACATGGCAAATAAGTAACCTCCACCTATGATAAACGATTTCAGTGCCAAGGTAATTTTATTTTTCAATTGAGAAACCTTTGAAAAACCATTTGATTTAGCCACGCTTCTATCTTCATTTAGTTGATTTTGATACCATGATTGATCTTTTTGAGTATACATTTTACCCATTTGGCCAGTAAAATCTTCATGATGTAAATGAATCCAATCAAATTCAATGAGTCGGCCATTTAAAATGTCTTGATCATAAATTATTTCAAATGGTATTTCAGCATATCTCAAGGCTAATGAAACAGCATCATCCCAGGGAGAGGCTGAAGTTGGAGAATACAAAGCTATTCTCGCAAACTTATTTAGAACAACTACTTCTGAATTAATTTCGGGTAATTTAAGTTCATTGACTAGAAGGTTAGTTTCTTGGTCACTAAGAATCGAACAAGTAATTCCTTGACCAATAATTTTTGCATACAAATTAGTATCAAAATTCAATAGAAAAGAACCACCCATATAATTCAAACACCACTTTATTTCATTTTGACCGCTTTTTAGATAATTATAAACAATACCATACGATTTTAAATGATCTTTTTGAGAATTATCCATAGGTATCAACATACTTTTTGCATGTAATGCCTCTATATTTAAAATAAATATGATTAATGGATAAATTAGATACTTCATTGGTTTTTCTTCAAGTCAAATAAGTAATAAATTGCAAGCTAAAATTATAATTTAGGTAACCAAAATGAATTTAAAAGAAAATGTATTTGAAGGATTAAGGTCAATAAAAAGTAATTTATTAAGAACGATATTAACAGCTCTTATTATTTCGCTGGGTATAACATCATTAGTAGGCATTTTAACTGCTATAGATGGCATTCAAAGTTCTGTTGACAATTCTTTCTCAGGGCTAGGTGCAAATTCATTTGATATCAGAAATAGAGCTGCCATGCAGATCAGGAGAGAAGGTCAACGAGAGAAGAAGTTCAAAAACATTGACTACAGACAGGCATATCGATATAAAGTATTGTTTAATGAAAAGGGTAATGTTTCTCTCAAAACAAATGTGTCATTTAATGCCATTGCTAAATATTCATCAAAAAAAACAAACCCTAATTCTAGATTGATGGCCATAGATGATAATTTTATGGATATTAAGGGTTATAAAATAAATATGGGCCGGTCCTTTTCAAGTAATGAATATACCAATGCCATAAATGTGTGTATACTTGGAGTGGACATTATTGATCAATTATTTGAAAAAGAAAATCCTATTAATAAAGAAATTATTGTTAGTGGATTGAAGATGAAAGTTATTGGCATATTGACCAAAAAAGGAAATATGATGGGTGGGGGTGATGATCGAGTCATTATGGTTCCTTTAGAAACAGGAAGGAAAATGGCTGTTGGTCGCCAACTAAATTTCGATATAACCACATCAACGTTACGAAATGTCAATTTTGATGATTTTATGGAAGAGGCTAGAGGTATAATGAGAAAAGTTCGAATGGATCCAATAGGTGGAAATGATTCCTTTACCATCGATCGATCTGATTCAATTGCTAAGAGTTTTGAAAGTATTACCTCGACTTTACGCGTTGGAGGTTTTGTAATAGGATTCATTACCCTTTTAGGAGCAGCTATCGCTTTAATGAACATCATGATGGTTTCCGTAAGTGAAAGAACCAGAGAGATCGGTATTAGAAAATCATTAGGAGCTACACCAGCAAGAATATTGCAACAATTTTTAATTGAGGCGATCGTTATTTGCCTAATCGGAGGCATAGGTGGAATCATGATGGCTATACCTATAGGTAATTTAATTGCTCAAGGCATTAGCTCAGGAAAAGCTAGTTTTATTATTCCATGGTTATGGATGACCATTGGGATCATAATATGCATCCTAGTGGGCTTATTTTCAGGAATTTATCCTGCTTACAAAGCTTCAGAAATGGATCCTGTGGAAGCTTTACGGTATGAATAGATACGTTTATATTCCATTAAATTTTGTAAAAGCCAATTTGAAGAACTACTTTTGCATTGCAAATTTAATTTATTTGCCCAGATGGCGGAATTGGTAGACGCGCTGGTCTCAAACACCCGTGGGTGCAAGCCCGTGCCGGTTCGACTCCGGCTCTGGGTACAGCCTCTCAAGAAATTGAGAGGCTTTGCCTTTTACATCCTATTTGAAAGTTCCAATTTCCAATTCTCATAAGAATCAATTGTTTTATTTTTGTTTATGTCAGGGAGAATATCTGATAATACTTTGATGGAATTTATGCCCTCTTGAACATTTGTATAATATTTCGAACCAATCCCTGCACCTAATGCTGCACCGTAAGCTCCATCAGATTCTAACAACTGAATAGGAACGTTAGAGGCATTTACAATCGTGGAAGAAAAAATAGGACTCAAATACATATTAGCAAATCCTGCTTTTATTTTTTTAGGTACTATGCCTACTACACTCAGTAACTCTAAACCATAAACCATAGAAAATGCGATTCCTTCTTGAACTGATCTTGAGATTTCAAATTTTTGGTGTCTATTAAAATCTAAGTTTCTAAAACTGGCTCCTATAATTTTATTATTAAAAATTCTTTCAGCCCCATTTCCATAAGGAAAGCATAATAGTCCCTTTGATCCTATTTCAGAATGATTGGCAAAATTATTCAAATCAGAATAACTATGAGATGGAAAGAAATTGTCTTTGACCCATCTATTTAAGATACCAGTGCCATTTATACACATTAAAACACCAATTCTCCGTAATTCTTTTGAATAATTTACATGGGCGAAGGAATTTACTCGACAATTAGGGTCATATTTTAACTCTGAACTAACACCATATATAACGCCTGATGTTCCCGCGGTAGTGGCTATATCTCCTGGTTCAACCACTCCTAAAGACAATGCATTGTTAGGTTGGTCACCAGCCTTATAGGTAACTTGTACTTTATTCGATAACCCTAATTCTACAGCTAAATGATCACTTATTTGACCATGGTTTTCAAATACATCTTTAATTTTCGGAAAAAATGAAACATCGAATTTAAAATAATCCAACAAGTCTTTAGAAATCTCATTTTTATTAAAATCCCAAAATATACCTTCAGATAAAGCAGAAATAGTTGTTGTTAATTCATTAGTTAATTGAAATGAAATATAATCTCCTGGTAAAAGAACATGTTTAATTTGATCATAAATATGAGGTTCATTTTCTTTTACCCAGGCCAATTTTGAAGCGGTAAAGTTGCCGGGTGAATTTAATAGATTGTTTAATGTATTATCTTTTCCTAGACGATCAAATGCTAGTTCTCCGATATTTGTAGCTCTAGAATCACACCAGATTATCGATGGTCGTAAAACTTGTTTATCTTTATCTAAAATAACTAAACCGTGCATTTGATAGGAAATGCCTATTGCTGAAATTTCTAAAGGGTTATATATTTTTGATGCATTAGCTATTTTAATAACTTGTTTAACACAATGCCACCAATGTTCAGGATTTTGTTCTGCAAACCCAGGAGAAACAGAAATTATCTCATTTTCGGTTTCAGGATAAGAACATGTATATAAAACAGATTTTGTAGATGCATCGACTACACTTAATTTTATCGTTGATGTACCTACATCAATGCCACATAAAAGCATAAATAGAAATGTTAAAAATTAGAATAAATAATCATAGGGTAAATACCCAATTTCAATTATCTAATATAAGAATAAATGTTTTACCGAAAGAAATTTTTGCTTTAATAGGGAAAAGTGGGTGTGGAAAAAGTACATTAGCTAAAATAACAGTAGGTTTAATACCTAACGAAGCTTGTAGCATAAAAGTGAATGAAGTAGAATTAAATGATCCTCATGAGCGTTTAATTCCTCAGTTTTCAAAAGCTGGTTATTTACCACAAAACCTACATTTAAAACCATTTCATACGGTACAAGATTTTTTGAATATCATATTTCAAAAATCAGTTTCCCCTCAAAAAGAAATCAATCGATATGTTAAAATTTTTCATTTACAAAATCTATTAAATACGCAAGTAACAAATTTGTCTGGAGGAGAAAAACAGAAATTAGGTATTTTAAATGCAATCAGTGAACCTGTCGAATACTTAGTTCTTGATGAACCATTTAGCCAATTAGATACTGAACAAAAGTTGGAATTTTCAACCATAATCAAAGAGATTATTGAATTTAAAAACATTCCATGTCTACTCATTAGTCATGATTTATCTGATGTTTTAAAACTTAGTCATTCCATAGGAATTATTAATCATGGGAAAATTATTCTCAACGGAAATATCCAGAAAATGCTAATGAGCAAAAATAAGACAGTTATTAATCTAAGAAATGCTCTTTTTTCTTGGCATGATTCAAACCATTTAATCATTGAAAATTTGAAAAAACTTTAAATTTTAGCGCATTATTAGTTGTGATTTTTATGATTTCATCCAGATGGATTTCATATAAATCAGCAAGTTTCTGAGCCACTAATTTTAGATGCGAAGGATGGTTAGGTTTTCCTCTAAATGGAACAGGGCTTAGGTAAGGCGAATCTGTTTCTAAGACGATATATTGTAAATCAATGTGTTTTATGCTTTCAAATAAGTTTGTGTTTTTATAAGTTATAACTCCGCCTATACCCAGTGAATAACCCAAATTAGTCAATTTCGTTGCCTCTGCAGCATCGCCTGAAAAACAATGAATAATCCCTTTTAACTGACTGAATTCTTTTGAAGAAAGAATAGAAATTAAATCTGCATAAGCTTTTCGACAATGTATATCCACCCAAATGTTTTTATTCAATGCCCATTGACATTGCATTTTAAATGCATCTATTTGTTCATTTTTAAATGTAATATCCCAGTAATAATCTAAGCCAATTTCACCGACTGCTAAAAATTTAGCATCATCTAAAATTGGTTTTAATATATTCAATTGGTCTAAATAGTCTTCCTTCACATAGGTAGGATGCAAACCGATCATGGGCTTGCATATCATCGGATAGGATGATGTTAATTTAATAAGCGAATCTAATGTTTGAACATCACAATTAGGTAGCCAAACCTCCTTAATGCCTGCTTCAATGATTTGATTTATATTATTTTCAATATCAGCGGTAAATAAATCATCATAAAGATGAGCGTGTGTATCGATCATAAGGTTTTAAATAAAAAGTTATTTTGAGCACCATATTCCAAGATTGGTTCAAGGATTTTACTTAAAATTGGAAAAGCTTTATGGCTATCATGAAAAATAAAAATAGAACCATGTTGAAAGCTTTTCTTAGCTGATTTTATAATTCGCTCAGGATTATTATTTTTATTATAATCACCAGAGATGAAGGTCCACATATAAATTTTGGTATATTCTACTAGTTTTTTATTCATAAAATAGCTTATTCTGCCATATGGGGGTCTAAATCCAATTGAATTAGTGCCTAAATTATTAATGGCATTTTCACATGCTACATATTCATTATAATAATCTTGAGTACTAACTTGCCAAGCATTCACATGATTCATGGTGTGATTTCCTATTTTATGGCCTTCCAATAAAATTTGCTTGGCTAAATTTTGATTCGATTCTATATTCTTTCCTATGCAAAAAAAGGTAGCTTTAGCTTCATATTTCCTTAGAAGTTCTAATACATATTGGGTAACTTCAGGGGTAGGACCATCATCAAAAGTTAAGTAAATTATTTTTTCAATCGCTAAATGATTATTTTTCCATATAAGTTTAGGAAAGAAAAAATTTAAAACTTTTGAGAGTTCATTAATCAACATGAATCAGAGTTATATGTCGCAAATTACTAGTTCCCAATCAGAAAAAATAATTTTAGGTATTGATCCTGGTACTAGATTTCTTGGTTATGGGCTCATTAAAATAAATAAAGAAAAAGTAACTATTCTTCAATATGGTGTTTTGAATTTAACTAAGTATACCACCCAAGGTGCCAAATTTCTAAAAATTCATGAAAGGGTTTTGGGCATTATTGAAGAATTCTTACCAGATGAAATAGCTATAGAATGTCCTTTTTTCGGAAAAAATGTTCAATCTATGTTGAAATTAGGCAGAGTTCAGGGAATGGTTATGTCTTTAGCTTTTTCTAAAAATATTCCTGTCGCTGAATACGAACCCAAAAAAATCAAACAGTCAGTAACAGGAAATGGGAATTCATCAAAAGAACAAGTAGCACGAATGGTAGAGGTCATAGGGAATATTAAATTAGACGCAAAACTATTTGACGCCACAGATGCTTTAGGCATAGCTATTTGTCATCATTTTCACAATAATAATTTAACTTCTACCATAAAAGGTACAAAAAAAGGTTGGGGTGCTTTTGTCAACGAAAATCCATTGCGTGTTAAATAACGTTCTTAATTTGAACAATTAATTCTTCAATGGTTTTGGTAGGAGCATAACAAGTTTCGCCAACGCATAAATAAAAATTAATATTTACTTCGCTTAAAATGGGCATGAAATTAACCATTGACTTGTCTAAAGGAATTTCGATATTCCTTAAGTCTTTTAAGCTTATATAATTACTGTTATATTTAATGATCGCCTTAGGATATTCAACATAATCACAATATAATCGCAACCAATTAGCATAATATAAAGGATTTTTTGCTGCTAAATCCATTACATTTTCAAGCATTTGCTTAGCCTTAAGCGTATAGTCTGGAATTTGCATGATGAATCCCACTTTAAATAAACATTCGCATAAAATTGAGTTAGATGATGGCATAACAGAATCATTTAATTCATATTTTTCAGCAATAAGCTTTTCCGATTTATTTGAATAGTAATTATAATATACCGTTTGGGAATTTTTTGTATTGAAATTTTCTAGTATTTCATTCAAACAAATATTCGCTTTATTCAAATAATCTATAAGGCCACTTACTTCATATAGATCTACAAATGCCATGGTTAATAGAGCCATATCATCCAAAAAAGCTAAAATTGGATATTTGGCGTATGTAACTTGATGCAAATATCTTTCATCAACAATAAAGTTACGCTCTATATTTACCAGGATCGATTTCGCTAAATCCAAGTAATCTTCATTATGAACCGATTCGTGGGCTTTTACTAAAGCAGAAACTAAAATTGCATTCCATGATAATACTTGCTTAGTATCAGTATTA
>CANHXO010000091.1 GCA_947464595.1 Cytophagaceae bacterium
AATAATTATCTTCTCTTGGCACAGGTTCTCCACGTCCGGCAAAACCTACATAAGAACCATAATAACGGCGATAATCTTCTTTTAAAGTCGCTCCGTATCCTCCGGCTGCTTTGCGAAGTCCATCTCTAGTATAATTCTCTTTTCCATTTAACCCTTCAATTCCCCAACCAAAACCGTAACTTGGCATGCCCATACCTCCACCATACTCAATGTGGTATCCACGAGGGAAATCCAATTTTTTATTATCAAGCCACCAGGGTGTATATACGTGCAAACCACCCACTCCATCTTCATTGTACACCTTGCGGTCAAACAATTTAGGAATGATGGCGGAACGTGAAGCACCCGTTGAGTCATTGATGTATTTACCTACCACCCCGCTCGAATTTGCTATTCCATTCGGGAAACGAGAACTTTTTGAGTTTAATAACAATCGGGCTGTTTCACCTGCAGAAGCAGCTAACATCACGATTTTACCTCTTACGGAATATTCTTGTAAAGTTCCTGTGTGAACATAAGAAACGCCAGTCGCCAAACCTGTAGCTGCATCGGTCATTACTTCTCTCGCCATCGCAAATGGCAACAAGGTTAAATTTCCAGTGGCCATGGCTGGCTTTACCAACACGGATGACGAAGAAAAGTCAGCATAAGCTGAACATCCACGATTACATTGTGCACAGTAAAAACATGAGCCACGCTCGCTGTTTATGGGTTTTGTTAAGATAGATAAGCGAGAAGGGTAGGTGGGAATTCCCAAAGCCTTATTGGCCTTCTTGATCATCAACTCATGTAAACGAGGTTTAGGCGGTGGCAAGAAAAATCCATCTGGATCATTTCTAAGTCCTTCGTTGGTCCCAAAAACCCCTAACATTTTATCAATTTTATCATAAAATGGCTTCATGTCATCATAGCCAATCGGCCAGTCATCTCCTAAACCATCAATGCTTTTTCTTTTAAAATCATCTGGACCAAAACGCAAAGAAATACGTCCCCAGTGATTCGTTCTTCCTCCCACCATACGTGCTCGAAACCAGTCAAATTTAGTTCCGTTTTTGCGCGTATAAGGCTCTCCATCGATTTCCCAACCGCCGTAAGCAGCATCGAAATCACCAAAGGCCCTAGTCGTTCCTGTTCCTCTCCTAGGAGATTCATAAGGCCATTTTAATTGCGTGATGTTCTTAGGGTCAGCCGGGTCAAAGGGTTGGCCCGCCTCTAATACACAAACTTTAGCACCTGCCTTCGTTAATGTATGTGCAGCCATTCCTCCACCTGCTCCAGAACCCACAATGACTACGTCAAAAACCTCTTGTTGTGATTGAATGTAAATAGAATTATTGATCATTATTTTTCATTAGGTTTAAAGAATGGTAAAAGTATAAAATTTGAGTTATTTTTGCTTTCATTACCCGTAATTATTTTGGCAAAAAATATAGAAAATGGAAAAGAACCCTTGAAAAAAGGGGAAACTCCTTTGTCCCGACAGTTTAATCAGATCAAGGCTAAATATCCTGGAGCAATTTTATTGTTTCGAGTTGGTGATTTCTATGAGACTTTTGGAGAAGATGCGGTGAAAGCCTCTAAAATTTTGGGGATTGTGTTGACGCGCCGAAATAACGGAAATGCAGATGATCATTTGGCTGGTTTTCCACATCATTCGCTCGATACTTATTTGCCTAAGCTGGTTCGAGCAGGCCAACGAGTCGCCATTTGTGACCAATTAGAAGATCCGGCAACCGTGAAGGGAATTGTGAAGCGTGGGGTTACAGAATTGGTGACGCCTGGGGTTTCTTTTAATGACCAAGTACTTGACCATAAGCGAAATAACTATGTAGCGGCTTTGTCCTATTCGGAGAAAGAAGCCTTGTTTGGCCTCGCTTTTTTAGATATTTCCACGGGTGAGTTTATGTGCTCTCAAGGGCCTTTGGCCTACATTCAGAAGATGGTGCAAAGTTTCATGCCTTCTGAAATTTTATATCCTAAAAAATATCGCGCGCTTTATTTAGAGCATTTTGGAGATGCCTTCCACTCGTTTACGTTGGAGGAATGGATTTTTACCCATGAATTTGCCTATCCGTTGATGACCCAACATTTTAAGACCCAAAATTTAAAGGGTTTTGGAATTGAAGATATGCCGCTGGGTGTGATTGCGGCTGGCGTGATATTGCATTATTTGGCGGAGACGGAGCATAAGCAAGTGGGCCATATTTCCACGATTCAGCGAATAGAGGAAGATAAATATGTGTGGTTGGACCGATTTACCATTCGGAATTTGGAATTAATTCATTCGGTTCAAGAGGGTGGTGTTCCTTTAATTCAGTTGATGGATCAAACGCTTACTCCTATGGGCGCTCGCTTGTTGAGAAAGTGGATGGTCTTGCCATTAAAGGAATTAAAAGCTATTAATGAACGCCAAGAAGGGGTGGCCGGACTTATTTCCTCTGCTGATTTATTGGATTCTTTAGTCCATTTGTTAAAGCCTGTGGGGGATTTGGAACGTTTGATTTCCAAAGTGGCGGCTACTCGGGTCAATCCACGGGAGTTGTTGGCCTTGAAGCGGGCACTCCAACAAATACCCGAGATCAAGGAATTATTGGTGAATCAGTCCTCTGGATATTTGTCTAAATGGGCAGACCAGTTGAACCCCTGCCTGAAATTGGTTAAGAAAATCGACGAGGCTTTGCGGGAAGATGCTCCTATGTTGATCCATCAGGGTGGAATTATTAAAACGGGCTTTATGCCTGAACTCGACGAGTTACATTTGTTGTCTTCCAATGGGAAGGAATATTTGGCTTCCATGCAGAAGCGTGAAATAGAGCGGACGGGCATTAGTTCCTTGAAAATATCGTATAACCGGGTTTTTGGATATTATTTGGAGGTGACACATGCGCACAAGGATCGGGTACCTGCTGACTGGATTCGGAAGCAAACGTTGGTGAATGCGGAACGCTATATTACGGAAGAGTTGAAAATTTATGAGGAGAAGATTTTAACAGCGGAAGATAAAATTGCGTCGATTGAGTTTGGTATATTCAATGAATTGGTGCGGGAGGCTTTGGGTTATTTGGAATTAATACAAGTGAATGCGACTGGCTTGGCTACTTTGGATGTTTTGACCAGTTTTGCGGTGGTTGCTCAAAAAAACAAGTATGTAAGGCCAGTATTGAACGATGGAGAGGCGATCGAGATTATTGCGGGTCGACATCCCGTCATCGAAATGTCTTTGGCCGCAGGAGAGGAGTATGTCCCTAATGATGTGTTTTTGGATCATGAGAGCCAGCAAATCATGATGATCACGGGACCTAATATGGCGGGAAAATCTGCATTATTGAGGCAGACCGCCTTAATTGTTTTACTGGCCCAAATGGGCTCATTTGTTCCTGCAGATGCTGCCAATATCGGTTTAGTTGACAAGGTTTTTACCCGGGTCGGAGCCTCTGATAATTTGTCCAAAGGGGAGTCGACTTTCATGGTTGAGATGACTGAGACCGCTGCTATTTTAAATAATTTATCAAGTCGTTCTTTGGTTTTGTTGGATGAAATCGGTCGGGGTACCTCGACTTACGATGGCGTGTCGATGGCCTGGGCGATTGCCGAACATTTGCATAACCATCCCAAAAACAGCGCTAAGACATTATTTGCCACCCATTACCATGAATTAAACCAGTTGGCCGAGGACTTTCCCCGGATAAAAAATTACCATGTTTCGGTCAAAGAGGTGGGCAATAAAATTGTTTTTCTTCGCAAATTATTGCCGGGTGGCTCAGCCCATAGTTTTGGTATCCATGTAGCCCAAATGGCAGGAATGCCCAATTCTTTAGTGCTGAGGGCTCATGAAATTTTACAAAATTTAGAAAAAGACCATTCGTTGGACGATCATGTCGAGCGTTTGAAAGATATGCCCAAAGCAAATTTCCAAATGAGTTTATTTGGGGCTGAAATTCCGGAGGGATTACAAAAGGTGCAGGACCAATTAAATGCCTTGGATGTTAATACGCTTTCTCCGATTGAGGCATTACTGAAGTTGAATGAGCTGAAACGGGCTTTAGGGAATATGGGTTAGGTATTAAGTAATAGGTAAGAAGTAATAGGTAAGAAGTAATAAGTAAGAAGTAATGAGTAAGAAGTAATAGGTATTTTTCTCAGAAGATCTATTTGTTGATTATTAAAATCAATTGATTGATAATCAAAGTTTTAGGTAAACAATCAAATAATTTTTGTCGAGATTGATGAATGTTGAAATCAAACATTCATAACAAGTCATTAAGTTTTGCTAGAAATGTGTATCGGTTATGTAAAAAACTCGAGCAGAAAAGGGAGTTTATCATTTCTAATCAATTATTAAAAAGTAGCACAAGTGTCGGTGCGAATCTTAGAGAAGGTTATTATGCTGAATCTAGGAGTGATTACATTCATAAATTATCTATTTCTCTCAAAGAAATAAATGAGTCGTTATATTGGCTTGAGTTATTGTTTTTGGAAAAAATAATTGACGATTCTGAATTTGAAGATTTAAATAATCAAGGTATTGAAATACTTAAAATTCTAATTACAATAATAAAGAAGCTAAAAAGCACACATATAAAACCTCAATGAATTATTACCTAATACCTAATTTTACTTATTACCTATTACCTATTACTTATTACCTATTACCTATTACTTCTTACTTATTACCTAATTTTACCTCTTACCTAAATCCCTCAATTCCTCACATCCAATCCCCAATTCAACTTATTGCGCAATGTTTGAAGAAAGTTGTCACCTGGGATTTTGACGATTTTCCCTGAAAATGCAGCTTTCTTAACTTCAATCGATATCTTACTATCAATGACGCGGGACCTTGAGTCTACGGAGATGAGGAAGTTTTGACTTCGGCTACTCACCTCAAATTTTAGGACAGAATTACTGGATACAATTAATGGGCGCACGTTTAAATTATGTGGGCTCATGGGAGCGATTATAAACGAATCTGATGTAGGGATGACTAAAGGTCCACCGACGGAAAGGGAATAACCCGTTGATCCAGTTGCTGTGGAGACAATAATTCCGTCAGCCCAATATGTATTTAGGTAGTTTCCGTCCAAAAATGTTTTGATTTGAATCATGGATGAAGAATCAGTCTTCATGATTCCCACTTCATTTAAACCAAAATCCTTGCCCTCAAACAAGTCAACCTCTGCATCTAAAGAAACTAAACAGCGGTCCTCAATGGTATATTCATTTGACAAGACATGTTGCAATGCTTGTGGAACTTCCTCTGGTGAAAGTGTGGCTAAAAATCCTAGGCGACCTGTGTTGATCCCTAAAATGGGTATTTCTTTGGCGCCTACTTGGCTTAATGTCTCTAAAAAAGTTCCATCACCACCGATACTCCAAGCCATTTGAACATTTTCTGGGCCCTTTTGAATGGAATAGGTTTGAAATTGATTCAAATCAAATCCATGTTCTTTGAGGTGGCTGTAAAAGCTTTCTGAAATTTGAATATTTTGATTTTTTGCTGAGATGTCGGCCCATAACTTTTCCATTAAAGGCTTCATTTCGGCCGAAAATTCCTTTCCATGTATGGCTAAAGAGAAACGCATGGCTAAGGATTTAAATATTTCAACAACAAATCGAATCGGGATTGATCTACTTCCTCTTGATGACCAAACATAAAGGCTTTTTCAATATGTATTTCATGCCGCTCCAAGCTTTTTACAATGGCGGAAAATTGGTCTGTTTGAATTTGTAAAATCAATTCTGGCCACACATGATCTTCTTTGCTTGATTTAGTCAAATAACTTCTGGTAATCAGACCTTTATTTTCTTCAATTATTTTGGCAATGACACTCATTGAATCTCTTTGAGTATGAAAAACGATTCGAATAATACCGCCATTTTGAGCATTAAAACCCGTATAAAACAACGTTTTTGCCACGGATTGCCAAGGCAAATAACCTTGGTATTTCATTAGTTCGTCTACCACTGGAAGGACTCCAAATCCACTCTCCTCAAAGAAAGGAAGACTTGCTAAAATATCCTCTTCGGTTTCTATTTTAATTTGATTGAGTTCGTTTTGAAATTGGTCTACCTTGCCATCTGGATGAGTCGCTTTCATAATCATTTCCTCTGTCAAGTTCCCAATCCATTGTTTTTTATCCAGTACTGAAATGACATTCATGTTATTTGCACGCATGATTTTCAGCGATTTTTGCACCGAATCTTGAATGGAAATGGTGGGTAAATCAAAGGATAAAAACGCGAGAGCCATCATGACACAACGGGATTATGGTCTAACCAATTCGATAAAATTCGATTGAATTCTTCGGGTTGTTCCATCATGGGTGCGTGGCAACAATGATCAATGAAATGCAATTCAGATCCTTTGATGAGTTGGTTGAATTCATGGCCAACTTGAGGGGGTGTGATTGTATCATTTAATCCCCAAATCAAAAGCGTAGGGGTTTTAATGCGCACAATGTCCTTAGCCATATTATTTCTCTGAGCCGACTTAGCTATAGCAATAATACGCATCACTTTTGGTATACTATTAATGATTTCAAATACTTCGTCGACTAATTCTTTTGTAGCCGTTTTGGGATCATAAAATGTATATTCAATGCGTTCCTTAATAAATTCGTAATCGCCACGTTTGGGATAAGTCCCTCCCATAGAATTCTCAAATAAACCGGAAGAACCCGTTAAAATAAGTCTTTCTACTTTATGAGCATGTTTTAACGTATAAATTAAAGCCACATGCCCCCCTAAGGAATTTCCAATTAAGCTAAAACTTTCTAGTTTTTTAAAAGCGACAAATTCTTCGAGAAAAACGGTTAATCCTTCACATCCTGCTTCTTTAATGGGCATGTCATGGATGGGCATGAGTGGAATGATGACTCGGTACTTTTGACTAAACAGTTTAATTACACTTTCCCAGTTACTCAAGGCGCCAAACAATCCATGAAGCAAAAGCAGAATATCGCCTTTTCCTTCATCGATGTATTGATAATTGTTTTCCTCCTTAATACTAAAGTTCATTCCTAGCTCCCATTTAATCTGCAAATTAGTAAAAACACTTCAAACTTTCGTAAGTTTAAAACGTTTATGAAAATATAAACTTAATATGAATTCAATTGTGATCGTAGGCGGCGGGATAGCAGGTCTGCAAGCAGCTCAAATTTTACAAAGTAAAGGACTTGATTTTATTTTAATAGAAAAATCAATGTCAATAGGCGGTAGGGTCCAGAGTGAAGAGTTTAAAGGATATATTTTAGATCACGGTTTTCAAGTTTTGCAGACTGCCTACCCCGAGGTCCAGCGAAGCCTCCATTTTTCTAAATGTGATTTATCTTATTTTGAATCTGGTGCGTATGTGTTCAATGAGGGAAAATTTAACCCATTTCTCTATCCTTTCAAATCCCCTTTTTTATTTTTCAAAAACATCAACTCTGTTGGAGCTTCTATTTTTGATTATTTAAAATTGGCTTTGATTTGGCTTAAAACGCTGGGTTCAGTTTCACCCCTAAATTCTAATACAGAAACGACCACTGAGTTGATCGCACGATATCGTTTTTCAGAAAAATTCCAACGTATTTTTTTAAGGCCATTTTTTGCCGGGATCTATTTAGATGAAACATTGAGTCCTCCAGCATCCTTATTTTTCTTTTACATGAAGCAATTTTTAGAGGGAAATGCAGCTTTACCAAAATCTGGAATGGGAGCGATTGCGTTAGATTTAGTTGCTGGAATTCCCAAAGAAAAAATAAGGACTGGTGTTGGTGTCACTGAAATTAAGGGGAAATCACTCCTATTGAACAATGGAGAAAAGGTTGATTTTGACCATTTGATTTTAGCCACGGATCCACGGAATGCCTGTGAATTATTGAATGTTACGTTTCCTGATCATGCCCATTTCAGTTCTAAGACCTTTTATTTTAGTTTGAACAAGTGTCTTGAAACTTCAATGCCATTGATCCATTTGATGCCTTTAAATTCCAGTCCTTTGTTGCATTTTTCTTGCTTGAGCCAAGTGAATACTGCACTTGCCCCGGAAGGAAAGCATTTGGTTTCAGCGACTAGTCTGCAAATGGAGATTTCCGAATTGGAAATTAAAAAGGAATTAGCTCGAGTTTTAGAGCTTTCGCAGTCCGATTTTACATTTTTGAAATCTTTTTCAATTCCATACTCCTTATTTAAAGTAGGTAATTTCAAGCAATTGATTCATAAAGCAAATGAAAATAAGATTGTTTTAGCTGGAGACTATACCCAATTTCCATCTTTACAGGCTTCTTTATCGTCGGGTCGATTAGCGGCTGAAAAAATATTAGAAAATTCGTAAACTGATTTAGATCAATAATTTTTTCTGAATTTGTGTACATTTACTTCCAATAAATTCTAACATGAGAAAAGTTCTACTCTTTATTTTTATTGGCATTTTGTTGGGTGCTTGTCAGAAATCAAATCCAAATTTTCAACAAGACGCCGCTAACCCTGAGTTTTTAATCAGGGCAGAGTTGGTGTTGACCGAGAGTATAATTCATGATATTTTTGCTCCACCCGTTTCAGCACGAATTTATATGTATGCAGGAATTGCAGGCTATGAGGCAGC
>CANHXO010000092.1 GCA_947464595.1 Cytophagaceae bacterium
GGGCTATAATAATCAAATGATTCTATCCAAGCAGGCACTTGGGATTTTCCAGAAATGCGGTAAAAATCAATTTTAGTTTCATTTGTTTTTAAGATAGCCAAGTCTGCTGAAATTCTAATTTGATGATAAGAATCTTCAAACAAAAGTCTTTCCTCGGCAATTCCTTCCATTTTTTTAAGGTGTAAGGTTTGATCTTTTGCGTACCAATTGCCTCGAATTAATGGATGATATAATGAGTCCTTTGCGCCAATGTAGGCAACAAAAGAACCTTTTTGAATATCAATAGAGCCATCAGGCATAATCCAGAAAGAAGGTGCCGACACCCGCGCAATAAGCTTCTCCTTTTTTATAATGTCTAGTTGGGCCGCCTCCTTAGAAGCCATCAAGCCCATTTTGTTTCCCTGTATCCAAAGCCGCCCTTGGGCCTTGCCGAAGGCACCAAGCATCGGTTCTTTTAAATTTTCATTGGAACGAAATTCGAAATTAAAATTAAGGGTTCCCGCTTTTCGCTTAAGTGCCATTTTTGCCATTCCGACATGCTTCTTTTCGTTCAGAGTAAACCCTGAATTGGGGCTCAAAAGACTTGCAGACCTAGGAAGTATCTCAAATTCTTTTAACGACCATTTCGCAGTTGGCATCCCCAAAAGAGCCCCTGGTAAATTCGCCTCAATCCCTTTCCCAAACTTATCTTTCAAAAGCCAAGAGAATTCTTGGCATGTTAATCGAAGGCTATCTTTTCCTATTTTAAGTCGAATTTCGGGATTTTCCCACCTAAACCTGGGGCCGTCTAACACTTTGCTGGCCGATATCCAAGACTGCTGATCATCATAAAAATCAGAGATCGGTGCCTCTGACAGGGGCGATTCAGCGGTATCCCAACCATCATTTACGGCCGGCGATGCTATGGTATCTGATACTGCTTGTTGGGCAGCTGGCCATTGAATCCTTAAATTTCCTTGAACACCAATACTCAAATTACCTGTTTGGCTTAATTGATGGGTATAAATCCAGGAGTCCAATTGCTCTCCCAAAACCATCGCCGTTTTGGCATCTTTTTGATCCAATAGTTTTTTCCAAACAGAAATAAAATCGGAAAACAGTACAGAATCATGTGGAATCTGCACCACATTTCTAATAAAAAAATACGCTAAATTAGCCGTCCTAAACCCCTTTAAAGGCATTTGAACTAAAATTTCTTGGATTTCTTTGGTTTGCTGTGAGCCCAACAGATTATTGCCCCATAAAATTGAAAACTGGTCTCCTATTTTGGGTGCATCTTTAAACTTGCTTGAACTTATCCAAGATTTAACTTCTTGGCCTAAGCGATCTGGTTTTCCTGAAATTGATTGCCCATGACCTTTGTGTGAATAAACAAAGGCAAAAATTAAATAAGACAGAATCTTTATATGGCGCAACGATTTTGGCATAATCAAACTCAAAAGAAGGTAAAAATACATAAAAATTTAAGATATTTGGGGCTAATAATTCTGTATATGGATAACGTACTATCATTGTTTTCAAGTATTAAAGCATTTGTTTTTGATGTAGACGGAGTGATGACAGATGGCCAAGTTCATGTGCTAGAGACAGGGGAGCATTTTAGAAGTTTTTTCATACGAGATGGCTATGCGATAGAAAAGGCGCGGGAGGCCCATTTTTCACTATGTGTCATTTCAGGCGGAGGACACCCAGGGGTGAGGAAAAGACTAGAAAATTTAAAGTTTCAAGATATATACATGAGTTTAGGTGGGCAAGATAAACTAAGTACTTACCTTTCTTGGCTTGAAAAAATAGGCATTTCAGAAAATGAAATTTTATATATGGGAGACGATACGCCTGATTTAAAAATCTTACAGAGGCCCCAATTACTTAGTACATGTCCAGCAGATGCGATTCCCGAAATTAAATCGGCGGTAAAATATGTATCCCCTTTTAAAGGAGGGCAAGGAGCCGTCCGAGATGTGATTGAAAAAGTAATGAAATTACAAGGCAAATGGCCTGAATAAACAGCAAAACATGGCAATCATATTACCCGTAAAAGGAGTATCTCCACAGTTCGGAAATTTTAATTGGCAAGCGCCCAATGCTACGATTGTTGGCGATGTCCATTTAGGAGATTACTGCACCATATGGTTTAATGCGGTCATCAGAGGGGATGTAAATAAAATCAGGATTGGCCATCATAGCAATATTCAAGATGGAGCCGTAATCCATTGTACCTACCAAAAAACAGAAACAACGATTGGCAATTATGTATCTATCGCGCATAACGCCATTGTTCATGGATGTACGATTGAAGATTCCGTTCTTGTGGGGATGGGGGCCATCATTATGGACGGAGCCTACATTGAAACGGGAAGTATTATTGCCGCAGGAGCCGTGGTAACGCAAAATACTCGGGTTCCTTCCGGGAGTATTTATGCAGGCAATCCTGCGAAATATTTAAAACCTGTCAGCCCAGAAGCGGCTGAAATATTCATGCGTACTGCCCGTAATTACATTGAATATGCCTCTTGGTTTGAGGAAAATTAATGACTCCTAATCAGCGATTTATTTATCGTTCAAAAAGCCAATTGATTGTTCTCCTGCCTCCACTTCCAATGAAAGTTTGTTTTTCTTCGTTGGCAATGGACAGGTCGCAAAAGGAATAAAAACGCAAGGTGGATTAAGAGATTTATTAAAGTCTAAGATTACATTTCCATGCTTATCAGGACTATTGGCATATAAAAATCTACCGCCTCCATAGGTAGTCTTTTTGTTCGTCAAATCACCAAAAACAATAAAAAATTCATCCCTTGTTCCACCGGCTTCCAACCTATATTTTCTCCCTTTGATTGTAAAATATAAATCTCCCGGAGAGTCCTCTAAATAAGTACGGCCCGTCATGTCTGTAACATGCAATTTTTTACCATGAACAGGAACAAATTTTGCATTAATTCGCCAGGAAGCATTGATCGGAAAATAATTAATTCCTTTAAAATTCCGCACATATTCCCCTGCTAAATCACGAAGTCTGAGCGCGTATTGATTCCCTCGTTTAATGATAAACCAACGAAGGGATTTGTGCGCAAAAATAAGTACTTTTTTATCATCAAAAGCGATGATTTCTTTTACAGGATGTCCAGATGAAAAAACCTGATTGGCTTCTTTAGATTTAAAAGTTACGATGCCTTTTTCTAAAATAACCTTGCCCAAAAAAGAATCTGAGTGTTCAACGGGAAAAACAAAATCATTTTGAGGGTCTGATCCAATCGTATTTTCTCCTTCTTTTAACCAATACAAGCCAGCTAAATTAAGCCAACCATTTTCATGTTTCAAGCTATCAATGCGGGTCTTGCGAAAAGCTTCTATTTCTTTTTCATAAGCGCTATCTTGTGAATACGCTACAAATGAAATAAAAAAAATGACATAGGTTAAAAACCTCATAAAGCTTCAACGTAGTTTTTAAAATGAGTCAAAATCGCTTGCCAACCGGCTAGTTGGAGCTCATGTGAATTTTGAGTCTCAGGTTCAAAAAACTCTTTCACCGCAGTTACATGATGCTTCGCCTCAAAATTCACTGACATTTTTCTGCCATCTCCTAATGTGATTTTCAATGTTTTAAACTCCTCTATTTGCTGAAAAGTACCCCAAAAATCAAACTCAAAAGAAGCATCTTTTGCTGCCATGATGTAATGAAATTCTCCCCCTTCGACAAAATCATTGGTCGCTTTGGGACAATGCCAATCATCAGAAGCAAAATTCCAGTTTACAACATGAATAGGGTTCGTAAAACAATCCCAAACTATTTCCAACGAAGCGTTAATTTGTGTCTCTACCTGTAACATATTATTTACTCATTTGTGCGTCTACAACAGCAATGGCAATCATGTTCACTATTTCTCTCGTCGAAGACCCTAATTGGAGCACGTGAACCGGCTTTTTTAAGCCCAATAAAATAGGTCCTATTTTTTCAATTCCAGCGATCTCTTTGACCAAATTATACGCAATATTAGACGATGATAAGTTGGGGAAAATTAAAACATTTGCCCCTTTTTCTGCTAATTCACTGAATGGATGATTCTCCTTTAATAGCTCGGTATTAAAGGGTAAATGCGCTTGTATTTCGCCATCTACGATCATATTCGGGTTTCTTTGTTTCAATATTTGGACTGCAGATTTCATCTTTTTAGCATCATCTCCCTCTGCACTTCCAAAATTTGAATAGGTAATCAAGGCAATTCGAGGTTTGATGTTAAACTTTTCCACTTGTTGGGCCGACAACTCCGCGATCTCCACTATTTCCTCGGCACTTGGGTTGAAGTTTACCGTAGTATCTGCTAGAAATAATGGACCAAATCGCGTCATCAAAATATACATCCCAGAAACCTTTTGTACTCCATCTTTCCTGCCAATCGCTTGCAGGGCTGGGCGTAAAGTATCTGGATAATTACGGCTCATGCCACCAATCATGGCATCGGCATCACCCGTGCTAACCATCATACTTCCAAAATAATTTCTTCGGCGAATGATTTTTTGGGCCTCCGCTTTATTTAACCCTTGTCTTTGTCGGCGAATAAATAATAACTCACTATACCTATTTGCTCGCTCCTTGTCTTCGTCCGCTCCTGGCAAATAGGGATCTATAATTTCAACTCCCGGCAACTTAATTGAATTTTCATCTAAAATTTGTTGAATTAACTCTCGATTCCCCAATAAAATAGGAGTGGCTATTTTTTCTTGAAGAACTTCTTGGGCTGCTTTTAAAACAGATAGATTTTCCGCATCGGCCAAAACAACTCTTTTCGGCTTTGTTTTTGCCTTGTTGATAATCACTTTCATCAACGTATTATCAAGTCCCAATCGCTTAGACAATTGAAGTTCATAGGCCTCCCAGTTTTCGATAGGATGCTTGGCAACTCCCGACTTCATCGCTGCTAAAGCCACCGCTGGCGCGACAGTGGTTAATAAACGTGGGTCGACGGGTTTAGGAATAATGTAATCTCTACCAAAAACAATATTGTCCTGTCCGTAGGCCAAATTAACAATATCGGGAACCGGCTTTTTAGCTAAATCGGCCAGCGCATACACAGCGGCTAATTTCATTTCTTCGTTGATCACTTTGGATCGTACATCCAATGCCCCTCTAAAGATATATGGAAACCCAAGGACGTTATTCACCTGGTTTGGATAATCACTTCGACCTGTTGCAAAAATAATATCTTCACGCGCATTGATTGCCTTATCATAAGCTATTTCTGGCGTCGGATTTGCCATGGCAAAAACGATGCAATCTTTGGCCATGGGCTTAATCATTTCTTCCGTTAAAATGTTCCCTTTTGAGAGGCCAACAAACACGTCTGCGCCAACTAATGCCTCTGTCAAGGTAGTTTCGGGAGGAAAATGAGCGTTAGCAAATTCGGATTTGCGCCCATCTAAATTGGTCCGATTGGGATGTATCAAGCCCTTCGAATCAAACATTAAAATATTTTCTTTTAACGCGCCTAATGAACAATAAAGTCGGGTACAAGAGGTCGCGGATGCACCCGCCCCATTGATAATGATTTTTACTGTTGAAATATCCTTTTTTATGATTTCCAAAGCATTTAATAAGGCCGCTGCACTAATGATGGCGGTTCCATGTTGGTCATCATGCATGACCGGAATATCCAATTCAGCCTTAAGGCGTTCTTCAATTTCAAAGCATTCCGGCGCAGAAATATCCTCTAAATTAATCCCCCCAAAAGTGGGCTCTAGAATTTTAACCGTACGAACAAACTCATCGACATTTTTAGTGTTTAACTCCAGGTCAAACACGTCTATATCGGCATATATTTTAAAGAGTAAACCCTTTCCCTCCATCACGGGTTTGCTGGCACCAGGACCTATATCCCCAAGACCTAAAACAGCGGTTCCGTTAGAAATTACTGCAACCAAATTCCCTTTGGCGGTATACTTATAAATATCTTCCGGGTTAGCCGCAATTTCTAAACAAGGTTCTGCAACACCGGGAGAATAGGCCAAAGTTAAATCCTTTTGTGACGCTGTTTCTTTGGATGGGATAACCTCGATCTTTCCGGGTCTCCCTTTAGCGTGGTAATGAAGGGCTTCCTCTTTTAATGTATTTTTTTCGGCCATTTTAGTTTATAAAAGATCTATTAATCGAATGAAATGCTAACGCAAGGTTACGAAATTATCAGTTGGAAGGAAAATTAAATGACTATATTCGTCGAATTTTAAAGCCTCTTTTAAAGTTAATTTAAGGTAGGCAATTACATGCATCATTTCAGGATAATTTATATTTCATCACATGAATCCCTCTTTTAACAAATTCAAATCGATAATCACGAATCCCATTTTGTTTAAGTTTTTCTTATTTCAAAAACTTTCATCTGCATTTTTTGCTGGCTTAAGTATACATCATTTTGATGCGGAGTCTTGTGTTGTTCGCATTAAACTTTCTTGGTTTAATCAAAATCCTTTTAACTCAATGTATTTTGCTGTCGAAGCAATGGCCGCAGAAATGTGCAGTGGTATGCTCGCCTTTTCTCAAGTATACCAAAGATCCCCGAAGGTTAGCATGCTAGTGGAAGGGATGGAAGCTACATTTTTTAAAAAGGCGACAGGGGTGATATTATTTAGCTGCGACCAAGGAAAAGAAATTGAATTAGCTATCCAAGAAGCCATTAAAACAGGTGAAAGCTCCAAAATTTCTTGTACTTCGATCGGTAAAAATTCGGAGGGAATCATTGTTGCTGAATTCAACATGCATTGGACATTCAAGGTCAAAAACTAAACCTTTTCTAATCAAAAATTTGCATATAAAGTAAGGTGCCCGCGGCAAAAGTCATGATGATTAAAGCGGTAAATCCCAACATATTGGCCATCAATCCGTTCACATTTTCTCCCATGATTTTTTTATTATTCGAAATATGCAAAATGATTGCAATCAGTACTGGTGCTGTTAATCCATATAAAATAGCTGTATAAATTAGTGCTTTCATGGGAGAAATACCCACATAATTCAGCGATAAACCTAACAGCAAAGAGACCGCGATAATGGTATAAAACCCCTTCGCCTCATGAAACTTTTTATCTAAGCCTTGTTCCCAACCAAAAGTCTCGGTGAAAATATAAGAAAGCGATCCACTTAAAACAGGAATGGCAATCAAGCCCGTTCCTATTACCCCCACAGCAAAAAGTAAGTAGGCTAAATTTCCTGCTAATGGCTTTAAGGCCATTGCCGCTTGTTCAACCGTATCTATTTGGTGAATACCGCCCTGATATAAAACCGTTCCGGTCGTTAAAATAATAAAGTACATGGCAAAGCCCGAAACGGTCATCCCAAAATCAACGTCTTGGTTCATTTCATGAATGATTTTTTTATTGACCATTACGTGGCGCTTTTTATGTTTCATTTCTTCTACTTCAACTGAAGCTTGCCAAAAAAACAAATAAGGTGAAATAGTTGTCCCCAATATGCCCACAAGAATAGCGATAAATTCTTTATCAAATTTTATGGTTGGAATGACAGTAGATTTTGCAATCTCCACAAGATCTTGTTTGTACAAAAAAGGAACAATGAAGTAAACCAACATAACAATACAGAGGTATTTTAGAATGGCCGCGATCTGGGCATAAGGCAAATAAATAATTAACCCTAAAAGTAAAATGGTAAAAAATACACTGAAAAAAGTAGCATCGATGGATGGAAAAAGTAAATTCCCAACGGCGCCCATTCCGGCTATGTCGGCTCCAATATTCATGACAATAGCAGGAAAACTAAAAACCACCATCATGTATAATATAGGTCTTGGGTAATGCGATTTTAACGTACCCGTTAATCCTTGATTAGTAACTAAACCTATTCTAGCACACATTTTCTGAATTGCAGCCATGAGTGGAAAAGCAACAATAGCAGTCCAAAGAGTCGACAATCCAAAAGCAGCTCCCGCCTGGGAATACGTAGCAATACCTGAAGGATCGTCGTCACTTGCTCCAGTAACTAAACCCGGTCCAATTATTTTCCAGTATTTAAGGATTTTTGAGGTGATCGTTGGCATAAATTAGAAATACATTCACACACAAGGTACATAATTATATGGCCTTGATTTCTTTTATGCATGGCACTTTGAACAAAAATTGAGGAAAATCAGAAAAATTTCCATTGGCCATTGATGCCAACTTAAAAACCTCTAATGTCAAATATCCCTTATTATTTTCAAATGATGTTCTGTGTGAATCTGAATAAATACCTTTGTTTCTCGAACATTGACTTGCCCAAAAAATGGGTGAGTAAAAAAGTGATTTGGCGAAAGCGTTTCTAATAAACGAAGGTTTTCGTAAGCTAATTCTATGCTTAACTGTAAACTTGATTCCGTGATTTCCTCAGTAGGCAAAATACCTTTAGGAGCCCTCACTTTACCTCTAGGTATTCGCTTGGTGAAAAATATATAGTACTTACGCCAATTAAACCTAGGTTTA
>CANHXO010000093.1 GCA_947464595.1 Cytophagaceae bacterium
AAAATTTCAGAGACCGATTTCGAAAATTGGGTCCAAGAAAGATCCATTTATACCGGTGAATCAGATGATGCTCACTTTGAATTTCCGTTAGGATTTACAGATCCGGGTGAAAAATTAAATAAGGGAAATATTACAGTTTGTCCATATGGAAAAGGCCAATTCATCTACACAGGAATAGTATTCTTCCGTGAATTACCAGCCGCGGTACCAGGTGCCTGGAGATTATTTGCCAATTTAATATCGAATCCCAATCTGAAATAATTCACGTAATCTTGATAATTATTTTTTTCGAAAGATTAAAGAGACCTTAATAAACAGTTTTCATTTTAAAAATAATAGAATGAAATCCAACGTATAAGATTAGCAAAAGGTATGAACAGCGATATCATCATCTATAAGAATCCTGACGGCAGCATCAAAATTGACGTCCGATTAGAAGAAGAAAATGTATGGTTGACGCAAGACCAAATGGCCACCTTGTTTAGTAAAGCCAAATCCACAATCAACGAGCATATAAAGAACATTTATGAAGAGCAAGAGCTGCTAGAAACGGTAACAATGAAGAAATTCGGAAATTCCGAATTTCAACAGAAGGCCCCGTTTTGCTATAATCTAGACGTTGTTATTTCGGTAGGATATCGAGTGAAATCGCCCCAAGGTACTAAGTTCCGAATTTGGGCTACCCAACGCCTGAAAGAATTCATCATAAAAGGATTTACATTGAATGATGACCGATTTAAAACGGGCACATCAATGAATTATTTCAACGAATTGCAAGATCGCATTCGTGATATACGTCTATCAGAACGTTTCTTCTATCAAAAAATAAAAGATATCTACACAACTAGTATTGATTATGATTTCAAAGCGGAAAAAACAATTGACTTTTATAAGGTAGTTCAAAATAAATTATTATGGGCCATCAGTGAACAAACAGCAGCAGAGTTAGTATATAGAAGAGTTGATGCCAATTTGCCATTGTTAGGGATGCAGTCATTTGACAAGAAAAAGGCTATTACCATTAAAAAGTCGGATGTTAGTATTGCTAAAAATTACTTAAATGAAGATGAGATAAAACTACTAGGTTTATTGGTGGAACAATATTTGGCGTTTGCTGAAACGATGGCCCAACAACAAACTCCCATGTACATGGCGGATTGGATTCAACGATTAGATAATATATTACAGTTGAATGGTAGAGAATTATTAACTCATGCAGGTAGAATTAGCCACGATATCGCCATGCAAAAATCAGGAAAGGAATTTGACAAATATAATATTGTACAAAAAACAATTGAAAAAGAGTTGAGCCTTAAAGAGATAGAAGAAGATATAAAGAAAATCGGTAAGAGTTAATCAAACATTAGTTATTGTAATAGAGTTTCTATAACTGAATGAATTGAGCTTATTCGCAAATCTTTACATCTAATACACCATCATTTTGTACTTCTAAATTTGAAAGAATTTAATATAAATTATACTTGCTAAAAAACACCTATGAAACATTTTTACAGTCTTCTATTAACCCTTATTAGTCTTAGCTTATTTGCACAAAACACGAATTTCCCTACTATTCATGTGGACCAAATCACCATCGCAAGAGATACATATGGCGTACCCCATATTTTTGCTCCCACTGATCCAGAGGTAGCGTATGGACTGGCCTGGGCACATGCTGAAGATGATTTTAAAACGATTCAAACCCTCATTTTGACTGGAAAGGGGAAATTATCGACCTACATGGGCAAGGAAGGTGCTCCAGTAGATTTTGTGTTTGGATTATTAAATACGAGAGCGACCGTAGACCAACAAATTAAATCGATGGATCCTAAGTTCATCCAATTGCTACAAGGCTATCTAATGGGAATTCAAGCCTATGGAAATGCACACCCAAAAGAAGTACTCAATAAGCATGTTTTTCCCATCAACGTAGAAGATTACATCGCAACAACCATGTTTTCTGTCGCGGTCTTTTGTGGTGTGGACAAAACATTGCCTAAAATACTCAATGGATCAATCGCTAATTTACCTGGTTTTACGGGCGAGGGAAGTAATGCCTTTGCCATTAGCGGTAAAAAATCGGCCACCGGCGAGCCTATGTTGGTCATTAACGCACATCAACCCATTGAAGGAGCCACTGCCTTTTATGAAGCTCATTTACAAAGTGAAGAAGGTTGGAATATGTTAGGTGGTCTATTTCCCGGTGCCCCCCTTATTTTTCACGGAACTAGCCCTCATTTAGCTTGGGCCCATACTGTCAACATGCAAGACAAAGTGGACGTATTCCAATTACAAACGGATAAAAAGCATCCTGGACAATATTTAGTCGATGGTGAATGGTTGACATTGGAAAAACGAAAAGTCAAATTACACATTAAAGGTATCCCTATTCCTATTTCAAAAATGGCTTATAAATCATCCATTTATGGACCTACAGTTGCCAATCCCAAAGGTGAATTTTTCTCCATGCGTTTGCCCTCCTTGATGGATGCCATGGCACTCCAACAATGGTATTTCATGAACAAGGCAAAGAATTGGACTGAGTTTAAAACAGCCTTGGAAACCAACCATTTGGCCATGTTCAATATCATGTATGCCGACAAAGAAGGTAATATTTTCTATGTGTCCAATGGAAAAATGCCTTATCGTAATCCAGATCCTAAATATCACTGGAATTCTACTTTGCCTGGAAATACGCGCAAAACATTATGGGATAAGTTCAAGCCCTTTAACGAATTACCTCAGCATTTAAATCCACAAAGTGGGTATTTATTCAATACCAATCATTCACCTTTTTTAGCTACCGCCGAAAATGAAAATTTAAATCCAGCTAATTTCGATAAAAATGATGGCTATGAAACCTACCACAACAATCGAAGCAGGAGAGCGAAAGATTTAATCGATTCCTATTCAAAAATCAGTTTTGAAGATTTGAAGAAAATAAAATTTGATCGCCAACTTCCGAACCAAATTTTATATCCCTATGGCTATTCGTCAGATTCGCTATTTATGGTCGATGAGTCTCAATATCCCCAATTAGCTCCCTTAATTACTTCATTAAAAAAATGGGATCACGTGACTAATCCAGAAAGTAAAGGCGCTCTGGTGTATAATTTGTCCTATTACCAAATATCAAAAACCATGAAAGGCCAGTCAGAAAAGACATTAACCTTAAAACAAGGAGTCGAAGTATATCAACATGTGTATGATTATTTAATGAAAAACTTTGGTACCATTGACCTAGTTTTAGGGGATGTTCAAAAATTAGTGCGTGGAAAAGAGGAATGGCCGCAAGGTGGAATGCCCGATGTATTGTCAGCTGTCATGTCAAAAAATCATGATAACGGAAAGAAAAGAATGGTAAGCGGTGATGCTTATATCGGTTTTGTCAAATTCCCGAAAGATGGAGGACTTCCTACGATAGAAACGGTCAATACTTTTGGAGCTAGTTCAAACCCAGAAAGCCCACATTTTGCGGATCAAAGGGCCTTATACCAAGCACAAAAAACGAAGAAAATGACCCTAGATAAAGCTGAGGTATTAAAAACAGCCGAAAAAATTTACCACCCGAAATAACTTATTTTAAGAAATCAGGGTCTCGATAAGCAGGATGAGGGTATTTATAAAACCCTTCTCCTGTTTTTTCTCCTAATTTACCTGCATCGATGTAGGTTTTGACTAGCGCTGCAAATGCTTGTGATCCGGCATCCTCTAATTTATGCGTCACATGCCAGGCCGTATCTAAACCAATCGAATCTAAAATTCCAAAAGGGCCCATAGGCATATGAAAATTAACCATCCACGATTTATCTATATCTTCAATGCTAGCCACTTCTTTGGTTCTCAATTTACCTGCAGAGCCGATTAAAGCCATCAACATCGAATTAAAAATATAGCCGTGATTTTCTTTTCGAACTACCACAGGTACTTGGTTTAACGCCCGGCCAAAGTCCTCTAAAATTGAAATCAAATGTTCTGATGTTCCTGGATGCGGCATGATATCCACTACTGTCGAGTAAAAAACATCATGAAAATGAAAAGCGCAAAAGAGGGAAGGTCTACCCGTAAAATCAGCGATCTGAGAAGGAAGTAAATAACTAGTATTGGTCGTGAAAATAGTTTTTTCAGGAGCTATGGCTGCAAATTGCGCCCATACTTTTTGCTTAAGGGCTAAATCTTCCGTCACACTTTCTGAAATAATATCCGCATCGAAAACGGCCTCCATGGGATCCTTGGTAAATAAAATCGAATCTATGATTGAAGCATCCATCTTGATTTGTTTCAAAACCTTAGCCATCATTTTACGTGAGGCCTCAAAAGCACTTTCATTAATGTCATATACACGAACTTCAAAACCTGAGATCGCGGATTGCAAAGCAATTCTTGAACCTAGGGTGCCTGCACCTAAAATACATACATGTTTGATTTTCATATTTTATTCGATTTAATACTTTCCATTGCTTTGATTCCTGCTGCCTCGACCACTTGATTTAACACAGAAAATCGCTCATCGGTAGAAAATCCTAAGCGATATCGTTTATAAATTTGTTGGGCAATCACAGCTACTTTACATAAACCAAAAACATAGTAAAAGAGGATGTTTGACAGATCTAAATTCGATTTGGATGCATAATATTGAATGAGCTGGGCACGCGAAAAATTGCCTTTTACGTAACTTAAATTAAACATTTTTAAAATATCAGGATCACCTTCTTCGGCCCAATAAGCTAATGTGGTTCCTAAATCCATCAAGGGATCGCCCACGGTGGCCATCTCCCAATCCAAAACAGCAGACACGGAAGCATCCTCGCGAATGACCAGGTTATCAAATTTAAAGTCATTGTGAATAAAAGCTACTGAAGAACTGATGGGCTGATTTTTTGCTAACCAATCAAAAGCATCCTTAAGTTCTGTCAGCTCATCCGTTTGGGATTTTAGATACCTTTCAGACCAACCCGCAACTTGACGCGCGACATAACCCTCCGGCTTTCCCAAATTCCTTAATCCAGATTCGTCTAATTCTAAGGCGTGTAATTCTAATAAAACATCAATCGATGAGGTTGATAATGCCGAAAAAAAATCTGAGTTAAGGCCTTCAGGGATTTTGTTTCGAATGATTAACCCTTCCACTTTTTCCATCAGAAAAAATGGTGCACCTAAAATGCTTTCGTCTTCACAACATAAAATTGCTTTGGGAATTTTATCGTAACCTGCTTTTTCTAAGGCAATTAGGATTTTATATTCTCGAACCATGTCATGCGCTTTGGAAATTTTATTTCCCAAAGGAGGCCGGCGTAACACATAAGAAAAGGTCTCTGATTCAATCAAATAAGTGAGGTTTGAAAACCCTCCTTTGAAAGCCTTTATGTTTAATTCAGGAATCGGAATAGACCATTGAGCCGATAAATAAGCGGGTAATTTCTCAAATCCCTCCATGCAATGCTCTTGATTTTAAAATGCTTTTCGCTAATACCGATTTGTGTACCTCATCAGGTCCATCATAAATTCGGGCACCACGCTCATGGCGATACCAAAAAGAAAGAAGGGTATCATCGGTAATCCCTAAGGCTCCGTGTACTTGAATTGCACGATCCAAAACCTTCATTAAAACGTCCGAAACAAAGAATTTAATCGTAGATATATCTTCTTTCGCGGCCTTTGCACCTTCCTTTTCAATTTTTTCAGCGGTATGTAAAACCAATAAGCGCGAAGCTTTTATCTCGGCCGCACTCTCCGCAATCCAATTTTGAATGGTTTGTTGGCCCGACAAAAACTTCCCTGGATTAAGCTCCCTCGACATAGCCCGATCACACATGAGGCCTAATGCACGTTCACAAATACCGATCCAGCGCATGCAATGATGAATCCTACCAGGTCCAAGACGCACTTGGGCTAAGGTAAATCCTTGTCCTTCTTCACCGATCAAATGGGATTTGGGTACTCGGCAATTGGTAAATTCGACCTCTCCATGCGACAAATAATCCTCGCCTTCGTCCCCCATGATGGAAATATTTCGAACCAATCTGTATCCGGGATTATCCAAGGGAACTAGAATCATGCTGGCCCTTTGGTATACATTTTCCGCTTCAGGATTTGTAATTGCCATCACAATGGTAAATTGGGCTCCATCTGCAGCAGTAGTAAACCATTTATGTCCGTTGATCACATATTCATCTCCTTCTAAAACAGCCTTGGTGGACATATGGATGGGATTACTGCCCGCATGTTCAGGTTCGGTCATCGAAAAACAAGAACGAATTTCACCTCTTTGTAAAGGCTTCAAATAGGTTTCCTTTAGATAGGGAGAGGCAAAAGCATGCATCATTTCCATATTTCCTATGTCAGGCGCATTGCAATTAAATATATAATGTCCCAAAGGACTTGTACCTAAAACCTCAGAAATGCTGGCAAATTCGATGAGCGAAAGTCCTAATCCTCCGTCGGCTTTAGATAAATGTGGGGTAAATAAGCCCTTTGATTTAGCCAAATCACGTAGTTTACGCAATTTGGGTAAATGTGATTTAAAGGAACCGTAAATAATTTCCTTTTCGATGGGATAAATATTTTCGACCAAAAAGGATTTATACTGATGAATTAAATCGGTTAATGCCGCAGATTGAATCATAGATTTATATTGTTAATCCGCCATCAGCGGTAATGACCGAACCTGTCGTATATAATGCACCAGGAGCTACTAAATAAAGTGCAGCTGCTGCTATTTCCTCAGGCGTACCGATTCTTTTAATAGGTAAAGCCTTCAAAGTATGTTTTAAAATCTGCTCATTGCTCCACAAAGCTTCTGAAAACTTCGTTTTAATGAGCCCAGGGCAAATGGCATTGACTCGAATATTGAATTCGCCCCATTCCTTCGCAAAAGCCTTCGTCATCGAAATCAAAGCGGCTTTGCTGACACTATAAATCCCTAAACCTGGTTCAGGAGAGATTCCACCCACCGAACTAATATTAATGACAGAAGGATTTGAGGATAGCTTTAGGTAAGGAAGACACAGACGCATGAGTTGGAATGGTGCCTTCAAATTCACATTCATAATCTTATCAAAGGCATCCAAAGTCGTATCATGAATAGGGCCAAAAACGGGGTTAGTAGCAGCATTATTAACTAAGATGTCGATTTGCCCATACTGATCGATGGTCTTTTGAACCAAAACTTCCAATGAGTCCATTTTCCCCACGTGGCAAGCGATGCCAATGACATCGTAACCTTTTTTTTGTAGCTCTGCGGCTAAAAGATCTAAAGCGGACTGGTCTCTGCTGCTAATAACGACTTTGGCACCAGCGGCGGCAAAGTACTCTGCGATGCTAAAACCGATGCCTTTGCTCGCACCTGTAATGAGGGCTACTTGGTTTGTTAATAAAAATGGATGCATGTTTAAAATTTTTAAACAATTTAAATATTAAATATGGTAATTTGCCCCGTAATTCAACAAAAAATATAGATGAAACAAGTTATTTTTAAAGAGACCGGACTCCCAGAAAGTGTATTAATGATTGAGGAAGTCGATATTCCGGTTCCTAGAGCTCATGAGACATTGGTTCGCGTAACGGCCAGAAATATTAATCCATCTGACATCATGTTTGTTCAGGGTCGTTATGGAATTACCCCTAAACTTCCAAGTAGTGCGGGGTTTGAGGCAGCAGGAGAGGTTGAAAAATCGGAACAATACCCCAAGGGAACGCGTGTCATATTTACTGCCATAGGTACTTGGAAAGAATATGTTTGTGTCCCTACGGCCCAATTAATTCCGACACCGGCGGGAATGAAAGATGAAGTGGCCTGCCAGGCCTTTGTGAATCCTGTGACCGCCTATGGGATGTTAGAAACTAGTGGTTTACAAAAAGGCCAATGGCTTTTGATTACGGCAGGAGCCTCAGCTTGGGGTAAATTAGTCATTCAAATGGCTAAAATGCGAGGAATTAACGTGATTTGCACGGTTAGGAGAACGGATCAAAAACAAGCTTTATTGGATTTAGGAGCAACTATAGTTGTCGATGTGCAAACAGAAAACCTGGGTAAAATAGTGCGTACAGCTGTAGAAACAGGGGTCGATGCCATTTTTGATGCAGTCGGCGGAGAACAAGGAGCCAAAGCACTAGCCTGTTTAAAAATAGGAGGAAGGATGTTGGTCTTCGGATTATTAAGTTTAGAACCCATCCCTTTAAATTCGGGTTTATTAATTTTCAAAAACTTGACAGTTGAAGGTTGGTGGTTGACCTCCTGGTGGGAGAACTTAGGCCAAGAAGGAATAAAGAAAGCCTTAAAAGAAGTTTTTACCTATTTGATGACGCAAGAGGTGCATGTAGATGTTCAGGAGAAATTTGGGTTATCTGAATTCAAAGAAGCTGTGATCGCGTATCAAAAAGAGGGTAGAACGGGAAAAATATTAATTTGTTAATGGAGAGTAAAAA
>CANHXO010000094.1 GCA_947464595.1 Cytophagaceae bacterium
AGACTTTTGTTTGAAGATTCTTATCATCAAATTAGAATTTCAGCAGACTTGGCTATCTTAAAAACAAATGAAACTAAAATTGATTTTTACCGCATTTCTGGAAAATCCCAAGTGCCTGCTTGGATAGAATCATTTGATTATTATAGCCCAGAAAGAATGGAAATGTTGCAAGGGACTTTAACATTTAATCCGATGCGCGTTCTATATAATTTTTTGATTGAAACGAAGCGTAATTGGGCTTATTTCGGAGATATTTTAACTAAAAATAAGAAAGAATATAAAGCACTCATGCCTGGGTTTAATACCTTCGTTAAAGCAGGATACATCCATTATGATCCCAAAACAGATATCATTTCTTTTACAAAAATGGGTCGGCACTATGCCCAAGTGCAATTTGCCAAAAAAGATTTTGACAAATTTTTTGTGGCTTCCAATGCCAATCAAATCTCGCGTGATTCCGCTAATATATCCATTGATTTATCGGCACAAAAACTAATCGTTCGAGGTGTTAAAGAGGTGACGGTTTCAGATTCTTTAAATGCTAATTTTATTCCATCGGACCGACAAATCGTCTTTAGCAAAGGGAGGGATTTTGATTTTAAAGGTGAAATTAAAATTGGAAATTATCGGTTTAGAGGCCCTTCATTTGATTTTAATTTCTCTAATTTTTCGGTCAATTTTAACAAAATTGATTCCATCACATTTTTGCCAAAATTAAAAGATGGAAGCCTAGGAAATCGAGAATTGGGAGGCCAATTTAAATATGGAGCAGGAACCATTTTATTAAGTCCTCCAAATAATAAATCAGGACGTTTAGGTGTCGCAGAATATCCAAAATTAATTATCCCCACCGGTGTAGTCTCTTATTTCGATGAGCCATGGAGAGCCAAAGGCGTCTATGGTAAAGCGTTTTATTTTAAAGTTCCTCGCATTGAGTTGGATAGTTTGACACAAAAGGAAATTACATTTGAGGGGAGCTTTTACACAGATGGGCTTTTGCCAACGTTAAAGGTATCGTTGGTTTTAATGCCGGACCAATCATTTGGATTTAAGTATCCGAGCAAGTCCCCATTAGAGCTCTATAAAAAGCAAGCAAAATATAATTTAAGCGAGCCATTATTAATGGATAAAATGGGCTTACATGCCTCGGGAACTTTGCAAATCACGAGCCTGACATCGAATCAGAAATCGGCCTATTTTTACCCCGATTCTCTTATTGCCAACGGCATAGACGGTAAACTAATGGCTAATTATCAAGGGAAAAATATTTTCCCAGAAGCCAAATGGACCTCACATACGCTCCGTTGGCGCCCTAGCCAAGATAGCCTTTGGGTTAATCCAGCCAAAAACCAAATTTCTTTGTATCAAAACCTAGTTCGGTTGGACGGTCCCATGGGGATTCATCAAAAGAAGGTTTTCGCCAAAGGAAAACTGGTGTTTGGCGATGGAGTTTTCGTAGCCAATCATTTTAATTTAGGATTTTCTCTTTGGCAAACAGATCAAAGTGAAATGCGCATTGGAAGGCAAATGTCTTCTTTCAAACCAGCGATTTTTACCAACAGCATATCCGCAGAAGCAAATTTATTGACGCAGAAAGTATCAATTAAGCCCAGCAAAGAAGCGCTTAGCTCAAAAGAGGATAGCCCCATTATATTTCCATACATTGCCTATCAAAGCATTTTGACAGAGGCCTTTTGGGACTTAAAAGCAGAACGATTTAAAATGTTTGGCAAATCTGGATTTGAACTTTCCCGTTGGCTCGAGGATAGCACAAGCACTTCATTAGATAGCACGTCAATGACCTTAAAAAATAAAATTCTGGCCAACTCAGGCGAAGAAAGCCAAGGTTCAATTAAGGCATTTTCTGCTGAGTACGATTTAAAAGCACAGTTTTTACAATTAGGAGGGGTTCAACATGTTGCCATTGGGCCGGCTTTTGTCTTTCCCGCAAAAGGCTTATTTGCGATTCAGAAAGATGGCCAATTTAAGCCATTTTCGGGAGCAAGAGCCATTTTAGATCCTTTAAATAAGCTTCATTCATTGGCCGATCTGCGCGTTATTGAAGCTAATTCGGATGCTTGGAAAGGGGAAGCGAATTACTTATTTCCAAGAAGTGATGGGGACACGGTAGCTATTCCCATTAAAAACTTTGAATTTTTAAAAATAGAAAAGCCCGCAATTGCCACTGTGGGGAAAGCAAAATCATCCACCTCTGAACCTGTGCAATGGGTCCAAGCGGAAGGATTAATTCCCGAAAAATCCCCTATTTTATTAAGCGAACATCAGCAATATAAAGGAGAAATCAATGTCGATTCTAAGTTGGCCTTCCTCAAATTAAAAGGCTTTATCCGGCCATTGATTGGATTGAAAAATTTCCGTTCTGCATGGATTCCCTTTGAAAACGCCAAGGGGGAGTCGGCTAATTTACGTCTAGACGCAAATCTTCGCGATGAAGCAGGTAGACCTGTTACGGCAGGAATTTTTATCAATGCAGACAATAAATTGTACCCCACTTTCTTAGGACCCTTTTCAGATGAATTAGACCCCGTGCTTTTCTCCGCTGAGGGGGAAGTGAATGAAGGAAAAGAATCGTATGAGATCAAGGGGAAATCGAGCGAATTGAGATTATTCATTGATCAGAAAAAAATGGAGGCTAATGGGCCAGTCCAACTATTTACCGGGAATGAGGGCATCAAGTCTTTTGGTAAAATCAATCTGTCTACCGATACGTTAAGTCCAAGAATAGAAGCTTGGCTAAGCATTCAATATCCTATCCCGGCTACTGTTTTAAAGGTTATGGGGGACAGGATTGTCAAATATAATTTAGATGAGGGCTATATTTCTACTTCGGCCGATGAGCCGGAGGACCGCGATGAATACCTAAAAAGAGTGGAGTTTTTATTGAAAAAACCATTGGTAGATCCTATTCGGACGAAAATGGATCAGGCACATTTGGCGCTAGATAAGGTGTCTCCTGAATTTGCTAAAAACATCAATTTTTCAAAAGTACATTGGTTGTGGTCTGCGAACACCAGTTCATTTTATAGCATCGGAGGCCTTCCTCTTGTTAATGTGGGGCCGGTGGATATTAATAGTACCATTAAGGGATATATGGAGGTTATTAAAAAGCCAAACAAAGAAGAGTTTTATGGGTATTGGGAATTATCTGAAGATCTTTGGTATTATTTTGCGTACTTTAATGGCGAATTAGGCGTGTTTTCTTCTGACAATCAATTTTTGGCGGCTATTCGCGAAGCAGTTAAAAATGAAAAAGTTGATAAAAAAGACAAGGATATTGTGCGGGTAGTGGAAGCGGCGGCAGACGAAAAAGAGACTTTTTTGAAACGGTTTTTATTATATTACAGACAAACTAGCGTGACGAAAAAAGCGACAACGACAAAAAAACAGGCCCCTGTCAAAGAAGCGCCTAAGTCCACAAAACCTAAATCCAAACAAGGTGGATTTTAACTGATAACGATGGCATCCAAACTGACAAAATTATTTCAATTTATGGATACGCTGGGTATAGGCGAAAGAGACCCTTTCGGCAACCCGATCGTTTTCAAGCGCATTATTATGATCGTTATGGGTTTTTTGACCTATAGCCGTTTGCGTTTTTATAATAAAACTATTATTAAGGGCACCGAATATTTGGATGAACTTCCAGAAAATGGAATCCTCTTTTTGCCCAATCACCAGACCTATTTTATGGATGTGATTTGTCTATATCATATCTTTTTTTCGGTTAAATGGGGCATTAAAAATTCCATCAATTACCCCATTTATTTATTGGCCCCGAGGTCTAATTTATTTTATGTCGCAGCTGCTGAGACCATGAAAGAGGATGGCTTGTTGCCAAAAATATTTGCGCAAGCCGGGGCTATTTTAGTCAATCGTTCTTGGCGTGCAAAAGGAGAAGATGTAAAACGCGAAGTGGATTTAGAGGCTGTTGCCAAAATAGGAAAAGGCTTAAAATGCGGTTGGGTCGTTAGTTTTCCTCAGGGAACCACACGTGCTTTTGCTCCTCTACGCAAGGGTACGGCTCACTTAATTAAGGGAGAAAATCCCTTAGTTGTTCCCGTGCGTATTAATGGATTTCGCAGGGCTTTTGATAAAAAAGGCTTGCTGATGAAAAAGCGGAATACAAATTTAACGGTAGAATTTAGAGAGCCCATTCGGTTTAATCCGGAAGATTCTGTCGACGCAATCATGCAAAAATTGACCATGGAGTTAGGATTAGATTTAGAAGATGCTAACCAAGACTAAGGGACTTGTTCTCCACAATTTAAGGTATCGGGAAACGTCTTTGTTGGTGACCATTTATACGGCGGAATTTGGCATCGCTTCTTATATTGAAAATGGCGTAAGGTCTGTCAAAGCAAAACATAAGATGGCTTTGTTTCAGCCTTTAACTTTGTTGGATTTAGAAGTTTTTCATAAGCCAAGTCGGGGCCTACATCGTATTTCGGAGGCCAAGTGCTATTTTCCATATCGGCAGATTCCTTTTGATGTTGGTAAATCGAGCATTGCCTTATTTTTGAGTGAAATTTTAGGAAAAGTTTTAAAAGAAGAGGAGGCAAATCAGCCCTTATTTGATTTCTTGGAGGAATCCTTTCAGTTTTTAGATGGAGCGAAAGCCCATTATGAAAATTTTCATATTCAGTTTCTTTGGAATTTATCCGCATTTTTAGGCTTTGCACCAGGAAGTTCGCAAGAGTTTGTGGACCAATTAAAACAAGCGCAGTTCTCTAATACCCATGCGATTGAAGCGCAAGTTTTGCAAGAGCTTATCATGGCTAATTATGGGGAATCGTTTTCCATTTCTCGTACGCAACGCAAGGAGTTTTTATCAGGAATACTGCATTATTTTCGGCTACATATGGAGTCTTTTGGGGAGTTGAAATCATGGGAAATTTTACAAGAAGTCATGGCATGAAATATACCCTATCTATGGCCAAAGAAAATTGGCTCCAAATAGAATTTGAGTTCCAACCTACGAAAGTAGGCCGAGTAAAAATCGGTTTGCCTATTTGGCGGCCGGGTCGATACCAAGTGCAAAATTTTGCCAAGAATATTCCTGAAATCAAGGCATTTCAAGGAGATAAAAAGATTTTGATTCAAAAAGTTGAGTTGTCTTCTTGGGAAATAGAGGTGCTAGAACAGGCTCCTATTAAACTGGTTTATTCGTATTATGCTGTTCAAAGAGATGCAGGGGGTTCTGTAGCGAATGGACAGATGTTGTACATTAATTTTATCAATTGCCTTTTATGCCCCAAAGGGTTTGAAAATCAGGACTGCACCGTCGCTATAAAATTTCCAAAGGCTTGGAAATTTGCCACCTCTTTGACCTATAAAAATCCATTTTTTATAGCCAGCTCATACCGAGAATTGGTTGATTCGCCGTTTCTAGCGGCTCCCCAAATTCATTCTTTTACTTGGAAAAACTCAGGAATAAATTTTTTTCTTGAGGGCATTGGTCCCGCAACTATTTTCAATGAAAAGCTTATTGCTTCTTACCAAAAAATCGTTGCATACCAGTTGGCCTGGATGGGCGCATCCCCCATTAAAAAATATCATTTTCTCCTATGGATTTGCCCTGAACCATTTTACCACGGTGTAGAACATACACAATCCACCATGATGGTCATGGGCCCCGAGGATCGTGAATGTTACGATGATTTGATTGGCTTAGCGTCCCATGAATTTTTTCATGTGTGGAATATTGCGACGATCAGACCAAAGCCATTATTGCCTTATCGGTACGGGGAGATTACGTATTTTGAAACTGCTTGGATCGTAGAGGGTGTGACAACCTATTTAGGGGATTGGTTTTTAAAAGCATCTGGTGTCATTTCAGAAGAGGAATATTTGCATTTATTGCTGGGCAACATAAAACTTCATTTTGATCGAGATCGCTTTTCGGCCCAATCGCTTACAGAAAGCTCCATGGATTTATGGTTGGACGGATATGGCCCCTCCACCCCTGGAAAGCGAGTTTCCATTTATTTTAAAGGAGCGATTGTTGCTTTGGGATTGGATTTAATGATCCAACAAAAATTTAATGGAGCTCGGTCTTTAAAGGATATCATGCAAAGACTTAATGCTAGGTTTGGAAACTTAAAAAGCGGATATGTTCAATCCGATTTTTTTAGCATTGCTGAAGAAGTATATGAAGCTCCGTTAACGGATTTTTGGGATCTTTGGGTACTAGGTTCGGGTGATTTACTGGAACCATTGGCTTCTATTTTGCGCCTATCAGGACTCGCATTATCCGAAAGCCCTACCTTGGGTTTACAACTATCCAAAATAGCAAACACCTAACGCGGTAGAATTAGGCTTCATTCTTTCTTTAAAAGCTAGAAATTTGACTTTTTCGTCATTTGTTGAAATCTAAGTTTAGAAACTTTCTTTAAAGTCTATATTATGTCCAATGGAGGCGCTATCAATTTTCCAATTGTTTTAGAATTTTGTAGCTATGAAAGACTTCGCTACTCGGATTCGGAAAATTAGAATGGCAAAAGACTATAGCCAAGAATATGTCTCCATGAAATTGGGCATAACGATGTCGGCTTATTCTAAAATTGAACGAGGAATTACGGATCCTTCCTTATCGAGAATGATTCAAATAGCTACGATATTGGAATTTGAATTAGCGGATTTTTTTCAAATTAGAACGGCCTCTGAAATTCCCAATTGGGAAGAAGATTCAAAATTTCAGGAATATGGTTTTGTTACCCGAAAAGAGTTTGCTGAATATGTCCGGATGGTTCATGATATGCAGGCAAAGCTGAACGAGATTCAGAACAAATTATCGCAATAAAAATTATATTCTGTACCTTTGTTTTCTAATTTATTTTCGATGTTACAAAGGCCCCGTAGAAATCGCTCAAGTGCTGTAATTCGTTCCATGGTGGAGGAAACTAGGCTTTCCGTCAAGGATATGCTTTTTCCTTTGTTTGTAATGGAAGGCAATAATGTGCGTACAGAAATCAAATCCATGCCCGGCATTTATCGCTACTCCACGGATTTGTTACTGAAAGAAATAGACTCCTGTGTTAATTTGGGCATTCAATCGTTTGCCCTATTCCCTCAAGTTGCTGAATCTAAAAAGGATGCTATGGCTTCAGAAAGTCATAAAAAGGGTTCTCTTTATCTGGAGAGCATTTATGAGGTAAGCAAAAGATTTCCTGAGATAAGCCTTTTAACCGATGTGGCTATGGACCCATATAGTTCAGATGGGCACGATGGAATTGTTAAAGATGGCCAAATATTAAATGATGAGACATTGCCAGTCTTGGCTAAAATGGCGATTGCGCAAGCACAGGCAGGGTCTAAATTGATTGGACCTTCGGACATGATGGATGGCCGTGTGGGTTATTTACGTGAATCATTGGATCAGGCCGGCTACACTCATGTAGGTATCATGGCTTATACGGCCAAATATGCCTCTGCATTTTATGGACCTTTTAGGGATGCGCTTGAATCGGCACCTAAATTTGGGGACAAGAAAACGTATCAAATGAATCCGGCTAATCGCCGAGAAGCATTAATTGAATTGGAATTAGATGAAGCCGAAGGAGCCGATTTCTTAATGGTCAAACCTGCTTTGGCCTACTTAGATATCATTTCTTTGTTAAGAGATAATACCCACTTGCCTATCGCCGCTTACAATGTTTCAGGCGAATATGCGATGATTAAAGCTGCGGGCCAACAAGGTTGGATTGATGGTCAGAAGGCCATGCTGGAATGTTTATTGTCCATCAAACGCGCTGGAGCCCAAGTGATTTTAACCTATTTTGCCAAAGAGTTTGCTCAATTAAAAATCTCATAATATGTCGTCTGATCGCTATATGCAACGAGGGGTTTCAGCCTCAAAAGAAGATGTTCATCGGGCGATTGCCAATCTAGACAAGGGAGTTTTTCCAGGCGCTTTTTGTAAAATTTCACCCGATGTTTTGGGCGGAGACCCGGCGTATTGCAATATCATGCATGCAGATGGAGCAGGAACAAAGTCTTCTTTGGCCTATTTATATTGGAAAGAAACAGGAGATATTTCGGTTTGGCGCGGTATTGCGCAGGATGCGGTCGTGATGAATACAGATGATTTGATCTGTGTGGGAGCGACGGACCAAATGTTGCTCTCGTCTACGATTGGGCGGAATAAAAACGTGATTCCAGGGGAAGTTATCGCCGAAATTATCAATGGAACAGAGGAGGTATTGCAAATGCTACGCGATCATGGCGTAGGAATTTACAGCACAGGTGGAGAAACGGCAGATGTGGGGGATTTAGTGCGAACGATTATTGTGGATAGTACGGTCATTGGCCGCATGAAACGCAGTGATGTCGTTTCAAATGCCAACATTCAAGCAGGGGATGTCATTGTGGGTTTGGCTTCCGATGG
>CANHXO010000095.1 GCA_947464595.1 Cytophagaceae bacterium
AGAAAAAATCCCATGCATCTTAACATGAGTGAACAAGATAAAGAGGACGCTCGAAAGGTATATGGAATGGTGAGTAACATAGATGATAACGTGGGTAAATTGCTAAAAAAAATCACTGATTTGGGTATTGAGGAAAATACCATCGTCATATTTATGACCGACAATGGTCCTCAGCAGTTGCGATTTACGGCGGGCATGAGAGATAAAAAGGGGTCGGTATATAATGGTGGGACTAGAGTTCCTTTCTTTTTTAAATATCCAGCTTTGACTAAAGAAAATAAGGTTATTGAAACGATGTCTGCCCATTTTGATGTGCTGCCTACGCTCTCGGAATTGTGTCAGGTGGCTTTGCCCACGGATCGTAAAATTGACGGCAAAAGCCTTGTCCCTCTGATAAAGGGGAAAAAGGTTGATTGGTCCGATAGGCCTTTATTTACTTACTGGACGAGAAAGTATCCCGAACTTTACAAAAGCATGGCCATTCAGCGGTCAGGGTATAAGTTAATCGGTCAAACCGATTACAATGCTTCAGCAGAAGATTTTGAGTTGTACAATTTACAGGTGGATCCTTATGAGCAAAAAAATATAAGTAAGGAGAACAAAGAAATAGCTGGGGAATTAAAAAAAGAATTAGATCTGATTTATCAAGAATTGATATTATCTGAAAATCTTATTCATAATCCGTTCATCACCATTGGGTCCCCTAAAGAAAATCCATTGATTTTGAATCGGAATGATGCCGATGGCACACGTGGATTATGGGATCAAGAAGTAATATTCGGGAAATGGAATGCCAACATTTTGAAGGGCCGTTATAATTTCAAATTTACATTTATTAAGCCAATTCCTGCGAATGGAGAGATGTATTTGGAAACAAGTACGGTCATAAATAGGCTTAAAAATAAGCAGAATTCGACGATCATTGAGATGAAAAACATCTCTCTTCCCCCGATTAAAGGAGACTTGATACCCTACTATTTACATGCAAACAAAATGATCTTGCCATTTAGTGTAGAAATTGAAAAGATGGATTAAAAGATTTATCTACATTCACTTTATGTCACTCTGTAGTGTATTTCTGTAAGAAATTTCGCGGTTGATGAGCGATTCTTTTAGGCTTAAATCACTCCATTTCGAGTTTTTTCTACTTTATTTTGCATAAGTTTTGCTTTTATCAAAATAAAATAAAATAATTATTATATTCGAGTTCTTATCTAATCCTAAAGGCATTTCCAATTGGTTTGAAGACGAATGATCAAATAATTACGAAGAATACCGATGATGCGCTACTTTGGCAGGCCCTCAAAAGAAGTGAAAAAGCTGCTTTTGAAATATTGCTAAAAAAGTATTACACTGTTGTGCTTAATTATGGTGTAAGATTTTATCGAGACAAAGAATTTGTAAAGGATTGCGTTCAAGATTTATTTGTTGAAATATGGAATCGAAGGGAATATTTGAGCGATGTGATTTCTGTCAAATCGTATTTACTTCAATCGCTCCGAAAAAATATCATTCGAGAAAGTACTCGATTGAAGTGGTTTAGGGAAGCGGATAAAATATCTGAGGAACAAGATTTCAATGTTGAATTCGATATTGAGACTTACCTAATTTCTCGTGAGCTCGAAAATGAGTCACTTCAAAAATTAAGATCGGAACTTGATAACCTAACCAAAAGACAGAGAGAAGCTATTTTCTTGCGTTTTACCCAAGACTTATCTTACGAGGAGATTGCTAACATCATGGATATTAATTACCGGTCTGTTGTTAACCTCATTCATGAGGCAATCAAAGCCATTCGAAAAAACTGGTTTATCTCGCTATTTTCAAGCTTTTTATTTATTTATTAAATTTTTTCAGTACCAAACTAAACATCTTGTCTCTTTACCTAGAAGACCTGGTGAAAACATGTTTTTATGGACAGTTACAGAAATTTTATTTTAGAGGAATTTATTCAAGATGCTTACTTTCGTCAGTGGGCTCTAGATGAGCTTTCTGTGGATGACACTTTTTGGGAAAATTGGCTTCAATTAAATCCTGAAAAATTAAAAATGATTGAAGAGGCAAAATCTTTGGTTATCGCATTAAAAGTAAAACCCATTGATGTTTTTACAGCGTCAGAGATTAGTGAGGGGATTCAAGATATTCTAAATGATACCCTTGATAAACATTCGACTTCATACATCAGACGGATTAATTGGCTTCAAATAGCGGCTTCCATTACCTTGCTCATAGGACTCGGTTTCTGGTATGCTGGAAAAGACTTATTGAAAAGTGAATATTTTGAGCAGCTTGCTTCGACTGAACCCAAAGCGATCCATTCGAATAACAGCAATAAGTCAATGACTTTTGAATTAGTAGATGGAAGCAAAATTACGTTAGAGCCGGGTAGTGAGTTACGTTATGGAAATGAATTTGGGGATAAAAAAAGGGAAGTATATCTCAGTGGGGAAGCATTTTTTGATGTAAAAAAAGATAGTCAAAGGCCATTTTTGATTTACACAGGAAAATTGGTCACCAAAGTCGTAGGCACCAGCTTTAGCATAAAAGCCTATGAACAAGATGATGCTATATCTGTTTCGGTACGAACTGGGAAAGTTACGGTGTATAGGCAAAATAGCAAATCAGGAAATAGTCGATCGCTTTCCACTGAAATCGTCTTAATTCCCAACCAAAAAGCGGTGTTTGAAAAAGACCAAGAGTTACTCATCAAAACGTTAGTGGACACCCCTGTTTCAATCAATGAGGTGCCCCAAAATTCGGCTTTAACTTTTGAGGAAACTAAGATTTCAGATGTTTTTAATCGACTTGAAGGTATTTATGGAATAAAAATAGATTTTGATAAAGAAGTTTTTAGTAAATGCTCGGTTACAGCACATTTTAATCATGAAAGCCTATATCAAAAACTGGATATTATATGTGAAATCGTTCGAGCCAAATATGAAATCATCGATGGTGAAATCATGATTTTTGGAAATGGATGTCAATAATTAGTTAAACAAAAACCAATTAAATATGAAAAAAGAAATAACCAACCATGTTTTATGGATTAAAATCATGAAAATGTCATTAACCCAAATTGTGTTTGCGATAAGCTTTGTTAGCATGTGCTACTCGAGTGTTGCTAATGCGCAAGATTTTCTCAAAACGAATATTAGTATCAGTCTTGAAGGTAAATCTTTAAAGACCATTTTATCGAAATTAGAGAAAGAGGCTAATGTCAAGTTTATTTATAGCTCAGAGGTGATCCAATCAGATAGAATCACTTCCATCAAAGCTAAAAATCAAGCTTTGGCAGAAGTGCTTGAAGCCTTTTTGAGCCCTTTACATGTTTCTTTTCGAGGTATTAACGATGGCATTGTACTATCCCTGAAGGAAGTTGACGCGGCTCAAACGCTTGAATCCAAGCGAGCTCCCAAAGAGGTAGCCATAGCCGCAGAAAATACGGTAAAAGGTAAAGTGACGGATGAAAGAGGTGAAAATCTACCTGGTGTTAATATCACAGTGAAGGGTTCACAAAGAGGAACGTCGACTAATTCAAACGGAGAATATTCGATAGCGGTTGCAGATGATAAAGCAGTTTTAGTTTTCAGTTTTGTCGGCTATGAGTCACAAGAAGTGCGTGTAGGAAATCGAGTTAACTTGAATTTGACTTTGAAAGTTGATAACAAGGCATTGGAAGAAGTGGTGGTGACCGCTTTAGGTATTTCTCGTGAGCAAAAATCGTTGGGCTATTCCGTTGGAAAAGTAAAAGGAGAAGCCCTGAGAACTGTGACTCAAGAAAATGTTGTAAATGCTTTGGCAGGACGTGTTGCAGGTGTTCAAGTAAATCAGACGGGTGTTGTTGGGTCTTCTACCAGCATTGTTATTCGAGGTGCTACTTCTCTATCTAGTGACAATCAGCCGCTTTTCGTTATCGATGGCGTTCCTGTTCAAAATTCGATGAGCAATATGCGTGTTTTAGGAGATCGCAACGAGGTAGATTATGGTAATCCAATTTCGGATTTAAACCCAGATGACATTGAAAGTGTTTCTGTTTTAAAGGGTCCTTCTGCGGCTGCTTTATACGGTTCTAGGGCAGGTAATGGAGTTATTTTGATTAATACCAAAAAAGGTAAAAAAGGCGAAGCGATGTCCGTTAATTTTTCATCGAGTAACGTTTTTGAAAGTCCGTATCGATACATGGATTTTCACTACAAATATTCCAACGGTAATAGGGTTGGTTTATTGGATGAAAGATCAGAGTATTGGGCAGGTATTGAGCTAGACAAAGGCAACAAAGCGGTACAATGGGATTCTCCTCGCGATGCAAATGGAGTAGGTACACCTACGGAGATGAAATCTTACAAGGATAACATGAAAAACTTCTTAGAAACGGGGATTACCACTACTAATTCTATTTCAATTTCAGGTTCCACCGATAAGACTAGTTATAAACTTGCGTACACGAATATGACGCATAATGGTCTTATCCCCAATTCAGACCTTTACAGAAATAATATTTCTTTTTCTTCCACGTATGACTTATCTAGTAAATTGAAAATCACAACAGATATTAATTTATCTAGATCCAACTCCAATAGTCGGAATTCTACGGGTAACAGGGGAGGTAATCCATTTGAGTCGGTGTACAATTGGTCTCACATCGATATCTTGAAAATGAAAAATGTTTGGAGGCCAGGTCAAGAAGGAATACAACAAAATTATCCTGAAAATAGTAGCATGGATAATCCGTATTTTTTGGCCTATCATTTGTTAAATGCCTACAATAGAGATCGTGTTTTTGGTAATGTAAAAGCAGAATATAAATTACATACCAATTTAACTGCCCAAATTAGAGCAAGTTTTGACAGTTATCAAGAGAATAGGGAGACAAAAATACCTTTCTCTTACACGAGAGAAAGAAGAGGAGGATATCATTTAAATGATTTATTTAATCAAGAATCGAACCTTGAGTTTTTAACGACCTACAATAAGAAATTCAATAATTTCAATATTACGGCAACGGGAGGAGGAAATTTAATGAATCAGAAAGCTACAGATCTATATATGGGTAGTGCGTCGGGTGTTGGCCTGATTTTACCAAACTTGTACACGATTTCTAATATTACTCCGATTGGAATTCGCTATAACAATAGCATTAGAAACAAGGCAATATATAGTGTTTTTGCGACTACGTCGATTGGATTTAAGGACCAACTATATTTAGATTTAACAGCAAGAAATGACTGGTCAAGTACTTTGCCTGTAGCGAATAGATCTTATTTCTATCCTTCGGCTTCTTTGAGTTGGATTGCTAGTTCAACATTTAATTTGCCTAGTTATGTTTCATTACTAAAATTAAGGGCCGGTATTGCCCAAGTAGGTAATGATACAAATCCGTACGCTTTAGAGCCGGTGCTGGGTACAGATACCTGGGGTAATTTAGTTTCCAATACTTTTCCAGGGACCTTGTTAAATCCTAACCTTCGACCAGAAATAAATTCATCTCAAGAAGTAGGTTTGGATTTAAACTTATTTAACAATCGATTCAGATTTGAGGGAACTTATTTTTATGAGGAAAATACCAATCAAATTTTGAACGTACAATCCCCTTCTTCTTCAGGATTTAATGCCAAGCAAATTAATGCAGGTTTAATTTCAAGTAGGGGTTGGGAAATTATGATTGGAGGAACCCCAATCAAAACTCAGAGTGGTATTACATGGAATTTGGATGTAAATCTAACTCGAATGCGCACACGTTTAGAAAGTTTGACTCAAGGCATGAACTTTATCACGTTATGGGATGATAATAATGGAGGAGCTCAAACGTTCGTAGGTCAAGACATTGGTGATTTATATAGTAGAGGATATCGTAAGGTGAATAATCCATCTTCTCCTTATCACAACTGGCCAGTGCTTACTCCGCAAGGTTCATGGATTCCTGAGAATTCAAGAGAGAGTCGAGTAAAAGTAGGTAATTTCAATCCTGATGTAATTATGGGTATTCAGTCTAGCCTTCGTTATGGAAGATGGAACCTTCAAAGTAGCTTTGATTGGAGAATTGGTGGTCAATATCAATCCTTCTCTTATCGATATGGTGGGTCCAACTGGAAATCACAATTACAAATTGATAATTTAATTCAAGGAGGTTTATATACTCCAGATCAGCTTGCAGCATTGTTAAAATCTGATCCTGAAAAATACATAATCCCTCAAAATGGTAATTTCCCAAGGGTAGGTGGTTATACGAAAGAGACAGGTGGTTTCCCGATTGCCTTAGGAACAGGTACAAACTTTGATGGTGTATTTATTCCAGGAGTCATTGAAACATCCCCGGGTGTTTACACCGAGCACTTAGGGGGCCCAGGAACAAGGTATGTTCAGGCTTCTAATATGTTCGCTTGGAGTTATAATCAGCAAGTTACTTTTGACGCTGACTTTCTGAAAATGCGTGAATTGGCTTTGAGCTACGATTTGCCCCAAATTAAAGGGTTTAAGGCAGCGACAATTTCGTTCTTTACCAGAAATTTAATTTTATGGACCAAAGCAAAAAATGGAATCGATCCTGAGCGCGCATTCACGATTACCGGTAGTAAACAAGGAGATACTCAAAATATTTTCAGACAAGGTCTTGAATTGCAAAATGTTCAGCCATGGACCGTATCATATGGCTTTAAATTAAATTTTACACTTTAGGCTTTATATCAATAAAATTCATAAATAAATATAATTCTTATGATAAATCATCGCACATTTCTTAACAAGTTTTTACTCATCACAGGAGTTTTTATTTTGGCATCTTGTACTAATCTTGAAGAATTAAATAAAAACCCTAACGGCCTTTCTACCTCGGAGGCTAATGTTAATCTACTCATGCCTTCCATTTTAAGAGGATATGCGTTAGCGAACCTTAATTTAGGTTATCAAGAATTAGCAGGAACTGTTCAACATACTCAAAAAGACGGTTGGTGGACTTCCCATAATCAGTATGATTGGGGTTTACAGGACTGGAGTGGATATTATTCATTATTACGTTCTAATCGATACCTGGGTGAGTTAGCAGATAAATCAGGTTCTAAATTTCATAAGGGCGTGTATTTTGCGATGCGAGGCCTTTTATTTGGTACTGTTACTGACTTATGGGGGGATGCTCCTTATACTGATGCCCTTAAAGGTGATCAGGATGGCGCTCAATTTGAATATCCTGCTTATGATAGTCAGGAGTCCATTTATTTGGGTGTTATTCAAGATCTTGAAAATGCAGCCAAAATTTTTGAAACAGGAAATACAGTCGGCGTTCTTCCGGCGTATGACCTTTACTTTGCTGGGAATGCGGTAAAATGGCATCAATTTACCAATTCGCTACTTTTAAGGTATGCGATGCGTATTTCATCAAAACTCCCTGATTTGGCTAAAAGAACCATTGAGAATGTTTACAAATCGGGTGTGTATTTAAAAGTTGCTTCGGATGATGTGGCTATAGACTATATCGGTGCAGCCCAATCAGATTCTTGGCCTTCCGCTGCTGATTTTGATCAAGGCTCAAATTTTAGAAGAATTAAACCTGCTACAACTCTTTTAAATAAACTTATTAAGGATAGAGATCCCCGCTTAGAAATATGGTTTCGCCCAGTTCATTGCAAATGGGTCGAAGATAATTCTCTGACAGTAGCCGTTGATCCATTTATTAGAAGAAATGGAGTGCTTCAAACTGGGACAAGATCATTTTCAGATGCAAGGTATTTGACCGAAATTGGTGCTGGGGCTAGGTTTACTAGGCATTATAATCCCAAAATTTTAGGTAGAACATTGGATACAGCTAGATTCGTTGGAGTACCTCCAGCATTGATGGAACCTAGTGAATATAATTTAAATCCCACTCCTGGGCAGCAGTTAGAAAATCAACACGTATCCCAACTATCTGATGTATACCGCGGGAAATCAGGTGGCATTCTAAAAGCTAGGTTAATTTCGGCGTCAGAAGTTCAGTTTATCCTAGCGGAGGCTGCACTTAGAGGTTGGGCCACGGGCCAAGCTAAATCAAACTATGAGCAAGCCATTAAACTTTCTTTAGATACTTGGGGAGTTGGCAGTCGTTATGCCTCATTTATCTTAAACCCAGATGTGGCTTATGCAGGTACTCAAAAACAAATTATTGAGCAAAAATGGATTTCATCGTGGACTAATGCGGCAGAAGCTTGGTTTGATTATAGAAGAACCGGATTTCCTCAGTTGAAAACGGGTCCCGCTTCTCCTGAACCAGTTGTTGCCGTGCGTTTTACGTATGGAAATAATGAAATAAATTTCAACGCTGCCCAAGTGAATAAAG
>CANHXO010000096.1 GCA_947464595.1 Cytophagaceae bacterium
CATTTGACACTACTTGCCCCTTTGTAGAAAAGGTTTGGAATCGCGCTAACTCGATTGGTCAAAAGAATTATTCAGTCATCGTCCACGGAAAACCGAGTCATGAAGAGACCAAAGCTACTTTTTCGCATTCTAAATCAGTCACTCCTACTCTTATCATCAAAGATATTAATCAAGCTAAACAGTTAGCTGACTACATCAGGCTTGAAAAAAAGTCAGCTGAATTTTACCAGGAGTTTGAAGGTCAATATTCAGATGGATTTGACCCTTCAAGGGATTTAATTAGAATTGGTGTAGTGAATCAAACGACTATGTTGGCTACCGATACACAAGAAATTGTGGATTTTTTAAGGGAGGTTATTGTTGATTTTTATCAATTATCACCCGAACAAATAACCGCTCATTTTGCGGATACTCGTGATACGCTTTGTTATGCTACTAATGACAATCAAAGTGCTACGTATGGCTTGCTTGCCGAGGAGGCTGATTTTGCGATCGTGGCGGGTGGCTATAATTCCTCAAATACGGCTCATTTAGTCGATTTATGCGCTAATAAGCTGCCAACCTACTTCATTAAATCTGCAGAAAAAATTATTTCAGAGAAGCAGATTTCTCATTTTGATAATGCCAAGAAAGAAGAAGTTTTGACGAATGATTTTATTCCCAAAAAAGAAAAAGTTCGCGTTCTTTTAACCTGTGGCGCTTCATGTCCTGATGCAGTAGTAGAAGATATTTTAAGAAAAACGGTGTCTTTATTTCCTTCCGCTAAATCCGTGGATTATGTTGTAGACCAATGGGTTGTTGAAAAAAATTAGTAGCTATTTAATATTTTTTGGACCGCCGGCACATAACCCTCCCCAAATAAGTTGACATGTACCATCAAAGGGTATAAATTATAAATTGGAATTCTTTCGTGAAACCCTTTTTCTATTGGATAGGCCTCATGGTAAGCCTCATAAAACAGCTTATCAAACCCTCCAAACATGGTGGTAAATGCTAATTCAGCTTCCCTAAGCCCAAAATAACAAGATGGATCTACTAATGCCACTTGGCCATCAGCGTTCACCATAGCATTTCCAGACCACAGATCTCCATGCAATAATGAGGAGGATTCATGTGGGATTAGTTGAGGCAGTTTCTCAAACAATCGGTTAAACGTCTCCTCCATTTGAAGATCAATCCTCCTATTATAAACGGCGATTTCTATCTGACTTTTCAATCTGTTTTCAATGAAAAAGTCAACCCCATTTAAGTTCCAATCATTTTTTTGTTCTGCCGCCCCCAGGTAGTTTGTATACGCAAGCCCATGACCCTCATTCGATGATTTTTGATGCATTTGGGCCAATTTATGTCCAAAATCTTCCCAGTAATTGGCCTTTATTCCCCCTGTAGGAATACATTCCATCATTAAATATTCCTTTTCCTCAATCGCACCCACGCCAATTACCTGAGGGACTTGTATGGTTTTTGTTTGTTCTAATAGCTGTAGATTTTTTGCTTCGGCCTCAAATAAACCATGGTGATCCCCTTGATTCCATTTGATAAAAAATTCTCCAGACTTTAATTTAACCCTAACCGCTAAATTAAAATTTCCGCCATAAAAGAACTGAAATTCTTCCATGGAAACATCCTCCTGCACATGTATTTTGAGGATCTTTTCGATAAATTGATATTGCTCTTGCGATTGCTGGGACATACTTGAATAATTACCCAATATTACCAAAAAGCGTTCTTGGAAGCAATTTTATTTTTTCAAAAGGTGAAGAACTTAGGTGTAAAAATCGTATTTTCAACTTTTTAATGGCATTTGGCAACCCACGAAAACCCGGTCGTTTCACAACTAAAATCCTATCACCGCCTCTTTTATAGAAATGAGGTCATTAAAGGCTTATTGTATAGTGCTTTATGGATTACCTGTACGGGAACAATCTTCATTTTAATTGAATATTTGGCTTGGTTATCTTCCCCTTTACGTGGAATATTGTATTATTTATTCATCAGCGCATCTGGTATTTTACCAATCGGCATTTGTATTGCTCCTGCTGTTAAATGGACAAAGAAAATTACCCCTGCTGATTTAGAGTTAATGGCTAAAAAACTCGGGCGTTTTTTTGATAAGCCGCATCAAGATGAATTGATTAACATACTCCAGCTTCAACAGGATGAAACCTCTGTTTCAAATTCTCCCTTATTAGAGGCCGCCATTACACAAAAAATACACCAGTTATCTGGTTACAAATTTGCTGACTTTATTGACCAAAAGAGTTATCGGAAAACATTCTATGGGCTTATTTTTTTATTCGCTGCGTTGGGATTTTTGGATTACCTAAATCCCCAATACATTCGTAAGCCTACTTTAAGGATTGTCAACTATACTTTTCAATATCCCAAAGCCTTACCTTTTCAGTTCTTGATTTTAAATAAAAGCTTGGAAGTTGTCGCAGGCGAGCCATTCACGATTCAAGTGAAATTAGTTGGAAAAAATGTGCCGACGGAAGTTTATTTTGTCAGCCTAGGCAGCCGCATTAAGATGGATAAAGAGCCTGAAAAAAATGTTTTTAGTTTTGTACTTCCTCCCATAACAAGTCCGCAAATGTTTCAATTTGAGGCTTCTGAGTATTTTTCTGAGCCACAAACCATTCAGATTATTCGCCGACCAGGCATCGAGAAGACCACTATTTTTATTGTGTATCCCGCTTATATTCATAGGCCTTCAGAAAAATTGAGCCAACTGCTTCCCTTACAAATTCCAGAAGGATCTATGGTACATTGGAACATTTCTACGAATGCTGTCAAAAAGGCAAGTATTTTATTACGGGAAAAACAGCCATTAGTTGAGTTTAAAAAAAATATCTTCTTGGCCCAATATGAATTTTCGAAACCGTTTTTTGAAAATTCAAGTTATCAAATTCACCTATCAAACGAACATTTTGAGAGCCAAAAAACGCCTATTTTTCGCATTGATGTTATCAAAGATCAATATCCAAAAATTGAAGCTCAAGTCATTGAAGACACCTTATATTATCGTTTTTTGATCTTTAAGGGAGATGCTAATGATGATTATGGACTTAATCAAGTGTCTTTACATGTTCAAATCAGAGAAAATAAAGAGGGAAATTGGGAACCATCTTTCGTTCGGAAATTAGCTATCCCTAGAGGTAAAAAGGAGGCTGATTTTAGTTTTTTACTTGGCCTTGATTCTTTGAAATTAAGCCCAGGTGCCCAATTGCGCTATTATTTTGAAGTATCGGATCTGGACGGAATACATGGGCCAAAAAAAATGAAAACGCGTCAACAAATTTGGGAATTCCCTGAAACAAGGCAATTAATCAAAAAATCGGACGATCGATTTCTGGAATTGGAAAAGAATATTTCATCCAGCATTCAAAAGGCACAGGAAATTAAGAAGGAGTTGAATGATGCAATGAACCGACTTAAATTAGGAAAGGATGTCAATAATAAAATGCTGGAAGAGGTTTTAGCTAAGGAAAAAGAGTTGAAAAAAGCGTTGGATGTATTGAAGGACCAACAAGAAAAATGGATGGGGCAGCAATTTAGTTTTCAAAAACCATCGGATTCTTGGATACAAAAAATGGAGGATTTACAAAAGTTAATCGATCAAATACAAACCTCAGATTTAAATAAAGGGGTGGATGATTTGTTTAAAAGCCTTCAAAAAGAATTGCCAAGCAACTGGCAAAAAAATTTAGAACAAAAACAATCCCTCAATAAAAATAGAGAAAAAGAGCTACAAAGGCTGGAGCAATTTTACAAAGACTTGAAAATGGATAAAATGATGGAGGAATCCATTCAAGGGTTAAATGAGTTGAGCCAAAAACAAAGTAAGTTGGCCGATGAACCCTCCATCAATCAAGCGGGTCAAAAGGAAGTTCATCAAGAATTTAAAGAGCAAGAAAAAGCCATTGATAACCTTGAAAAAGAAATGAATTTAGCGCCTAATGAATTCGATCCATTAGAAGAAGAGATTGAAAAAGCTATGGATCAATCGGAGGAATTCATGGAGAATAAATCACCAAGCAAGGCCAAGGCTGCTCAAAAAAAATCAGCGGATGGGCTAAAAAAATTAGCCAAGAAATTGGAGGATAAACGCATGAGTGAGGAAAGTAATGCACTTGATTTGGAGGTAAACCAACTCAGACTTTTGTTAGACGATTTGTTGCAAATTTCATTTGAACAAGAGCGTTTAATGCTGGATTTTCGCCGATTAAGAGAGGGGAGTCCCGCATTAAAATCAGCGTCTCAACGTCAAAATAAGATCGCAGAAACGGCTTTTATATTAGAAGACAGTTTGATTAGTTTGGGCAAAAAAGTGATGCCTTTATCCTCGATTATTACACGAGAAACCACAGAAATGCATCAACGTTTGAAGGAGGCTTCCATGATGATGAAAGAACGGAAATGGCCCCTAGTTCAAGCCAGACAACAACAATCAATGGCGTCAATTAACAAATTGGCCGTGATGTTGTCGGATTTATTGCAGCAATTACAAAACCAACAAATGCAAATGAAGCCCGGTAAAAAAGGGAAAGGTAAACAAAAGCCTCAAGGTTCATGGGCGGCACGCCAACAAAAACTAAATCAAAAAGCTAGAGAAAGCCGTTCGGACAGTCAAGGGCCTATGAGTGAAGAAATGATTAAAATAGCTCAAGAACAAGCTAGGCTGCGTCAAGAATTAGAGGAAAAATTACAAGACATACAAGGAAGACCTGGTACAAATAACCTAGAGAAAAGGTTGAAGGATCTTATTAAAAATATGGAACAAAATGAGACAGATTTTGTGAATAAGCGCCTTAATCAGGAATTACAAAATAGGCAAAATCAAATGTTGCCTATGTTATTGGAAACTGAAAAGGCATTAAAAGAACAAGGCGAAGATCCGAAAAAAGAATCCAAAAATGCACTCGAAAAATTTCGCGAAAATCCTCCACCTAATTTGTTGCCATACTTAAAGAAATTAGAAGAAAACAGATCATTGTACCAGCGCAAGCCGGTCGACTTAAAGCCTACATACCAAGAAAAAGTACTTCGCTACTTGGATCAGCTTAAGTAGTTACTTTCTTTTTATAGATCGGTACTGTGCTGCATGGCTCACCAAAAAACAAGCTTTTTACAATGGGCTGCAATAAAGTTGTAAGCCTTACATAAGAATCTGTGGGAACCGATTCTTTAGAACAGCCTTTAACGACCACTCGGCCATCCCGATAAGTATCCAAATGTAATGCCAACAAAGATTTAGCAAACAATTCTTTTTCTAATTCTTCTAAATTTCCAAAAACTATTGTGGACGCAAAGGGACTCAAGTGTGTACTTAAAAGCATGAAAGCCCAAGTCGGTATGATGGCATCACTGGAACAGGAAATTGCCACATGTTTTCCTTGGTACTGTTCCCAAGAATGCTCAGCAAGGAATGCTCTAAAGTCTTTTTCTTTTAGCACTAAATCCATGAATAACAAAGGCTTGATATCAAAAAATATTCGCTCTCCAGGAATACGAATGGTTTCTAAATCCAATTGAATTAATCCACTTTGGGCTACTTTATTTTCAATCGTCTGCTCCATTAGATGTATTTTTTTTGTGGCTTTTGGCCCATGAATTCTTTTAAATAATCCGGCTCAAGAACAACTAAATTTTCGAATTTTTTATTTAAATAAGCCTCATAGGCTAATTTACCCATATGTTTCGCTTCAGGATAGGGGCTTTCTAAATCGTAGGAAAAAGTATGATTTGGGAAGGATTCCTTGAATTTTTGTACGCCATTCCCAAAAAAGAGCGCACTTTTTTCTTGGTACCCAGTGTAGGAAAACGCATCTAAAATTAACGCGTTGGGAGATTCTAATGCATGTAAATTTTTATGGGTGTAAACGGCTGTATAAACCTCCATCCTCCTAGCATCCATGAGTGGAATTAATATTTCATGTACTGAATCAGCGTGTTTGGCCGCGAGTGTTTTTAATGTGGATATTGCGATCAAAGGTTTATCAAGTCCAAAACAAAGGCCCTTTGCTGTAGCTAGGCCAATTCTCAGCCCTGTATATGATCCTGGGCCAATGGAAATAGCTATGCCAACTAAATCGTTAAGTTTGATATTAGCTTTTTTAGCTACCTCCTCGATCAGTAAGGTTAGCTGTTTTGCGTGTGCACCTTCCTCTTCGCTTTGGACTGTTGCGATTAAATGGCCTTGGTTGTGCAAAGCCACAGAACATAACTGAGTAGAAGTTTCGATACTTAATATGAGACTCATTTCTTATTTTTAGCTAGGATTGCTTGAAATTTTTGAGGTTGATTAAATAAATCCAAACTTTCTAAAATTACAGGGTCTTTTGAAAAAGACCATTGATTTACGCCTTTTTGTAAATAATAATGTAGAATAATCTCTTGCTCTATCAATGAAGTAAGTTCTTGTTTATGTGCTAATAGTTCTTTGGAAGTGGATGAGCTCCATTCTGATTTCAGTGCCGACATGCTAGCTTCCAAACTTGCATAAGCCTGGTCTTTTTTAGCTAGTTCAATGGCGACTCGGACTTGCTTTTCCACTGGACTTTCATAGGTAAACTTCTGTGATTTAAGCCAATTTTGAAAATCATTCATATCGTTTTCAGAGAAAACAAAAGTTTCAGCACTGGCAATTTTAGGATGATTTTTTTGATAGTGACAGGCATATAAGAAAATCATATGTTGTTTCATCAGGGCTTGAGTAAAACTCGAAGACATAGGGTCTTTTCCCATGAGGATATCAGGTAGAATTCCGCCTCCATCGACTACATTCCTTCCATTTTGTGTTTTAAACGTTTTAATGGAAGAGTCTTTATACGCAATTGCCTGACCATCTGAATTTTTATGTTGGTAGTCAATTGCCTGAATACAACGCCCGCTCGGGATGTAATATTTTGCCGTCGTAATTTTCATTTTTGTTCTATATGGAAGATCTCTAGTCACCTGCACTAGCCCCTTTCCATAACTTTTTTTGCCTATCAAAACGGCTCGGTCATAATCTTGCATAACCCCTGCAACGATCTCAGCCGCAGATGCCGAATGGCCATTGATCAATATAATGAGTGGAATGTCTGCGTCGAAACTCGCATTCAATGCGGTGTAAGTTTTATTCCATTCTTCCACTTTCCCTCTTGTTTCTACAATCTTTGTTTCTTTAGCTAAAAACAAATTGCAAATGTCGACGGCTTGAGTCAACAATCCACCAGGATTATCTCTGAGATCTAAAATTAATTTTTGCATCCCAGCTTGTTTTAATGTTGTTAACGCGGCCTTTAATTCTTTCGTTGCCGACGCATTAAACTCCTCTAATGAAATATAGCCCACTCCAGTTCTAATGATTCCGGAATAAATGACATTATTAATTTGAACGGTTTCTCGATTTAAATGAATGGTTCTTGGGGTACTTTCCTGGATTTTTAAAACGGAAATATCTAAAGAAGTTCCAGCTTGCCCCTTTAATAGTTTAGAAGGCTCTGCCTCAGGGGTATCCGATATTTTGATGCCATTGACCGAGATCAATTGGTCACCAATGCCCAACCCAGCTTTTGAGGCAGGACTATTTTCATCCACATACGCAACCCGATACTCTTGATCAATTTCAGCTAAAACAATCCCTATACCTTGGTATTTTCCCGTGGTCATCGTCATAAAATCCTCCAATTCATCTTCGGGATAATAGACAGTATACGGATCAAAACTTTTTAATAACGCATCGATGGAGGTTTTAACAGCTAGATTTGGATTTACCTCATCCACATAAAATTTATTCAATTCCTTGAATACTGAGGCATACAAGTCTAGGTTTTTGG
>CANHXO010000097.1 GCA_947464595.1 Cytophagaceae bacterium
ACAAATTAGGCATAGGTAAACCTCACGCGTTGCAAGATCAAATAGGCTGACTGTCGCAAGACAAAAGGGTTGCTCGTCCGATGTCAGTGGGTAGATTGCTCGAGTGTTTTAGTGATAAAACGCCAAGATAAATGATAAGAGGGTAGGTTTCCTACTTACAGAATTCGGCTTATCGATTTATTTTCTCATTTTTTCATTTGTATTTTAGGCCAACAATCATTAATTTTGCAGACATTTTTATAATCACGAAGGACGAGATCCTTCATAAACCCATGTATAATGGCTGTTAAAATTAGATTATCGCGTCGTGGACGCAAGAAGTTAGCCATGTTTGACGTAGTTGTTTCGGATGCACGTGCACCTCGTGACGGACGTTTTATTGAGAAATTAGGAACTTACAATCCTAATACAAACCCAGCAACGGTTGTTTTGAATGAAAAACAAGCCATTAAGTGGGTGATGGATGGTGCTCAACCAACAGATACGGCTAAGGCTATATTATCCTACAAAGGTATTTTATATGCTAAGCATTTACAGGTTGGAGTAATTAAAGGTGCTTTAACACAAGAACAAGCGGATGCTAAATTTGAAGCATGGAAAGCTGAAAAAGAAATTAAAATTCAAACGAAAGCTAGTTCGATACAGCAATCTAAAGCGAAGTCTAAGGCTTCTCGTTTAGAAGCTGAATCAAAGGTTTCTGCGACTCGTGCGGATAATATTGCTGCTAAAAATAAAGCTGCAGATGATGCGATTGTTGCTAGCGTAAAGGAAGCGATTAATGAGACTGATGAGGATGATGCAGATGTAGCAGAAGTTGCGGTTGAAGAAGCTGTAGCAGAAGCTCCAGCAGCAGAAGTTGCGGTTGAAGAAGTTGTAGCAGAAGAGCCAGCAGCAGAAGTTACGGCTGAAGAAGCTGCAGTAGAATCTCTAGTGGCTGAAGTTGCGGTTGAAGAAGTTGCAGAAGAGCCAGCATCAGAAGTTACGGCTGAAGAAGTTGTAGCAGAAGCTCCAGCGGCTGAAGTTGCGGTTGAAGAAGTGGCAGAAGAGGCCCCAGCGGCTGAAGAAGCTACTTCTGAAGCGACTGAAGAGCCTGCAGCAGAATAATTTTTAAAATTTAATTAAATCATACAAATTTGTTCTCAAATTTGTATGATTTTTTTTTGTACCTATGGCAAAAACAGAATATTTTGAATTGGGTGCTTTGGCTAAGCCTCATGGTTTAAAAGGAGCTTTTCATGTTTTTATGGATGTAGATGATCCTTATGAATATGAAGGACTAGCATCAGTTTTTGTTCAAAAAGGAAATGAGTTGGTACCTTATTTTATTGATGAACTTCAGATTCGAGATTCCGTTAATTTAATGACGCTAGAGGGGATTAACAGTTTGGATTTGGCTAAGGAATTGGTTGGTTCAAAATTATTTTTACCCATTAGTTTTCTGCCTAAATTAAAGGACGACCAATTTTATTACCATGAAATTATCGACTACCAGGTGCAAGATACTAATTTAGGTTTATTGGGATATGTGAAGGAAGTTTATTCAACAGGTGCTCAGGATGTCTTAATTATGATTTATAAGTCAAAAGAAGTTTTAATTCCATTGATCGACGAAATTGTTCCTAAAGTCGACAAAAAAGAAAAAATTGTTTTTACTCAGTTACCCGATGGCCTTTTGGAGGTTTATTTAGAAGATGATGCGAATTGATATTATTTCTGTAATACCTGCATTGATGCATAGTTTTTTCGAGCATTCAATTTGTAAGCGTGCATCGGATGCTGGATTAGTGGACATTGTCTTTCATGACCTCCATGATTTTTCTTTAAAAAAGCACCGGCAAGTAGATGATTATCCTTTCGGAGGAGGAGCTGGAATGGTCATGGCTATTGAGCCATTGTCCCGTTGCTTGGACCAATTAATGGCTGAGCGTACGTATGATGAAGTGGTTTTTTTTACACCGGATGGCCAATTGTTAAAACAGGGATTAGCCAATCAGTTGAGTTTAAACACCAACATGATTTTCATTTGTGGGCATTACAAAGGTATCGATGAGCGTGTTCGAGATAAATATGTTACAAGGGAGATTTCCATTGGTGATTATGTACTTTCTGGAGGTGAATTAGCGGCTGCTGTATGTGCAGATTCCATTATTCGCTTATTACCTGGTGCATTAGGGGATGAAAGTTCCGCTTTAACCGACTCATTTCAAGATGGTTTATTGGCCCCGCCTGTTTACACCCGTCCTTCGGAATTTAATGGCCAAAGCGTACCTGAGGTATTACTTTCGGGACATGACCGTAATATTGATGCTTGGAGACATGAACAATCTGTTTTGAGAACACAAAAGCGACGTCCTGATTTACTTTCTTAAAATGAGCCCCAAAACCAAAATTCCTGCGGCTGCGTTAATTTCATTAGGATTGTTATATTTAATATGGGGCTCTACATTTTTAAGTGTACGTATTTTATTATCTTATTTTCCTCCTTTAGTTATTACTTTTTCTCGAAATATCTTTGCAGGAAGCTTGCTATTAATTTGGTCTTTACTAGGAAAGCATTGGGTTAAAATGCCATGGAAGCATTTGTTTATACATTTGCAAGCAGGGGTATTGTTAATATGCTTAGGAAATGGTTTTATGGCCATGGCAGGATCCATCGTTCCATCAGGTTTTTCATCTGTATTTATGGCCCTTGGACCCTTATTGTTAGTTTTATTTTTTTGGATGAGTGGTAGAAAGCCGACTAAACGAAAATTGCTTGGAACTTTATTAGGTTTGATTGGTATTGGGATTATGGTCAGTCAAAAGAAATTGGCTATACCCGGAATGGAAATAGAGTTCTTTAAAGGTATTTTTTACTTGTCGGTGGCAGTGATTGGTTGGAATATAGGCGTTTTTCGCATTCAGTATACGCAGGCAAATTCTTACCATTTTACGCAAGTTTGCTCGATTCAAATGTTAACGGGGGGATTGATTGTTTTCATTATTAGTACTTTGAAAGGAGATTATCAACCAATTATTTTAGCCGAAATTCCAGCCAAAGCTTTTTATGTTTTTTTATATCTTGGACTCATTGGTTCTATGCTGGGTTATTCTCTTTTTGGCTACTTATCTAAGGAATTAGATGCTACCTTAGTCGCAACTTATACCTATGTAAATCCTTTGATTGCTTTAATTCTCGGTCATTTGATTTTACAGGAAGAATTACATAAAATTTTAATTTTAGCTAGTTTTTTTATACTATTGGCAGTTGTTTTAATCACGACTGATAAATCTAAACCTTCTTAATATGAAACGTGTCATCTATTTTCTTTGTTTTTCCTTTTCTACCATTGCTATGAATCAACTAAATGCACAAGATGTTCAGGCTTTATATCCTGGAGCGATCCCGAATTATATAGATGGACCCAATCTTCAGAAGAGCGAAGTAACGGGGGGGATTGAACGTAAATCAAATGTGAGTATTCCTACCTATGAGTTTTTTGAAGCCAAAGGAGGTAAAACGCAGAAACCTTGTGTTGTTGTTTGTCCGGGTGGGGGATATAAAATTTTAGCTTCTACGCATGAAGGGACTGACATCGCTAAGAAATTTAACGAATTGGGGATTCACGCACTTGTGTTGTATTACCGCATACCTGATTCGACTCGGCAAGTAGACCGCAAAATAGCTCCTTTGCAAGATGCCCAACAAGCCATCCGATTAGTCAGAAAAAATGCGAATAAGTGGGGAGTGGATGTAGGTAAGATAGGTATTATGGGTTTTTCTGCTGGTGGACATTTAGCTGCTACTGCGGCTACTCATTTCGAGAAAGATTATACTGGTGTCGATGATGGCATTAATCTTAGACCTGATTATCAAATATTATTATACCCTGTAATTAGTTTTAGGCCTTTTGGTCATTCAGGTTCTTCTACTAATCTGATTGGTAAAAAGCCGTCTGAGGATTTGATTCATTTATTTTCTAATGAAGAGCAAATTACGGATTATACACCTAAGGCTTTTATGGTACATGCGGCTGACGACAAAGCAGTACCCATTAAAAACTCTTTACTGTACGTTGAAAAGCTAACTGAAAATAATGTTGCGGCTGATTTACATGTATATGCCAAAGGGGGTCACGGATTTGGTTTAAACAATAAAACCACAAAGGAATTGTGGTTCGATCGTTTAACTGAATGGCTAAAGACAAATCAAATACTTTGATTCTTCTTCATGACGTAATAAAATGGTATCCCCACAAGGACAATTATTAAGCCTATGGTGGAGGATATCGTTTTCACCCAAAGTAAATTTCCTGCTAAAAATAGTAAGCAAATCAAATAAATGCTAAAGATGATTTTTTGGCTTATGGGTAGTTGGGTGCCCATGATTTTGGTTTTAAACACCGATGCTACAGTTAAAAAATAAAAGATTAGGATAGCAAAAACGGTAAAGTCTAATAGGGTTCCATAGGAACCTGAAAAGCATAATGCGATTGCCCATATTCCTTGAATAAAAAGTGAATTTGCTGGAACGCCATTTTTATTTGTTTCTGCAGCTTTTTGAAAAAATAATCGATCATTGGCCATCGCTTGAAATAAACGTCCCCCGGCTAAAATGATTCCATTATTACATCCAAAAGTGGAGATCATGATTAATATTGCCATCACTGTGGCGCCAATAGTTCCTAAAACAGCTTGTAAAGCAGCAAATCCTAGCCGGTCCTGGCTTGCAAACATTATGCCCCTTAAATAAGGACTATCCCCATTGGGATCACCTTCTAGGGGTAGTATACCTAAATAGGCAATGTTAGTTAAGATGTATAACAAGCATACAAGGCCTGCTCCATAGACTAATCCTTTGGCAATTGTTTTTTTAGGGTCTTCAAAATCTGCGCTGGCAAAAGTTACATTGTTCCAAGCTGAGGAGGAAAACAAGGGCCCAATCATGGCTACCCCAAATAAACTTGCAAATTGCCAAATATCGATATCTTCAAAACTTGAAGATGTCACATTATAAGTTTGAGTCTCCTTGAAAAAATGTTCAAAATGTATCCATCCATTTGATGCTCCTACATATACTCCAATTATAATTAGGATAACAATGGCGCCAATTTTAGTGATGGTAAATATGTTTTGTACTAAAGATGCAAATGAAATTCCTCTTAAATTAACAAAGGTTAAAGTGGCAATTAAAATCGCTGCTAAAATTTGCTGGCTTGTTATATAATTGCCTACTAATGGAATGTCATTAATTATTTCTGGCAATAAAATTCCTGTGTACTTAGCAAATGCGACAGCCACTGCTGCAATAGTTCCTGTTTGAATAACTAAAAAAGTAGTCCAACCGAACAAAAAACCTATCATTGGATTATAGGATTCTTTTAAATAAATGTATTGACCACCTGTTTTAGGAAATACGGTGGATAATTTCCCATAGGCGTAGGCACCTGTGATGGTTACAAAGCTTGTGAGAATCCAAGTCATTATCCAAGCGATCGGAGAGGTGAGTTGGCGCCCAACTTCAGCGCTTACTAAAAAAATGCCTGAACCTATCATGGATCCCATCACCAACATGGTCGCATCTAACGTATTTAATTTTTTCATAGGAATGATGAAATAATTGAATTTATCAATTTAATTCAAAAACTGATTAATCAATCATTTATGTTTAATTCTAGATTTATATTATAAATATGGTTGGATTATTGCAAATAAAAAAATGTAAACGTTTACGGTAACGTTTACGGTAAAAATTGATAAAATTTCTATGATTTATAACAAATACCTTATGTATATTAAATGCATTAAAACCGCTTATAGAATATTGTTATTTGTAAAATGTAATTTTAAAATATGAAAAATAGTTTTGATGAGGTTAATTTGTGGGATGAATTTCGGCGAGGCAATCATGATGCTTTTTCAAAATTATATCAACAATTTAATACTACTTTATTTGCTTATTCCTTAAGCATAACAAATGACAAAGATCTAATTAAAGATTGTTTGCATGATTTATTCGTAGAATTATGGAGAAATCATTTAAATCTGGGACCAACCACTAGCGTTAAATTTTATTTAATGGCTTCAATTAAACGAAAATTGATTAGACAATTAGATGGAAATTTGAAGTTAAACAATCATCACTTTATTTACACAAGAGATTATTTAGAAGATTCTCTATCCAAAGAATCATTATTAATCGAAGATGAGGTACAATTGGAATCAAATTTGTATGTAATCAATAGTTTGAACCTACTAAGTAAGCGTCAGCGAGAAGCAATCCAATTGAAATTTTACAATAATTTAGATACGGATCAAATTAGCCAACAAATGAAAATAAATTCTCAATCGGTCTATAATCTCATTTTTGGGGCTTTAAGAGTATTGAAGGAAGGTTTGAATTCAAAATTAAATTAAAATATGTCAAGATAATTTGTACAATTTGAATGTTTAAAGGATATTTATGTAGTGTCTTATTTAGTTAATTTTATGCGTTTAATGTAAGCCTATATGATATTTATAACCATTTGTTATAGCATAAGAATATAATATAATGTCAAATGGTTATCATAATATGTACAATTCATTAGCAGGGAATTCCGCTCAAATGAATATTTATTCTGTACATATGAACTTGATCATTTAAGTCTTTGATTTTTATTTAGCAGGAGAACTAACATGTTGAATGCATATATATCGTTTTATTATTTGCTTGAGGATTTAAACTATATGAAGTTGTTGGGGCATTTACTAGTTAGGATAGGTTTTTAGTTTGTCTTATTTTTTAAAGCAAATTAATCCATTTTAAAATGATGGCTGCCCTCAGAATTCAGAAAATTTATTCTATTTTATTTCTTATTTTTGTGAAGTTCTGAAAGTCATAACTTTGGAATATTTATTTAATCTTAACGAACATGAAAAAATTTATTTTATTCCTTTCATTTATTTCATTTTCTGGTTTGGCACAAAATCAAACAGTTTCATTTAAAAAGAATGATGCTGAGAAAAAAATTGATGTTTTAATCGGCGGGAAATATTTTACATCCTATTTCTATCCTGGGGAATCTGTCCTTAAAAAAGCTGTTTTGTTTCCCATCTTGTCAGCTAAAGGAACTACAATTACGCGAGGTTACCCAATTGCACCTAGAGCAGGGGAGCGAACTGATCATCCTCATCACGTAGGTATGTGGTTAAATTATGAAGATGTGAATGGATTTGATTACTGGAATAATTCTACTGCGATCATTAAATCCCTACAGTCTCATAAAATGGGGACTATTTTTCATGATGCCGTATTATCCACCAAATCAAATAAAAACACGGGTGAATTGGTCGCAACAGCTACTTGGGTGGATGATGACGGAAAAGGTCAAAAAGTACTAAGTGAAAAAACGACTTATGTGTTTTCAGGAACGTCTGATACAAGAACAGTTGATCGTATTACTACGTTAACAGCTATCAGTGATTTAGTTGTATTTAAAGATGTTAAAGATGGGATGTTTGCGATTCGAGTGGCACGCCAATTAGAAATTCCTTCCAATAAGCCGGATGTGTTTACTGATGCACATGGGGTGGAAACGAAGGTACCTGTTTTAGATAACACGGGCGTTTCTGGAGATTATCTTTCAAGTGAGGGAATTAAAGGTGAAGCCGTTTGGAGTACGCGCGCTACTTGGATGAATTTAACAGGTGTAATGGATAATCATCCAATTAATGTGGCTATTTTTGATCATCCTTCTAATGTGAGCTATCCTTCTTATTGGCATGCCCGTGGATATGGCTTATTTGCTGTCAATCCACTAGGTGC
>CANHXO010000098.1 GCA_947464595.1 Cytophagaceae bacterium
CATATTCAATGTGTCTAGACATCACAATCAACGTTTGCCGAATCAAAAACAGGAAAACACCTTTTATAAAAGCCATGAGGACAATTAACCCTCCATAATAAAATAAGGTGGATGCAAATACCTCATAGAAAACAGATTGAATTTGAAAGCCCTTAAATAGAAAATAAACATCGATTGTTTCCGTGACTAGATCTAAGGCGTATCGAACTAATTGTGCAGGGACCACCCCAAAAAAATTAGCACAAAAAGTAAAAAAAATGCCAAGAAATAAATGCCATTTATACTTCCAAAAATATTTATTTAAATGACCTAATGCTCCCATGCTAATTTTATAGACAACAAATATAGGGTCTTTATAAATTAAAATCCTTAATTTTATGCTTTCAAATTATTAGAACGCTCTTTATTTACGGATGGTCAACAGAAGATTACTTCGGGTCAAAGCATTTCAACAAATGTATGCCTACTGGACGCAAGAACGCGCGCAATACCAATTAGCGTTTGATGAATTGACGCACATTTTCCTTCCTGACCTATCCTTGATGATTGCCAAAGAGGAGCAAATGCCTCGATTAGAAGGACTTAGGAAGTTAGCAGAAATTCAATTAACTGAGTTTTTTCAAGGGATTCCAACCGAGGAAACAATCCCTGCAGAATCCCTAAATGCTGCCCAATCGGTTTACAAAAAATACCAAATCAATACGAAAAAGATCGCTGAAAAGCTTAAAATAGATATGGTTTCTGAAGTAGAAGCCATCAATCATACGTATTTAAAAGTATTATTTTACTTACAATCGCTTTCAGAAATCGCGCAATGGGATGAGAATAGGAGGCTTTTAGAGAACTCGACCAAAACATCTTTATTGAAACTCAATAAAATACTTGCGATTTTCCCCAAATGGAAATCGTTGCAAATGGCATTTAAAGACAATCATATCGGTTGGTCAGAGGATGAAGAAACTAGATTGAAAAAATTATTCATAGAGGCCATTTTAATTGACCCTATCTTCTTAGGATATTTACCGAAGGCTGGTAAAAATTTTGAGGATGATTTAGAAATCATTAAATATATTTTGAAAAACTTTCTGTTAAAACATCCTAGTATGACAGAATTTTTTGAGGAAAAAGATTTAAATTGGAATTTAAATAAGGATGTTGTTAAGAGTATGTCGACTAAAACCTTCAAAATAGAAGCATTGGAAGACCTCAGTTTGCAACCATTAGCCCTACAGTGGGAAGATGACAAAAGTTTTTTTGAAGATTTATATGCATTCACCTTAGATTCAGATAAAGATTTAAATGGATGGGTGGAAGCACAAACAAAAAACTGGGAATCAGACAGATTAGCGATGACCGATTTTATTCTATTAAAAATGGCCATTGCAGAAATGATTAAATTCCCAAGCATCCCAGTAAAAGTTAGTATTAATGAATATATTGAATTAGCAAAAAACTATTCCACTCCTAAGTCGGGGCAGTTCATCAACGGTATTTTAGATGAAATCTCGATTCGACTTATTAGCGAAAAAATTATACAAAAATCAGGTCGAGGTTTAATCGACATAGCCAGTAAATAATATGAGTAGATCTTCTAAAACCCTATGGGCATTTATCGTAGGTGCAGCAGCCGGAGCGGTTGTCGGAATTTTGTATGCACCTGACAAAGGTGAAAACACCCGTAATAAACTGTATTTCCAATTAAATAAATACAGAGACCAATTAAAGCAATTGATTAATGACATAGTAGATGGGAAAGAAATACCAGATTCAATGGCTAAGTCAGAAGGCAAAAAAGTGGTCAATGACACAAAGGTAAAAGCAGAGAAATTATTAGAGGATGTCGAAAAAATGATGAGTCAAATTAAAACGAAATCTTAATTCAATGAGAGGACATCTTTTTTTGATCATTTCATTTTTCTTTTTAGCGTCATCCTGTAAAAATAAGCAAAAAGAGAGCTTAAATGCTTCAGAAAATGCGATACCGATGGACTTGCGTCCATCTTCAGAAAAGAAACCAAAAATGGTTTTTGAGCAGCCTACGGTATATTTAGGCAAGATTATCGAGGGTGATTCCATCACGTATACCTTTCACTTTAAGAATAAAGGAAATCTACCTCTAAAAATTTTATCGGTGAATGCCTCATGCGGTTGTACAACACCCAAATGGAGCCAAGAATTAATTCAACCAGGCAAGAAAGGATTTATCAAAGTCATATTTGACTCGAAGGGCAAGCAAGGAAAAGTTCAAAAAACCGTAACTGCATATTGCAATACATTGCCCGCTGATAACACAGTCGCATTTAAAATAGAAGTATTACCTAATAGAAATTCAAACTAATCCCATACCTATATGCTAATCTTACAAGCAGGAAACCCCCAAATGATGCAAATAATCCTTTTTGGAGGAATATTTGTCGTGTTTTATTTTTTTATGATTCGTCCGCAGCAAAAAAAAGCGAAGGAAGCCAAAAAATTTATTGAAGAATTAAAAACAGGAGACAAAGTAGTCACGATAGGCGGGGCTCATGGTACCATAGTAACCATCCGAGAAAAAACAGTTTTAGTTGAAATAGATTCAAGCAAAGGTGTAAGAATTGTTTTTGAAAAAACAGCTATCTCAAAAGATGCATCTTCAAGATTAACAGAGGAATAATTAATGAAAAATAGCCTGATCCCTTTTATTGGTGTTACAGGTGGAATTGGATCCGGCAAATCGTTGATTTGCCGGATTTTTTCTTGCCTTGGGATTCCCGTTTTTGAAGCGGACAAAGAGGCAAAAATTATATTGAATGAAAATAAAAGGGTCAAAGAATCCATCAAGAAATTACTAGGGAACGACTCCTATACAGGAGATAATACCTACAACCCAACATGGGTCAAAGCAAAAATCAAAGAAGATCCCACACTAATCCCCTTCATAAATTCCATTGTACATCCTGCTGTTCGTCAACATGCGGTCCAATGGCATTCAAGTCAAAAAAACACCCCTTTTGTCCTATATGAAAGTGCCTTAATTCATGGAGAAAACAAACCCGAAATCATCGACAAACTAATCGTCGTTTCGGCAAATAAAGCAGATAGAATAAATAGAATAAACATGAGAAATTTAGCATCTAAAACCGATATCCATACCATTATGAAAGCTCAGCCCAGCGAAGAAACATATTTAAAACATGCTGATTTTATCATTGAAAATAATCAAAATGATTCCATTTGGCCTCAAATAGAAAAAATATATAAAGCTCTTACTGGCCTGAGTTTGGTTTTATTGCTATTATTAGGTTATTCAAACCCGATGTTCGGCCAAATAAAAGCGATGACATTCAATATTCGCATGGACACTCCTTCAGATGGAGTAAATCAATGGAAATTTAGAACTAAAAATTGTGCAGCATTAATTAACTATCATCAAGCAGATTTTATTGGTATGCAGGAAGCGTTTATCCATCAGATAAAAGATATAGCTGCAGAATTACCAAACTATAAATGGTTTGGTAAAGGCAGGGATGATGGGCAGGAGTCAGGAGAATTTTCCCCCTTATTTTACAATAAAACAAAATTTACTTTGCTAAAAGAAAAAACGTTTTGGTTGTCAGATTCATGCGAAAAAGTGGGTTTTGGTTGGGATGCCGCGTGTAGAAGAGTAGTCACTTGGGGACATTTTAAAGAAAACAAATCCGGTAAAAAATTCTATGTCTTCAACACCCACTTTGATCATTTAGGAAAAATAGCAAGAAGGGAAAGCGCTAAGCTAGTGCTCAAAAAAATAAACGAAATTGCAGGAAAGTCACCCGTCATTTTAACTGGAGATTTTAACGCGACCCCTGATGATGAACCTATCCGAATTATGGTAAACCCAGCGGATAGCCATAAATTAATTGATGCTGAAAAAATTAGCAAGAATGGACACTATGGCCCATATAGTACATTCAATGCCTTTAAAACTGAGCAAGCAGGCAAGCATATCGACTATATTTTTGTCAAAAATGGGCTTACCTGCAGCCAGCATACCACCCATTCAGAAAGTTGGGAATCAAAATTTCCCTCAGACCATTTTCCTGTGAGTGCCGTCCTATATCTTCCCTAATTTGATTTTGGAATTATAGGCATATCACTTAACTTGCAACATGGAAAATTTTATTGTTTCTGCTCGAAAATATAGACCCACAACCTTTGAGTCCGTCGTAGGTCAAGCGCACATAACAACCACATTAAAGAATGCAATCAAATCAAATCACCTGGCCCAAGCATTCCTTTTTTGTGGGCCTAGGGGTGTAGGCAAAACAACCTGTGCACGAATTTTAGCAAAAACAATCAATTGCGAGAATTTGAACCCAGAAGGTGAAGCTTGTGGAAAATGTGCATCATGCCATTCTTTTCAAGAAAACACTTCCTTAACGATACATGAATTAGATGCAGCATCCAATAACTCAGTGGATGATATTCGAAATTTAATTGACCAAGTACGGTATCCTCCTCAAAGTGGTCGATATAAAATATACATCATCGACGAGGTCCATATGCTGTCTCCAGCAGCCTTCAATGCATTTTTAAAGACTTTAGAAGAGCCTCCCTCCTATGCTATTTTCATTTTAGCCACGACGGAAAAACACAAAATCATACCGACCATCCTTTCTCGTTGTCAAATTTTTGACTTTAATCGAATTCAATGGAAGGACATGGCCCAACATTTAGCCGGTATCGCTGAAAAAGAGAATATTACAGCTGAACCAGCCGCATTGGAATTAATTTCAATAAAAGCAGATGGAGGACTTCGAGATGCGCTATCGATGTTTGACTTGAATGTTACGTTCTCAGTCGACAATTCATTGAGGCATAAAGATGTTTTAGAAAACCTGCACATATTAGATAGTGATTATTATTTTACGTTAACCGATGATCTAGTAGACCAAAACCATACGGAAACACTTTTGCTCGTTGATGAAATCATGCGAAAGGGATTCGATGGCCATCAATTCATCAGTGGTTTAATGGAGCATTTCAGGAATTTGCTTTTTGCAAAAGATCCTAAAACGCTTGTTTTAATGGAGTTAAGTGATGAGTCTCGGAATAAATTTGCCGTTCAAAGTGAAAAGACACAAACCTCCTTTTTGCTCTCAGCCATGAGCATTTGCTCTCAATGTGAAATTCATTATAAAAGTGCCAAAAACCCTAGGCTGCACTTAGAACTCAGCCTATTAAAAATAAATTATTTACCATCTCTTTTTAAACCGACCAATCTAGTTGCCACGGAGGGCGCTTCCGGAAAAAAGTCTGAGTCCCCAGTTGGCACAAAGGGGACTGAAATCAATGAAACTTTAGTAGCCAGTGTCCATGCAACACCCAAAGAAGAAATTGCTCCGAGTACAAGCCCGGTAAAAATCGAGGATAAATTACAGGCAGAAACCGCCATTGATATCCCAACGGATTCAGAAACCATTGAACCCACACTTTTGATTGAGACAGGAGACACTGAAATAGCTAATCCCTCATCAGAAAATACCATCGCTTATTCTCAGGAGCAGAATACCTTAGCATCAGCACCCACTAGAAGTCCCAGCTCAACATCAGGTTTAAGGAGTACTAAAAATATTGTGGATACTAAGTTTGATTCGAAGGAGAAAAACGTAGACGAGGGCCAACTTACAAATCAAGAAGTAAAGGAAATAACTCTGGACGAACTACAAAGTGAATGGACACAAATAGCCAATAATTTCAAAGCGGCGAATTTGATTAATAAATACGTCATGATGAATAGACCTATTCAAGTGGTCGCAAACGCCATTCACATCGCTTTTGAAAATGAAGTTCAAATGCAACAATTCAACGAAAACATTCGCTTGGAACTTCTGACTACCTTAAGATACAAACTCAAAAACCATTTGATCGACATTGAGTTAGATTTAATTGAACAAGAAAAAAGTGATAAAAAGCTGTTATACACTCAATCTGACAAGTATAATTTCTTAGTTGAAAAACACCCCGTAATTTCCGAATTAAAACAAAGGTTTGGACTAGACCACGAATTTTAGCCTAGCGAATTTGCCCATTTCCCTTCACCACCCACTTCTCTGTGACTAATTTCTCTAGCCCAAAAGGTCCTCTTGCATGTAGTTTTTGAGTTGATATCCCCACCTCGGCTCCCAGTTCAAAAACGCCACCATCCGTAAAACGAGTAGATGCATTCCAATAAACAGCCGCCGCATCCACAGAAGCCAAAAATAGATTTGCTTCCGATTCAACCGAACTTATAATTGCTTCCGAATGCCTAGAAGAATATTGATCAATGTGATGTAAGGCCCCATCTAAATCCTCAACGATCCGTATTGAACAAGCAAAATCTAAAAATTCCCGGCCAAAATCTGACTCTTCAGCTAGTTGTAAATAGGGGTAATTCAGATCTGCCAACACATCATAGGATGCACCATCAGCATAAACCTTAACCTTATATTCCGCTAATTCACGCGCACATTTATTCAAAAATTCTTGAGCAATCGATTCATGTAATAAAATTGTATCCAAGGAGTTACAAACGGAAGGGCGGCTAACTTTAGCATTGATCACTACCTTAACAGCCATGGCAATGTCCGCAGATTGAGCCACAAAGGTATGACAAACCCCAGCACCCGTCTCGATGGTAGGCACGAGTGATTCTCTTCTGACACGTTGAATTAATGCCTCGGAACCTCTTGGGATAATGACATCGACATACTTAACTGCATGCAATAAAGTGGAAACATACGTTCGGTCCGTAGGCAATAAGCGAATTAAATCCGATGAAAGACCCGCTGAAATAAGTGCTTGGTGAATCAATTGGACTAATATAGAATTTGTATGCCAAGCATCTGAACCACCTCGCAAGACGGCAGCATTCCCTGACCTAATACAAAGGGCGGCAACATCCACCGTCACATTAGGTCTTGATTCAAAAATCACACCCACAACTCCAAGGGGAACAGAAATCTTTGTTAGCTTCAAGCCATTGGACAGTATTTTATCTGTCAAAACTTGACCCGTAGGATCTGAAAGTTTTGCTACTTCATACAAACTTTTGGACAAGCTTTCAATTCGATCTGAATTTAATAATAAACGATCCCTCATCGGATCATCTGCAGAAATCTTAGCTAAATCTTTTAGGTTTTCAATGATAATTTCAGCTGAATTTTCTAGTAATAATTGAGCTAAATTGAATAAAACTTCATTTCTTTTCTCAGAGGTCGCTACAGCCAATGAAGTGGATGCACTTCGGGTTGAGGCTAATTGTTCAATAATTTCATTCTCTGAAAACGACATATTTAAAGCGTATTAATTGAGCTCGTCTGACCAAAAATATTATTCCTAAAAATCATATCCAAAAGTCAGATAGGTAATTGGAGTTTTAACTTCCCCATTGTCGACACCAAAAGCATAATCGAATTTCATGAAGTAACCTAACAAACTAGCTCGTGCACCCACTCCATAACCAAATAAAAATGGATTTCTGAAATCTGTCACAGTTGCTTGAAATGGATTTGTTCCGCCTCCATAAACATTGGTATTAAAACCATTAGTTCGAGAAAAAGGATTGGTTCCTGTCCAAGCACTTCCAATATCTGTAAATCCAATAAATTGGAATGAATTAATGAATCTAGATTTTGAAAAGTCAGAGCTTAACAATGATTTAAGTGGTATTCTAAGTTCTAAGTTGACTAATAAATGACTATTTCC
>CANHXO010000099.1 GCA_947464595.1 Cytophagaceae bacterium
ATAGGTAATAAAATTAGGTAATAGGTAATAAGTATTAGGTAAGAGGTAATAAAATTAGGTAATAGGTAATAAAATTAGGTAATAGGTAATAAAATTAGGTAATAGGTAATAAGTATTAGGTAATAGGTAATAAGTATTAGGTAATAGGTAATAAGTAAAAGTTATTAGGTAATATGTAATAGGTAATAAGTAAATCATTTTTTTCTGTTACCTCTTACATATTACCTATTACCTAAAAATATCTCTTACCTCTTTTCAATGCTCCACTCCTCCTTCGCCATGTACATGGCCATGTGCTAATTCGTCGGCTGTGGCTTCTCTGATCTTAAGTACGGTTCCGTTAAACATTAAATCTTTTTCGGCCAAAGGATGATTGAAGTCCATCATGACGTTTTCTGGGCCAATGGAAACGACCATCCCTTGCATTCTATTTCCTTGGTCATCTGTCATCGGGATGAAATTACCTACTTGGAGTATATCGTCTGGATTTTGTCCTTCTACTTGGAAAATATTTTTTGGCAAGGAGATAATGGCATTTGGGTCTACATTTCCGTAAGCGTCTTCCGCAGAAATAGTAAAGTCAAAAGTGTCGTTCACTTTTAAGTTCAGAAGATTCGCTTCAAAAGCCTCTGGAAGTCCGCTAAGGCCATGAATAAAGACCATTGGCTCTTTGTCGTCTACGATTTCGACTACTTCTGCTTCTCCATTTTCTCCCGGAAAAGCTAATTGGTATGATATAAAAACGACTGAATTCGGTTTGATTTGCATGATATTGGACATATTTTTGGCAAACCTACGGGAATAATTTGACAATGAATCCATTTCAAATATAATTTTTGTCCATGGGCGCTTTTCATTAGATTTGTAAGTCAGATTGTCCTGAAAGTTCTTATGCAAAAAACGACGACCGAAGTATTAAAAGATATTCAAAAGAATAGCCTAGCTCCTATTTATTTATTGCATGGAGATGAGCATTATTTCATCGACCAACTTACCGAAGCGTTTGAGTCTGGAATTCTTTCAGAGGATCAAAAAAGTTTCAATCAGTTTGTTTTATACGGCAAGGATCAGAGCATGGCTTCTGTCGTTTCATATGCGCGTCGATTCCCTATGATGGCTGAAAAGCAGGTTATCATCGTAAAGGAGGCTGTTTTTTTAGAGGTTTTGGCTAAAGGAAAAACGGATTCTAAGTCAGAAGGTAATCCCAAAGACAAAGGAAATGAGGAATGGAAGGCCTTTGAAGATTATTGTAAAAACCCCACTCCTTCTACTCTTTTAGTCTTTACGATTAAGAATTTACTGACGGATAAATCGAAGTTATTCGGTCCATTGGCTTCTCACGGGGTTATTGTGACATCAAAAAAAATATCGGATGATAAGGTGGGTCTTTGGTTAAAGGATTATTTAGCGCAACAAAATTTAAGCATTCAGCCTGAATCATTAGAGTTAATGGTGGCCAATGTAGGCGCTGACCTTCAGAGAATGGCACATGAGGCTGATAAATTGATTATCAACGTAGCTGCAGGTTCTGAAGTGGGCATTGAGGAGGTTGAAAAGTATGTGGGGATAAGTCGAGAATACAATTATTTTGAATTCCAAAAGGCCTTGATGCAACGAAATGTAGAAAAGGCGCAGAAAATAGCCTTTTATTTTGCTGAAAATAGCAAGCAAAATCCCATTGCACCGATGCTCATTATGCTGTTTAATTTTTTCGCCAAAGTGCTTCAAACACATGATATGGGTGCTGTTTCGGATGCTGAGATGGCGAAAGTTCTTGGAATCAATCCTTATTTTGTTCGTGACTATTTAACGGCGAAACGCAATTATCCTTTAGGTAAGGTTGTCAGGGTTATTGAGGCCATTAAAAATGCAGATTTGAAGATGAAGGGGGTCATAGGCCAACAAACCACCGATCGGGAGATTATATTGGATTTGAGTTTTGAGATTTTACATCTTTAATTGATGGGCAGGTAATCTTCTGTTTTGATGTATCCTAGATTTCCTTCGTAATAACATAAGGTCCAAATATCTTTGGTGTACCAGTGCGTAATTCTATTTCCCTGGTTCAGCGTTTTGGAAACGGGAGCTGCAGAGGATGAGAATTCGCGTAAATAGGCTTTATTCTTATGGATGATTCCAAAATTCAGGAATGAGGGGAAGTTGGCAATCAAATAGATAAACAACAAATAAACAGAAAGCGAATAAATATAGGCATTGGGATATTTTCTGTTTTTCTGTTTTTTGTAGACCAGAATGATGGCGGCATACAAGGCGATACTAATTAGGAAAGCCATTAAATAGGGAAAAAATGCAAAATAGATCCAGACCAATTGGTCAATAAAATCAATCTCATAGCCACCCATTTGATGTTTATTGCTTATTTGATTCAACCTTTGGCTGATGAGTGGACTTGCATTTTTAGCTTGAATGCTTGACAAATAAAATATTTCGTTCCCCCAATCATTTTTTTCTTTTGCGATGAAAGCAAGTTTGAATTTAATATTTTCAATTTCCTTATAACGCAGATTATAAAATTGCAAGTAAATTTTTTCTGCTTCTAAAAGTTGGTTTCTTTTAAACAAAGAATCTGCTTTGCTGATTTGCTTTGTATCTATTTGGCAATTAGCGTTTTGCCAAATACCTAAACACAAAAAGCAGGAAAATATAATTTTATTTAGATAGCTTGCTTGCATAATTCGAAAAACTATGATAGTTTTGCACCGCAATAAAGGTATTAATTTACTTTTTTGCAAACGAAGGTCAACCAGTGGTTGAACTTCCTTAAGGTTCCAGAGTGAACCATTTTATATACAAGCGCAAGCTTGATGATTCCGTAGCTCAGTTGGTAGAGCAATACACTTTTAATGTATGGGTCCTGGGTTCGAATCCCAGCGGGATCACCACCTTTTGAAAAAGATAGCCTATACTTCACTGTATGGGCTTTTTTTGTGGTCAAGGATTCTTTAGTCTCTGTTGAGTCTCTGACACGCACTGGAATACATAACATATAAAACCAGGAGGCATACCCAAACTACATAGAACTAAGATCTATTTACCCATAAATTTCTTAGTTTGATTTGTATTAATTCATGCGTAATTGACGTACAGCCATATATGGTTTGATTAGTTAAAGGAGATATCTTCATCATCTGAAATCTATTATTCTTTTATCAATTTGAAAACTTTCTTATCAGAAGAATTATCAGTTTTTTAGAAAATATAAACAACAATTGAAAGCCTTAATCATTACAAATTACAATGGATACATTCAAATTTTACTTCCTGTAAAATTTAATCTTTTTGTAATACAAATCTTTCCCAAAACCATACTGATCAGTTAAATAAAAGGTAGATTTTAATGCTCTAGTTGATTTAATCATTCCGGGAATTCCATAAATCAAATAAGGTATAATGGCCGCAGATGTTGCTAAGTATTCATTTCCAGGATCAATAAGTTCTAAACTATATACAAATCCTCCTACGGCAACACCTATAATTATACTTGAATATACGATCAAAGTAAAATTCCTTCTATAAATATAATCAGCAAGAATTTTTGAAATATGAACATTTAAAATGGAATCCGTTTTTGAAGTTTCTATAATCTTTTCGAAATTTTGAATCGCAATGTCATTCTTTCCTCTTAAGGTTAATTCTACCCGTTTGATTTTTGAGTTTACTAATGGAACATAATCCATAGTTTTGAATTCCACCTTTTTCTCTACAGGAAACTTAGCTAAAATACCACAACCCATTAAAATGAATTGCGAAACAAAAAACAGTAAAACAAAACGTATATTCTTCATAAGGTTTTAGGTACTTATTATATCGAAATGGCAAATCTGTAGCCTTTATGTCTTGTTTCGATCATAATTTGATAGCTTTCAGAATAAGAAACATAGCCTGAATCACCATCTTTTAGTATGAGAATTTTAATTCCAATTTTCCTGCTTGACAAAGATTTTCCTGACCCATCAATGGCAATTCTTTTAAATGGAATAAAATTCTAGGCATGCAAAACAATAGATAATAGGTGTAAAAATAAAAGGATGTTTTTTAATCTCAATTTCATTTAAATTTATTTTGACCTTCCAAAATTTTGTGTCCAATAATTTTGTGACCTTGCAAAGCCAACATCGGTAAATGACCCATTCATGATGTTTGCGCAATGGCCTGGAGAGTTAATCCAAGACTCTATTACTTGTTTTTCGGATGTTTGCCCCATGGCAATATTTTCACCTAATGTAGAACCTGAGTAACCTTCAGCTTTGATTCGATCGGACATCGTTCTACCATCTTTACTTGTATGGCTAAAATAATTGTTTTTAGACATGTCAGTAGTATGTTTATTGGCCGATACTCCTAGTTTATCATTCCAAATTAATTTGGCAACGGCAGGCATTTTAACAGTTCCGCAATTACATCCAGTTGAACGGTATGAATTTATCAAATTCAACATATTGGATTTATTGATCCCATTGACAACTTCATTAGTTGGAGTTACAGAATTCTCATCTGATTTACTACAAGCATTTACCAGGATAATTAAGATGATTAAACAACGTACGAGAGAATTTTTTGACATTTGATTAAACTATTTAAATCTTACAATCAGGAAATTTAAATTTACTATTTAACTTATAATTTTAGTTTAATATTTATTTAATGGTAAATTATAAAGTAACCAACATCAATATTTCAGCACTGTGCGCTTCCCTTTTCATTCCCCCTCAACGCAACCATTTCCAGCGTTTTGCCCAGTCATTTAAGACCTCTTGGCGCCAACGATACACCGTTTTTCCGCCTTGAATCTTTCCCTCATATAAATTCAATGCGGGCATGTCAGTATACCAATGCTTTCCTAAAAGATAATCTGTTGGGTGTTTTTTGCCTGGCCACACATTGGTGACAACGAGCTGGCCCGGGGCTATATTTAATCCGCTGACGGAACTACTAAATCGATACGAGATGGTTTCTGCCTGCTTCGGCACATATTTTAAGCCATATTCGCCTTTCCCCAAATAATAGCCAGGCCATTTTTGAATATTTTCTTTATACACAGTTTCCATCCAAAAGCAAGCCGAATCTTTCGATATTGAAATGTGAGGTCCTTTGAAATGAAATTCAACCACGGTGCAAAATGAAACAGAATCCTTCACCGTGGTACTGCGATTCAAAATTACACGTGGGCTTTGAGAAATCTGGGTAAATTGGCCGCCCCAACTACCTCGCGTAGGATTCTCAGGATTTCCATCCATCATGTACAAAAGCGATGGAGTATCTCCCATCTTAATTTCTCCTCGGTAATAATTTTTAAAATCCTTTCCCAAGTGGCCCGCTCCTTGAATATGGGTATCGTAATAATCAGATGGATTAATTTCATCCAAACTTTCCGATTTTGAGAAAAATCCATAATAACTGGAATTCACTTCGATTAAATGTAGTTTTGGGAAATGTGAAGCGATGTAGGAATAGCTATTAGCTCCCCACTTTTTATTAGGTCCCCCAATCCAATAAACCCTAATCTTATGTTGAATTTCAGGCGCATCATGTAAGGCCTGTGCTACATCGTCCAAACCTCCCCAAACCAATACCCATAAGGGTTGTACACTTTTGTTTTTGGCAGATCTGATGATCCAATTAGAACCTTCTGTAGCCTTTAAATAGCCTTTGTAGGGTACATTTCCTTGTCTTCCTTGTTTGGTGATGGAACGTAAAAAAGCCGGTGACGGATGTCCTTTCGAATATTTTAAAATTTTAGGTAAGTCTTTTTCATACAAATCAATCATCCTCAAAATCTCTGCTTTACTCCCCTTTCCGTAGGAAGGTGATGAAATTAAACCTTCTATATTGAATCGATCGGCGTACATCAACAAATGAGCCATGGATTGATTATCATCGGGATCTGTACCGCCAATATCCGTACTAATCAAAATTCTAGGTTTGATTGGGACCGGTTTTTGGGCCATTAAGCCCATTGCTGTCAAACAAATTCCTAGAAATAATAGAAGCCCTTTCATGAAAAGGAAGCGATTAAAACATATACAAAACGTATTTTCTGCATTTATTGCAATAATTTCATCACTTGCTCATCTCCTTTCACCGCATTCGCAGGCAAAGGGAATGCATCATTAAACACGCTCAATTCCGCTGCAGAAAGTACTTTCGAAGGTCCTTCATCGATATTCCCCCCCGCATCCATGACGTTAGGTAAATCAAGCGATAAGTATTTAGCCATAAAAGGATACATGCCCATGCGCTTGTTGGGACCATAATCATGTACATCTTTACTTAAGTGTACATTCTCCACCTTTTCCTCTTTTTGATACAAAGCATATATCTTTTGCATGAATGGAAATTCAACTTTAGGCGTATTTTGCGTCCAATCGGCCCCATCTGAAATCATCAACATAGGTCTAGGTGCAGTTAAAGCCGCAATCTCCACATTGTTGGTCTGGTAATCTCCTTTCTTGTGAATCGGCATGCCACTCTCACAATTACAACCACCAAAGAAATGTGACGAAATCATTACCGTAGGTGCCGAAACCTTAATCCGATCGTCTAAGGCGGTTAATAAAAATGTTTGTGTTCCACCACCCGATTCTCCCGTGATGCCTATGCGATTTTTATCCATCAATGGTAAATCCAATAAAAAGTCTAAAGCCCTTACGCTATTGATCGTTTGCAACTTCAATGAAGATGCCATCGCATGAGTACATTGTTTGCTATCATCATATCCAACCATATCCCAAGAAAAAACAACCGCTCCCATGCGAGCTAAGGTAGCGCAACGGATTTGAGTTTGATCTCTGGTACGGCCACGCAATTGATTATCATGTCCATGAGGGCATAAAATACCTGCATAGGAAGTGTACTTTTTAGTTGGCCGATACAAACTTCCAGTCACATAAAACCCAGGCAAACTTTCAAAATAAACACTTTCAATGGTATATCCATCAAATTCTTTCTTACTATGGATCACCGCTTTTGAACGAACCTTAGCGGGCCATTTTTGTAAACCCATCCCCTCTTTGATTTGATTCAAAATCAATTTGGATCTACTTTCCCACGCTTTTTTTGAATCCGGAACGTGCGTATTTAAAAATTCTGCGCCCTGAATTTCCGTGAAATATTTTCCTCGGCACAATTCTGTAAGCGCAACATTTTTATCAGCTTGCGCTCTCAATACTTGTGTATTTCCTAGGCATATCAATAAGGAAACAACGACAATAAATTGATTTTTCATAGCAATAGGTTTTTGTTTAATCCGTTAACAAATTAATATTTTTCCTGTTCTTCCCTCCTTTTGATACGCAATCACCGCTTCTTTAAATTCAGATAAGCCGTAGGTCGCTTGTACATCTACATGAACCTCATGTCGCATCAAATAAGTAAATACTTCTTTAAGAGCCTTCTTTATCCCCTCTGGGCCTAAATTTTCCCACCAGGAGGTCAACCACCAACCTTCTACTTTTAAGTTTTTGAAAATTAATAAGCCTGAATTTAAAGGAATGGGCTCTAGGCTTAATAATCCGAAGACCAACATCCTTCCGCCTATTTTTAAACAGGCTAGTGCTTTAGCTCCTTGCTCCCCGCCTACCGCGTCAAAAACGATGTCAACCCCTGTTTCTACCGCTGTACGCACTATTTTACCCAGGTTTTCTGTTTGCACATCGACAACTATAGTTGCTC
>CANHXO010000100.1 GCA_947464595.1 Cytophagaceae bacterium
ATAAAAAAAATAAACTAGCGATAAAGAACAAAGTTAAGACCAAAATACCTACCCTCATATTCCCTGTTATTTGAATAATAATACCAAACAAAAATGTACCCAGCACAGTACTTAGTCGATCGCATACATCATAAAAACTAAAGTAAGAAGCTAAATCTTTTTCATCATTGGGACATAATTTAGCATAACTAGCTCTACTATTACTTTGTATTCCTCCCATAACAAATCCAATGAACATAGCTAAAATGTAAAACTGAATTTGACCGTACACGAAATAGGCAAAACAGCAAATTAATATCCATATTGATACAATTATAATTAATGCTAAAATGTTGCCTATTTTTTGGGAAATATAGGAACAAATAAAGGCTCCTGGGATAGCTACTAATTGAATTAAAAGAATCGTAATGATGAGTGCGTCCGTTGGCAAATGTAATTCTTGACTTCCAAATAAAGCACCTAAGTACATAACTGTTTGAGCTCCAAGATTGTACATGAAAAATGATATTAAGAACAATTTTACAGAGCCTAAACCACGTATTTTTAAAGAAACATTTCTTAATTCTGTAAATCCTCCGGTTAAATAGCTACTATTTAATTTAACGTATTTTTGATTGTCAGGTAAATAATGTAGGGGTATCTGGGCAAACAATAACCACCATATGCCAACGGACAAGAATGAAATTCTACTGGCTAATTCGCTTGAAATGTTACCATATAAGCTTGGCATTAATAACATAGATAAGTTTTGTAACAATAATATGACACTACCAATATAACCCAAGGCAAAGCCCTTTGCACTTAATTGGTCATATTCATCTTTGGTAGCTATTTCTGGTAAAAAACTGTTGTAAAAAACGATGCTCCCACCCCAACCGATAATTGAAAATAAAAAACCTAATGTACCGACCCAGTAACTTCCTTTGGTGAAGAAAAACAAACCAATGCAACTGAATGAACCTAAATAGCAAAAAAAACGCATAAAGGCCTTTTTATTACCTAAATAGTCTGCAATTCCTGAAACCATAGGCACTAATACTGCTAATATTAAAAATGCAAAAGATATAGTGTAGGAATAAACTACCGTATTTGGCAATAAAATAGTACCGAAAATTGGGAGCAAATTAGGCGTAATTGATCCCAATACTACAGCAGCTATTGGGAAATAAATTGGAAAAATAGCCGAAGTAATAGTTAATGAATGTACAGAATTGGCCCAATCATAAAAAGCCCAAGCATTTTGAATTCTTTTTTTACTATGAGATTTCACCATTAAAATAAGCCCAATTGAGCCCCTTTATTTAAATCACTATTTGAATTTTCATCAGGCTTTGATTTGATCGTCATAGGAACGTCTGTTTCATTATTGCTGGTATTTATATCAAATGGTATGTCGTCAGTAATAATAGTTTTAGATAATGGTTCAATTTCCTCGTCTTCTAAAACAATGGTTTCACTTATATCTAAATCCTCTCTATCAATAGATTCCAGGTTAACTATTTCTAACGGGATTTCATCATTTTCCTGTTTTATTTCTTCATTGCCCTTTTTAGATACATCTTTTATTGCTTCAGTATTCTCATAAGTACCTGAATTCAAGGTATTTCTATTATTTTCTGAATCGGAATCATTATCATTAACTGTATTTATGGAATTATTTAATGTTTCAGGTTCAGATTCTATGATTTCCGTAGAATCTATTTCTTCAGTTTCCAAAAATTGAATATCAGCAATTTTGGTAAAATTCAATTTACTACCAATGGCCTTCCACCCTCTTACTTCTACAATACTGACAATAGGTATTATGCTTGTTTCGCTCAATTTTCCATCAGGCTTGTGCTTAATTTGAACATTCGGCGAATAATTATCAGTAACGTTTAATAATTTAGAATTTTTAGAATCCGTAATGAATAAAAACTTTTTATCAATCGTGGTTGTTTCTAATTTAAAACGTTTAATATAATGGCTCTTATTTATTCCATCAAAATAGACCGCAGATATCGTATTATTGCTATTGAATCGTTTTAAATATACTATTTCTTCTGCTGGATATCGATTCGTTAATTCAAAATTGGTTAGTTCGTAATTTCCATTTGAATAGATAGCTAAAATCAAATCACTAGGTTCGAAATTTCCAATATGATTCCCATGTTGATCTCGATTCAGCCTGCCTATCGTAGGATCATACCAAATATCCACACCTCCTAATGTTGATACACCCGCCGACTTTTGAATGATTTTCCTTACTGGATATTTTGTAAGCATATTTCCAAGTGACTCTCTACCCTTGATGGATAATTTCGCAAAGTCATAATCAAACTGTTTTATTTTGGCTGTGCAATTGGCCGTTAAATTAATTTGAATGACCTCCGCTTCCCCATTTTCATTCGCTGAAAAATAAGTAATTTTTGATTTGGAATGATTGCCAACCAATTTATATTCTCTATCCCGGGTAATCGAAGTAACTTTAAATCTTTTAACGTAGGTAATTCCTGATTTACCATCTGCATAACAGATATTGAAAACCTTTCGATCATCATTTTTCTTAAATACGCAACAATACAGAATATCCTTACCCACAAATACCTTTTCTTGGACTTTTGTAACAATACAAGTTCCATCATTGCGAATGACAATAATGTCATCTATGTCAGAACAATCCATTACATATTCATCCTTTTTTAAGCCATATCCGATAAACCCGTCAATTTTATTGACGTAAAGTTTTTGATTGGCTGCAGCTACTACCGTTGCTGATATCGTATTAAAATTTGTTATTTCAGTTTTTCGCTCTTTTCCTTTTCCGTATTTCTGTAACAAATTTTTAAAATAGTCAATGGCATATCTGATGATATTGGCTAGATTTTCCTCTACCTCCTTTAACTCTTCTTCTAAACGGCGCATTGATTCATCCGCTTTAAAGCTATCAAATTTAGATATTCTCTTAATTCGAATTTCCAATAATCTTAAAATGTCTTCCTCCGTTATTTCCCGATAAAAATCTTTTTTAAATGGAGTTAAACCTTCATCCACAGTAGAAATAACTAACTCAAAAGTTTCACATTCTTCAATCTTGCGATAAATGCGATTTTCAATAAATATTTTTTCTAATGAACTAAATAGAAGTTTTTCCATTAATTCACTTTTTCGTATTTCTAATTCTTCTTTTAGTAATTCAACGGTTTGATTAGTGCTTACTCTTAAAATTTCAGCTACACCGACAAAATGAGGTTTGTCTTGAATAATTACACAGGCATTGGGTGATACTGAAATTTCACAATCAGTAAATGCATATAATGCATCTATCGTAACATCAGGAGAAATTCCTGGAGCCAATTGTACTTGGATTTCAACATCTTTGGCTGTATTATCAATGACCTTTTTAATTTTAATTTTACCTGAGTCATTTGCTTTAATGATAGAATCAATTAATGAGGTGGTTGTCGTACTAAACGGAATTTCTTTTATAAGAAGCGTTTTTTTATCAAACTCCTCTATTCTTGCTCTTATTCTAATTTTTCCACCTCTTAAACCATCATTATAAGAACTAGCATCCATCATCCCCCCAGTTAAAAAATCTGGATATAAATTGACTTTCTTATTGGAGAGTAAATCAATGGAAGCCTGCAATAATTCACAGAAATTATGAGGCATTATCTTAGTAGCAAGCCCTACCGCTATACCTTCAACACCTTGTGCTAATAAAAGAGGAAATTTAATTGGTAAAGTAATTGGCTCTTTTTTACGACCATCATATGATAATTGCCAATGTGTAGTCTGATTATTAAATACTACATCGTTTGCAAATTTTGATAAGCGTACTTCGATATATCTTGCAGCAGCTGCACTATCACCAGTTCTTACATCACCCCAGTTCCCCTGGCAATCAAAAAGTAATTCTTTTTGACCCAAATTAACAATGGCATCATTGATTGACGCATCCCCATGCGGATGATATTGCATCGTCTGACCAATAACATTGGCAACTTTATTAAAACGACCATCATCCATTTCATTTAACGCATGTAAAATACGCCTTTGAACTGGTTTTAAACCATCTTCTATCGCAGGGACAGCTCTTTCTAAAATCACATAAGAAGCATATTCCAAGAACCAATTCTCATACATCCCCGCAACCGCAATTTGATCCTGCAAAGCACCTTCTAATGAATCATCCATATATTAATCCAAATTTATTTTAGTTTTAGTCCTAAGAAACAACTGATATAAAATAATAGCTGTTGCCCCCCATATTTCTTTCCCATTCTTTAAATATTTAGGGGAAATAACTTTTTGATCTAATATGACTAACTCATGAAAGGTTAAAATACTAGAATCGGTCAAAGAAGATATCGGTATTTCAAAAATACAATTTATTTCTCTTTTATTTAAAGTAAAAATTGGCTTTTCATGTACAATCGTATAAAAAGGTTGAACCCAATGGTTTGAAACATGAATCCACTGTGGTGTTAATGGCGATAATTGATCTGTACTTATTTGAATCCCGATTTCTTCAAAAACTTCTCGAACGGCAGTTTCATGTAAATTGGCATCATTGGAATCCATTTTACCTCCTGGTAACGCCATTTGACCACTATGATGACCATCATAAGCATTTCTTTCAATTAAATAAAGAATACTGCCCTGACTTTCAGCTTGGTATATGATAGCAACAACAGCAGCTTGAATTGCATTATTTTTAATGCTCGGATCATTTGAAATCTCGTCTATTAGGTACCACAAGTGTTCTAATTCTTTGTGCATGCCTTATTTTAATTTATGCGCTATAGCTAATGCACAATTAATTCCATCTAATGCTGCTGACATAATTCCACCAGCAAAACCTGCACCCTCCCCACATGGATATAAATTTTCTATTTCAACATGTTCTAAAGTCTCTGAATTTCTAGGTATTTTAACAGGCGATGAAGTTCGACTTTCTATGCCGATGAGTTGGCCCAAGTGACTAGAAAACCCAGGAATTTTCCGGTTAAAATCTTGAAGACCCAACGATAAAGATCCCGTTATAAATTCAGGTAAAACTTCACGTATATCACCCGGTATCAAGCCAGGAATATATGAGGTGTCTAATACCTCGTTGCTGGCTGAACCCTTAATGAAATCACTAGTTAATTGGGATACCGCTTTTTGTGTACTACCGGATAATGCATGAGCTTTATTTTCTAATTCTTCTTGAAATTGCATCCCAGCTAAGGGTCCATATTTTGAATAAGAGGAGAGATCAGATGGCAATATGCTAACCACAATACCAGAATTAGCATATTTAGAGTCACGTCTAGAAGGCGACATACCATTGACAACCACTTGATTTTGACTGGTTGCTGATGGAACTATAAATCCACCTGGACACATACAAAATGAAAAAACACCCCTTTCAATTCCTTTAAAAATTGTCTTTGCAACTAAACTAAAAGACGCCGGAGGTAAATAAGAAGGTCTTTCCTTAAATTTATACTGGCTTTTGTCAATAAAACTTTGTTGGTGTTCAATTCTAACTCCCAAAGCAAATGATTTAGCTTCAATTTGAATATTTTTACTTTGCAATAAGGTAAATATATCTCTAGCTGAATGTCCGGTGGCTAATAAAGTAGCTTCACCTAAAAAGTTATCTTTAAAATTGGTCTGACAACCAATGATTGAATTTTTATGAATCAGTAGATCAGTTACTCGATGTTCAAAATAAAATTCACCTCCTGCTTCAATGATGGCATCACGCATTGACGAAATAATTAAGGGCAATTTATTCGTACCTATGTGTGGATGTGATTCAAATAATACATTATTATTAGCCCCATAACTCACAAATTTCTTTAGAACATAATTAATATCACCTCTTTTTTTACTTCGCGTATATAATTTACCATCTGAATATGTTCCTGCTCCACCCTCTCCAAAACAATAATTACTATCAGAATCAACCAAATTAAAACGATTAATCGCAGCAATATCACGTCTTCGATCGCGTACATTTTTACCACGTTCAATAACGATGGGTTTGAAACCTAATTCGATTAATTTGATCGATGCAAATATTCCAGCTGGACCACTTCCTATCACAATAACCCTTTTACTATTCTTTTTTAATTTTGGCAAAATAGAATCTAATTCAGAGGCAAAATTGTGATCTTTATGATATAAGCCAATTTTCACTAGTGCTTTTATATTTTTGTTTCTTGCATCTAATGATATTTTTTCAATTCGATATTGACTATTATTCAATAGATTTGCACCTAACTCAGCCAATAAAAAAGCATGCAATAATTCCGGTGAATAAGCTACATCAGGACTAATAACAAAATCTCTACTTTCTAACATAATTAAAATTTGTTCAAAAATACAAATACATTTTTATACTAATGAATAAACTCAAAAATGAAGTAAGCACGTACTTGTTGCAGCACAAAGACAATCCGGTTCAATGGGAAGCTTGGAGTCCTGATTCATTAAATAGATCTATTTTAGAAGATAAACCCATCATCATAAGCATAGGTTATGCCGCTTGCCATTGGTGTCATGTCATGGAACATGAATCATTTGAGGATCAAGAGGTAGCTGAGTTAATGAATAATCATTTCATTAATATTAAAATTGATCGAGAAGAGCGTCCTGATCTTGATATGATCTATATGGAAGCTGTACAAATTATGGGCATAAGAGGTGGCTGGCCTTTAAATGTCTTTTTGCTACCAAATAAAAAACCATTTTATGGGGGCACCTATTTTCCTAAAAAAAATTGGATATCCATATTAAATTCAATCAACGAGGCTTATAAAAATAATAAAATTGAACTAGAGAATTCTGCTGAAGGCTTTTATCAGAGTATCAATGAGCAACATTTTGCTACTAACAAATATAATTTAAATGACAATCTACATCTCATTAACAAAACATTCCAATCAATCAAAATGTCAATGGATCCCACTTTTGGTGGTATAAAGAAGGCCCCAAAATTTCCATTGCCCTGCTTGATTGATTTTTTAATTAATTTGCCCAATAATGAATATCTTAAATTAGGTGTTAATGAACTCTATAATTTACAATTGCAGAAAATGGCACAAGGTGGCATTTATGATCAGATAGAAGGTGGGTTTTCTAGGTATTCAGTAGATTCAGAATGGTTCTGCCCTCATTTTGAAAAAATGCTTTATGATAATGTTCAATTACTAAAAACCTATTCATTAGCTTATTGGAAAACTAATTTTGATTTATATAAAGAGGTCATTAAAGACATGATACAATTTATAAATCAACAGTTAAAAGGAGATAATGGATTGTATTTTTCATCCATTGATGCTGATTCAGAAGGAGAAGAAGGCAAATATTATGTTTGGAATTATGAAGAGTTAAATTCAATATTACCCTTTAAAACTAATCAAGAGTTCTATAATCACTTTTCTATAACGTCAAATGGCAACTGGGAAAATCAAAATAATATCCTGTTCAAGATTGCTCCTATTGCGAATGAATCATTTAGAAAACAATTAGAAATTTTAAAAATCGAAAAATCGAAACGTATTAAACCTAATACTGATACTAAGCAAGTATTATCATGGAATGCAATTTTAGTTTCTGCTTTAGTAAAAGCCCACGAATCGGTTCATAATGAAGATTACTTGGATTTAGCGAAATCGATCCTGGTAAATATAGAGCGTAACTTTATTGTTGATGAAA
>CANHXO010000101.1 GCA_947464595.1 Cytophagaceae bacterium
CTGAAATACCAGAAGCAGACACTTTAAAAATTCGCGTGGTGGTTGATGTAGCCAAAGGATCCGCATCCTGGGTCACTAGCCAATAAAACCCATTGCCTCCCTCGGTAGCTAAAATCCTCGAAGTGGTAGGAACAGGACTTAAGGTGTCATTTAAAACAGAGATCCCACCCTTGCCTTTGTTCATTTTCATGTCCACGATGCTGTAAAAAATTAAATTTTCCCCTTTCGCATTTTTACTCAGTGTAAATACATAGTATTCTGCCTGACAGCCTTTACATGATGTTTTGGGAATAATGGTAACCCCTTGGGAATTTGTGGGATCGCCATTTAAAACTTTGGTAGGGTCGATGGGGTTATTGAACTTGTCAAAAACCTTTTGGCCATCCGTGTAAAAAATAAGGCCATTTGACATGGTTGGATCCTCCATTTTAGCTACACCATTAGGGGCATTAATTTTACTGGTGACTAAAGTCGGATTATCCGGTGAACCGGTAAATAAAATAGAAGCCCCGTCACCAAAAGCCCATGCCTTTGTAAATTTAGTTATATTCTTGTCGGGGTCACGTTCCCCACAAATTTTGATTTGCATTTTGGCTTCGGCCGTACATCCAGAAACTCGATCGGTAATTTTAACTGAGTAACACCCTGAGTCACGAACCTTAATGGTATCCGTCGTCTTTCCGCTAGGATACCATAAAACATCGATGGGATAATTAGGTTTCCCTACTTTCCCAAATGCGTTCAATTCCACGAATTGACCATCGCAAATAGTCTTTGTAGTGTCCTTATCATCCTTTCCCAAATATATGTAGGGGAGTTGGCCCACCGTAAATTTCTTAACCGTCTTAGTCGTCGAAGTTCCATTGACCAAAGTCAAAGTCACTGTTTTAACACCTGGAGTACAATACTGATGTGAACCGGTACGAAGCGTAGATGTGTTGGTAGGCGAACCAGGCTCACCAAAATCCCAAAAATAATTGGTTCCCGCGGGCATGTCCTCGGCCCAATCAAAAACCGTTGCCAGGTCGTTGGAAGGGCTTAACGTACAATTAGCACATTGAGTAATGCAATTGTTTCGAATGATGATTTGACTGAATGAAATATGACTTATCAACAACCAAGGTAGCAGGAAAAAGAGTTTACGCAGCATGGTGTAAAATTGATTAGGCGATACAAATTAAGTTATTTTATTGGTTTTTGAAAAGCTAAGCGTTAAATTGCGGGGCTAAGCGCAAAATGATGAGAAAAATCGCGTTGATTTTTTCATGTTTATGTACCCTTACCTTGAGCCCTTGGGTTGTTCGTGGACAGGATCCTACTTTGTCACAATTTTACGCGGCACCTTTATTGATATCACCCGCTTTTGCCGGAGTGAACGAAATTTCAAAGGTTAATTTCAATCATCGAAACCAATGGCCTAATTTGGCTGCCAACTATCAATATTCAGCATTAACGGCTGATATTAGTGTGGCGAGTATCAATAGTGGATTTGGGTTTATTGCCACCACTGACAAACAATTTTCGAATTTAAAAACCACTAGCTTAGGACTTCAATATGCCTATCATTTAACTCTGGCACCTGAAAGCTCCGTGTCTTTCGGAATGGAAGGAGCCTATGTAAACAAGGCCATTGATTACTCAAATTTAATATTTGGAGACCAAGTGAGTTCATTGGTCAGTGGAGGTAGTTTGGGCACGTCGACAGATCCGATACTGAGCCAATTTAAACCCAATGCCAATTATGTTGATTTGTCGGCAGGTGCCTTATTTAATTTAAAAAACACTTGGTTAGGCCTCTCAGCCCATCATTTAAATGCCCCCAATAAATCTTTAATCAATGGAACAAATGATATTTTGCAGACTCGTTATAGTTTACAATTAGGGACAAAAATAGCATTTGAGGATTCTTATTATGAGCAAAATTCTTTCAGTGAACGAAATAGAGAGAAAAGCATTAGTCCTGTGATGCATTATAAACATCAGGGAACTTTTGACCAAATGGATTTAGGAGCATATTTGACCTTATCGCCCCTAGTAATAGGTGCTTGGTACCGAGGAATTCCTTTAAAGAGCAATAACAAATCTTCGACAAGAGAGTCATTTGTGGCTCTATTGGGATACAGACAAGATAATTTTTCAATTGGTTATTCCTATGACTTGACTGTATCTAATTTAGGATTACCCTCTGGTGGTGCTCATGAAATATCGATCGCGTATTTATTTGACTTAGATATGTCGATCAAAAGACCTTACCTCAAAATCAAGCGTAACTTATCCTGCCCTAAATTTTAAATCATATCACCTTACAATAAATAGTTGGCCCACGAAATAGGGACATGAACAAAAAAATGAATAAATTTGCTTGTATTTTATACCCATTCATGAATCTTATGAAATTTTCGAATAACGTTTTACGTCCTATATTCTTCTCACTTGTTTTAATGCTGACACTTCTAGCGAGCGTATCAATGGCTCAAACTATGGGTGCAAAAAAAAATGTAGATGATTTAACGGATGATGAGATTGCGTTATTTTTGGAAAAGGCACAATCGAGTGGAATGACTGAAGCGCAAATCGAAAAGGCTGCTAAAGCACAGGGATATACTGCTGCAGATATCGCAAAAATGAGAGAACGTATCTCAGCTGTGGAAAATAATGATCCCTATTCAAAAAATAATCAAACAGATGAAAATGGCTTGTCACCTTCAAAAGGGGGTACAAATAAATCAAGAACTGGATCAAAAAATTTAAGTAAAAAGAAAACTTCCAGTCAAAATTTAAAGTCTACTAACAATGATCTATTTAACAAAAATAATATCATTGATCCGGTTACAGGCTTACCTAAAAAATTGGATTTTTTATATGATGAAAATGGAAATGAAAAAGAGTTGCCTTTAACCTTAGAAGAAAGAAAACTTTTAACTTATCCCCTTGACATCTATAATGATAGTTTAGTATTAGAATACAACAAATTGCAATTACGAATTTCGAAGTTTTTAGATAAAAAAATATTTGGTGCTGATTTATTTAATAATGAAAATTTGACATTTGAACCTGACATGCGCATAGCTACACCTAAGAGCTATCAATTAGGACCTGATGACGAATTAGATATTCATATTTTCGGAGATGTGTTAGATAATTTCAAAGTAAAAATAAGCCCGGAAGGGACGGTTAAAATTTTAAATTTAGGCCCCATTTACATCAATGGTTTGACGGTGGATGAGGCGACCACCAGGATTGTGAGCCGTTTGCGCCAACTATACCAAGGCCTAAATAAACCTGGAAGTGGATCATCTGCTCAAGTAACATTAGGGAATGTAAGAAGCATTAAGGTTACTTTGACTGGGGAAGTTAAACTTCCTGGGACCTATACCGTATCTTCTTTATCGACGGTATTTAATGCCTTATATTTAGCGGGCGGGCCGAGTAATAATGGTTCCTATCGAAATATTCGCATCATCAGAGGAAACAAAGTGATTCGAACGTTAGACCTGTATGATTTTCTGTTAAGGGCTGATCAGAAAGATAATATCCACCTACAAGATCAAGATATCATTCGAATAGCCGATTATGAAAATCGAATTGAAATGTCGGGTGAGGTCAAGCGTCCCATGATCTTTGAATCCGTTAAAGGAGAAACCTTTAAAGATGTCTTAAGATTTGCGGGTGGATTTACGGAGAAAGCATATACCTACATGATCAATGTTCGTAGAAATACTTCTAGGGAATTAAAGTTGTTAAATATCACGCAAGAAGAGGTTGGGACGTTCTTGCCTCAAAATGGAGATAAGTATTCCATTGGAGCGATTATTGAACGTTATGAAAATAAAGTCGAGGTACAAGGTGCAGTTTTCAGACCAGGCATGTATGCCTTAGAAACGGGACTCTCAAGCATCAAAGAATTAATTAAAAAAGCAGAAGGATTGAGGGAGGATGCATTTATAAGTCGGGCTACCCTTACCAGAAGAAAAGAAAATTTTGACCCTGAAGTCTTATCCATTGACCTTGGTAAAATTTTAAGAGGGGAAGTAGCTGATATTAATTTACAAAGAGAGGATGTTTTAACTGTTTATTCCCTTTTAAACTTAAGGGAGAAGAGGTTTGTCAATATCCTAGGAGAAGTAAATGAACCAGGTGAATTTGAATTCAAGGAGGGAATGAAAGTGGGTGATTTGATTTTACAAGCGAAAGGATTTAAAGAATCTGCCAGTTACTCTAACTTAGAATTGGCCAGAAGAATTATAAATCATGGAAATGGGGATATTTTAACCAATAAAATTGAAATCATTACCTTTGATATTGATGGAAGTCTAAAGTTAAACAATGAAGGATCTCAAATGGAATTAAAGCCGTTTGACATTGTGTCAATTCGAAGAGCGCCTAATTATGAGGAACAAAGATCTGTGAAGATATTGGGCATGGTAAATTATCCTGGAAGCTATGCCATCCAAAATAATAAACAAAGAATTTCTGATATTTTGATGAGAGCAGGGGGGTTAAGAACGGAAGGCTATTTAGAAGGGGCTAAACTATTTAGGGATTCCACCACCGTCGGTGTAAACTTAAAAGAAATTTTAAAAAATCCAGAATCCCAAGAAAATCTCCAATTAATGGCAGGGGACCAACTAACCATTCCAAGACTCTTACAAACAATCAAACTTACAGGTGGTGTTCAAAATCCATTAGCTGTTTCTTACAAAGAGGGTTATAGCTTAAGGGATTATATCGCAGAAGCGGGTGGATATTCTGAAGATGCCAATAGAAAGCTTACCTATATTACCTATGCGAATGGAGTATCGAATCAAATCAAACGATTCCTTATTTTCAAAAAATATCCCAAAATAAATCCAGGGGCTGAAATTGTTATTCCAGAGATTCCTAAAAATGCGAAAAAGGGATTAACAGCAGCAGAAGCAATAGGTTTGGCGTCAAGTTTAGTATCCGTTTCCTTTGCGATCATTACTTTAGTTAATAATTTACCAAAATAAATTTCATGTCTAAGAACGAAAATTCTAATATCAAGTCAGTTGAAGAAGACGAAATTTCTATCAATTTTAGTGAAATTTACGGTGCAATTAAAAAGTATAAAATCTTAATTGCTGGAATATCGTTGCTGTTTGCTGCAATAGGCGCATTTTACTCATTAACAATAAATAATGAATACGAATCCTCTGTAAAGATGGTACCAGAATCAGCAGATAGTAAATCGAGTGGGGCTGCTGGTAGTTTAGGAGGACTCTCATCTTTAGCTGGCTTAGCAGGAATTAATTTAGGTGGCGCATCAGGTGTTGATGCCATTCAACCTGCCATGTATCCTAATATTGTAGCAAGTATACCCTTCCTTCAAGAATTAATTCGTTCCAAAATATACAATCCAAAAATAAAAAAATATCAATTATTACGCGATTACTTAAAAGAACATCAATCAAATGCACCTATTAAACTCTTTGATAGTGAAAAACTAGAGGAAGAAAAAGCCTTAAAAGAACTTTCATCAGATTCAGATTTGAAAGACCTAAGTGTCCCTATATCCCCAGGACAAACTATAGACTTTATTAATATTGATTTAAAAGAAGCTCAAATTTTAAAAAAATTAAATAATTACATTCAAGTGGAAGTGGACAAAAAAACGATGTTTTTGACCATTAAATGTACTTTACAAAATCCAGTGATTGCTGCTAATTTAACAAGTTTAGTTCAAAACCAACTAACCAAATATATTGTCAACTATCGAACAGAAAAGGTAAGAAAAGAAATGATTTTTTTAACTTCAAGACAAGCCGAAGCTAGGAAACGCTATGATCAAGCCTTATTTACCTACTCAAATTACAAAGATCAGAATCGAAACAGATTCTTAAATGTGGCAAAAACACAGGAGAAAAAGTTGCAATATGAGGTAGATTTAGCATTCAACTTATATTCGAGTCTCACAAGCCAATTAAGTGAAGCTCAAATTAAAGTTCAAAAAGAAACACCTATTTTCAAGGTATTAGAACCCGCACAAGTTCCCTTATCAAGATCTAGCCCCAAACGGAGTTTGATTACCGTAGGTGCCATGTTTATTGGTTTATTTGTTTCACTGCTTATTGTCTTCTTTAAATCAGTGAACCTAAAAGAACTTTTAAGTTAAAACTACGATTTTCCTGTAAAGGAAATGAGCGCGTTAAAAATTACATCACAATACTGTTTTCTACATAGGTTTTACTGTTTTTTAGCAGAATACATTTTGTAAAATCGTTGGCTGAAAATCCTTACCTAGTAGTTTATACCCATTAAAAAAGGCCAAATCGATGATTTGGCCTTTTTTAATGATTCAAGTTTCAACGTTACTTCAACGTACGTTTCACTTCCTTCATTTCGTAACACTCTAAATTATCTCCCACCTCTAAATCATTGAAGTTTTTAACCGACAATCCACACTCGTAGCCAAATTTGACTTCCTGCACATCATCCTTAAATCTCTTCAAAGCTGATATCTCTCCATCATGAATCACCACAAAGTCACGAATCACTCTTATTTTATGTGCACGCTTAACCGTTCCATCCAAGACGTAACATCCAGCTACCGTACCTATTTTGGTAATTTTAAATACATCCCTTACCTCAATATTCGAAGTAATGACCTCCTCGAACGTTGGCGCCAACATACCCTCCATCGCAGCCTTGATTTCGTCAATGGCCTGATAGATGATGGAATAATTCCTGATTTCAATTTGCTCTGTCTCCGCTAACTTCCTCGCATTTTGAGAAGGACGAACTTGGAATGCAATGATCACCGCATCCGAAGTAGACGCTAAGGCCACATCAGACTCAGAAACCTGACCCACCCCTTTGTGAATAATACGCACTTGGACTTCTTCCGTCGACAATTTCATTAATGAATCCGACAAGGCCTCCACAGAACCATCCACGTCACCCTTTACGATCACATTTAATTCTCTAAAGGTTCCGATTGCCTTCCGACGACCGATCTCCTCTAAAGTTATATGCTTCCGTGTACGCAAAGTCTGCTCACGTAAAATTTGCTCTCTTTTATTCGCAATCTCACGCGCCTCACGCTCATTTTCTAAACACAATAATTTATCTCCCGCTTGTGGCGCTCCATTCAAACCTAATACTTGGACTGGCGTCGAAGGACCCGCCTTCTTAATTTTTTGACCATAATGATCAAACATTGCCTTAACACGGCCATAATTATCGCCCGCCAACATCATATCACCTATTTTCAATGTACCCGCCTGAATCAATAAGGTAGTCACATATCCACGACCTTTATCTAATTCTGCCTCAATCACCGTGCCAACGCCCTTTTTATTCGGATTCGCTGTCAACTCAAGCAATTCTGCTTCTAGCAACACCTTTTCCAACAAATCATTGATACCTAAACCAGACTTAGAGGATATTTCTTGACTTTGGTATTTTC
>CANHXO010000102.1 GCA_947464595.1 Cytophagaceae bacterium
CAACAATAAGTATTTATCAACGACCTCTTCATAAATTTCAACAAAAGATTGACCTAAAATAGAAAGTTGATCTGCGATGCCTTCTATTTGAACTTTGGCATTCGGAGAAGAGTTTGCTGAAAACCATTTACCAGAAGAAATAGCCTCCTTCAAATATGTAAACTTGTTAGGCTCAAGTTCTGGATTTAAAAGAAACTTTTTGAAAAAATAAATAGGACCTTTCGCCCCTCGTACAAATTCAGAATCATCCACATCAATTGATTGAACTAAATCAATCAATTGATGCGCTATTGATTTCAATTCACCTTGAATCGATGATTCAAAGTGTGAAATTTGGTCTTCAATCGTACTAAATTCAGAGATTGAAAATGAACGAATATGATTCTGGACCTGTAAAAAATCTTCTTGCAGACAAATTTTTAAATATTGATGAAAACTACTTCGAATTAAATTCCAATTACGTCCTTCATTAACTTCATTACGTGCATAATCTAAAATAAGCGCTGTCAATTGTTGATCTCCATGTAGATTCACTTTTTCCATTAATTGGTCTATCAGATCCTTTATCAGTTTATTGGAATCCAAAATGACCTCAAATTGACTAGGTAAATTAAGTTCTTCCACAAAGGAGGAACTCAGTCTTTGAACAAAACTATCTATCGTCATTACTGAAAAAAGCCCATAGTCTTGAAGTATTTGTTGCAGTGTAATCTTGGCCCGATCAACAATTTCTTCTTTTGATAAAGTTTCACCCAACGTAGTAAAATCTTGATGTATCGTATTGATGATGGTAGAAAACTGAACTTTTTGATCTTGTGTATAACTTGGAAATAAGGGATATTCAGAAATACCTGTCAAATACTCAATAATACGAGAACGCATCTCCTCGGCAGCTTTTATCGTAAACGTCACTGCCAAAATCCGTCGAAAATAACCCCTTTTATCAACTTCCTGGAGGGCTAGTTTAATATACTCCAATGTCAAAGTATACGTTTTTCCGGAACCAGCAGAAGCAGAATATAAGAGAATACTCATATGAATTTTTAAAAATAAATTGTTTATGCAAGATAAAATAAAAATAGGATTAATTCTGTGTGGGTTTTATTCGCTATCTTTGTTTCCCGTAACCAAATAAAGAAAATCCTAATGTCTGGCAAAGGGAATCCCAAAAAATCAAAGTACATTTTTGTTACGGGTGGCGTAACGAGTTCACTTGGAAAAGGCATTATAGCATCTTCTCTTGCTAAGCTTTTGCAGGCCAGAGGCTTGACTTGTACCATTCAGAAATTCGATCCTTATATTAATATTGATCCTGGGACCTTAAATCCTTACGAACATGGTGAATGCTATGTAACAAATGATGGCGCAGAAACAGACTTGGACTTAGGTCATTATGAGCGTTTTTTAAATTCAGCAACAAGTCAAGCGAATAACATAACGACCGGTAGAATATACCACAATGTCATTACAAAAGAACGTAGAGGGGATTATTTGGGTAAAACAGTTCAGGTGGTTCCTCACATTACAGATGAGATTAAACGAAATATTTTAATTTTAGGGGAGACGGGGAAATACGATGTAGTCATTACCGAGATCGGAGGATGTGTCGGAGATATAGAATCACTTCCATTTATTGAAGCTGCTAGGCAATTGAAATGGGATCAAGGTGAAAAAAATACCTTATTCATTCACCTAACTTTAATTCCTTATTTAGCATCTGCAGGTGAATTGAAAACGAAGCCGACACAGCATTCCGTAAAAACATTATCAGAATCGGGAATTCAACCTGATATCCTCGTTTGTCGGACGGAGCATTCCCTCCCACAAGAAATGAAACGGAAGATCGGACTTTTTTGCAATGTGACAGAGCAAGACGTAATTGAGGCTAGAGATGCGGAAACCATTTACGATGTCCCAATACTCATGCAGGAGCAAAGACTTGATAGTCGGGTTTTGTATAAATTGGATATTTATAATGACCGTGATTCAAATTTAGTGCAATGGAAAAAGTTTTTAGAAAAATTAAAAGCGCCTAAATTTGAAATAACCATAGGTCTAATTGGTAAGTATGTTGAATTAAAAGATTCTTACAAATCGATTGCTGAATCGTTTATTCATGCAGGAGTATCCAATGAAATCAAAGTAAATTTGAAATGGATTTCATCAGAAACGATGGATGAAAATTTAGTAGAAGACACACTAACAGGACTTGATGGTATTTTAGTGGCTCCAGGATTTGGAGAAAGGGGAATTCAAGGTAAAATTAATGCGGTAAAATATGCGCGTGAAAACAAAATTCCATTTTTAGGGATTTGTTTAGGGATGCAATGTGCCGTCATTGAATATGCTAGAAATGTAATGGGATTAGAAGGAGCTCATTCGTTTGAAATGAATCCTGAAACACCATTCCCCGTCATTGATTTAATGGAATCCCAAAAAGATATATCATCAAAAGGTGGAACAATGCGTTTAGGTGCTTATTCATGTAAAATTGAAAAAGGAACATTAGCGCACAAAATTTATGGTAAGTCTTTGATTCAAGAAAGACATCGACACAGGTACGAGTTCAATAATGCATATTTAGAGCAATTTAAAGATGCTGGCTTAATCATGTCAGGTTCAAACCCCGATTCCAATTTAATTGAAATAGTAGAACTACCCAATCATCCATTTTTCATTGGGGTACAATTTCATCCTGAATATAAATCAACAGTGGAGGCTCCTGCCCCACTATTTGTTCAATTTGTTAAAGCGGCATACCAACACGCCGTTCCATTTATTAAAAATTCAAAATAGTATATATGGATAAGAATTCAGTAACAGGAATCGTATTAATCATGGCAATGCTATTGGGCTATCAATATTTTTTTGCTCCCAAAGAACCCATCGTAAATACCAAAGCAAAAATTGAAGCGTCAACGCCTAAAAAGAATGCGATCGTCAAACTAACTAATGATACATCTTCAAAAATTAAGAATACAGCAATATCTGATTCATTAATTAAAGAAGAGTTAAGTGTGTTAGAAAACAACGAAATTAAAATCGTTACATCCAATTTAGGGGCACGCATTATTTCGGTCCAACTCAAGAATTTCAAAAGTTATAAAAACTATGTAGCCAATATTCCAAGTGGATTGTTTATTTTCGATTCAAAAAAAGATGTATTTAACGTTGAAATACCTACATTATCAAGTAAAATTGATTTAAATTCTTTATCATTTACGCAAGAAAAAAAAGAGGGAGAAATTTATTACACGTCCGTATTGCCAACGGGTAAAAAAATAAAAGTAAAATATCAATTGGCCCCCCAAGGTTACCAACTTGGATATGATATTGATGTCAGAGAAATTGCAGATCAAATTTCAGGGACTGAGTATCAAATTCATTGGAAGGAAAATATTGTTTTAAACGAAAAAGATATTAATGAGGAAAGAAAAGCAACCATTAATTATTTATTAACGGAAGACGAGGAATTTGATAATTTATCTGAAAACCCATCATCCATAGAAACGGATAATATTACAAAATCGACCGACTGGGTTGCTTTCAAAAAGAAATATTTCTTAACGGGTTTAATACCTGTAGGATCTAGATTTACAAAAGCTTCACTTACGTCTACCCCTAATTTATCTGACACAGTCCATATTAAAACGTTAGATGCCATCATAACGGGCTCAACGCAAGATTTAAAACAAGGGAAATCAAACTTTCAATTTTACTTTGGTCCTAATGATTACTCCATCGTAAAAACAATTGCACCATCTTTTGGTAAAAATGTAAAATTAAGTTACGATTTTTTATTGCCGATCACGAGGTACATTTTTGTACCCTTATTTGATTTTCTTGAGAGTATATTTTCAAACTATGGTTTGCTCATTATTGTACTCGTATTAATTATTAAAACAGCCTTATTGCCACTGACCTATAAATCATACGTGTCCATGGCAAAAACAAGAATTTTAGCTCCTGAAATAGCAGCTATTAAGGAAAAAATAGGTGATGATGCAGCTAAGGTACAACAAGAGACGATGAAACTCTATGGCGAAGTGGGAGTCAATCCATTGAGTGGTTGTGTTCCTGTTTTAGCTACGATGCCAGTTTTAATGGCCGTATTTATGTTATTTCCAAATTTGATAAACCTTAGACAAGAATCATTCTTGTGGGCAGAAGATTTATCAACCTTTGATTCAATAATTTCATTGCCATTTAATATTCCGTTTTACGGAGCTCATGTGAGTTTGTTTTGTCTATTGATGACGGTATCCCAATTAGCGTATGGTTATTACAACAATCAAATAACTCCAGATCAACCAGGCCAGCCCATTAACATGAAAATGATGGCTTACATTACACCTGTAATTTTCATGTTTGTGATGAATTCATTTCCTGCTGGATTAAGTTTTTATTACTTCATCTCGAACTTAGTAACGATAGGCCAACAATTAGCTATCAGAAAATTTGTCAATGAAGATAAAATTAAATTAATCTTAGAGGAAAATAGAAAGAAAATAGCGGCTAGTGGCGGTGCTAAAAAGTCTCGTTTTTCTCAATACCTTCAAACACAGATGAAAACGATGGAGGAGACACAAAAGAATGCAAAAAATACGCCCAAAAAGAAAAAGTAAATGACGACTTTAAGTTCTATTTATTTTGAACAAGCTAAAAAATTAATACCAGGTGGAGTAAACTCACCTGTAAGAGCTTTTAAATCCGTAGGAGGCAATCCTATTTTTATTCAATCAGCCAAAGGTGCTTATTTGAACGACGTAGATGGAAAATCCTACATCGATTTGATTGGTTCTTGGGGTCCTATGTTATTTGGACAAGCTCACCCTATAATTGAAGATGCAGTCCGAAATGCATTAGCAAATGGATTTTCATTTGGAGCTCCTAGCTACAATGAAGTTCTCATAGCCCAAAAAATAACGGATATGGTTCCTTCAATCGAAAAAGTACGTCTAGTGAATTCTGGAACAGAAGCGACTATGGCTGCGATTAGATTAGCTAGGGCTTTTACAAAAAGAGATAAGATTATAAAATTTGAAGGTTGCTACCATGGACATGGTGACTCATTTTTAATAGCTGCTGGATCAGGCGTTGCCACTCTTGGCACACCAGATAGTCCAGGAGTTACCCAATCGACCGCGAGAGACACGTTAACAGCCGTTTACAATGATTTAGAATCATTAGAGCAGTTATTTGAAGCAAATAGAGGTGACATTGCCTGTGTAATCGTTGAACCTGTAGTAGGAAATATGGGATTAGTCATTCCTAAAAAAGGTTATTTAGAAGCGGTTAAATCTCTTTGCGAAAAACATAATGCCTTATTGATTTTTGATGAAGTAATGACAGGCTTTCGTTTATCTTCCAGTGGATACCAAGGAATTTGTGGAATAAAACCAGATTTAACTACGTTAGGGAAAATAATCGGAGGTGGCCTACCCGTGGGTGCCTATGGTGGAAGAGCCGACATCATGGAGATGATTGCACCGGCTGGACCTGTTTATCAAGCAGGGACATTATCTGGAAATCCTTTGGCTACTACAGCTGGCTTAGCGATGTTAGGTTTAATCCAATCCAATCCTGAGGTTTACCAACGATTAGAAGCGAAAGGAAAAAAATTAGCAAATGCCATTACTCAACAAATTGAAACCTTGCAGATTAAAGCATCCGTGAACCAAATAGGTTCTATGTTTACGCTATTCTTTACCGAAAAGCGAGTTGAAAACTTCAAGGATGCCAAAACATCTGACCTAGATAAATTTGGTCAATATTTCAGAGGAATGTTAAAAAGAGGCATTTATTTACCTCCATCCCAATTTGAATCATGGTTTTTGTCTGATGCGATAGGAGATCTTGAACTAGAAAAAATTATTACAGCAAGTTGGTACACGCTTTCGTCCATGCAAAATTCCTAAGCGAATGGATGCTATCTTTTTCTCAGTGATTATTCCAGTTTACAATCGACCGATTGAATTAGCTGAATTATTAGATTGTTTAAGTCAGCAAACCTACACCACTTTCGAAGTCTTAGTCATTGAAGATGGCTCAAAAACAGATTCAAGAAAAGTCGTTGAATCCTTTCATCAAAAATTGGCCATTTCTTATTTTGTAAAGGAAAATGGAGGACAAGGATTTGCTAGAAATTACGCGTTTGAAAGAGCTAAAGGAGATTTTTTTGTCATCCTAGATTCTGATGCTTTGATAGAACCTAATTATCTAAGCGAAGTCTATAAAGGCATCCACGAAGAACATTTAGATTTATTCGGAGGACCTGATAAAGAACATGAGAGCTTCACTCCTATTCAAAAAGCAATTAGCTTTAGTATGACCAGTTTTTTTACTACCGGAGGTATTAGAGGCCAAGCTAAAAATATAGGAGGGAAATTTCATCCTAGAAGTTTTAACATGGGAATCTCTCGGGAAGTCTGGGAAAAAACAGGTGGTTTTAAAATAACTAGAATGGGGGAAGACATCGAATTTAGTATAAGATGCATCGAAAATGGATTTAAATCAGGACTATTGCCACAAGCATTTATCTACCACAAAAGAAGAACTTCGTTTATACAATTTTACGATCAACTACATTTTTTTGGGAGGGCAAGAATCAATATTAGTCGCTTTTTTCCCAAAGAACTAAAATGGGTACATTTCATACCCTTAGCTTACTTTATCTTCTTTTGGAATACAATCATTTGGAACATAATTGACATAAACTTTGGACTAATTTTCAGCAGCATGCTCATAGGATATTGGATCCTGATTTTCTTAGATGCGCTCATTAAATCTAAAAACCTTTTAATCGCTTTTTTAGGACTTATAGCAGCCAACATTCAGCTATTAGCCTATGGGAAAGGATTTCTTGAAGAGGGATTAAAGAAACTTACCAATAAAGACCTTTGACAAGATAGTTTTGAACATAGTCTTTTACACCTTCTTCTAACGTATAAAAGGGTTTTGTGTATCCAATGTCCATTAACTTTTTCATATTGGCTTCCGTAAAATATTGATATTTATCACGAATGTCCAAAGGGGTATCGATGTAATTAATTTGTACTGGCTTATTAAGCGCTGCGAAAGTCGATTTACCTAAATCATTAAAAGATCTGGCCTTACCCGTACCCAAATTATATATGCCTGAATTTTTACGATGCTCCATTAGAAAGATACACACATCAACTAAATCTTTAACATAGATAAAATCTCGAATCTGCTCTCCATCTTGATATTCAGGCTTGTGAGATTTAAATAGTTTAAGAGAACCATTAGATAAGATTTGACGGTATGCATGCCAAATAACAGATGCCATTCGGCTTTTATGATATTCATTAGGACCATACACATTAAAAAATTTAAGACCAGCCCAAAAGAA
>CANHXO010000103.1 GCA_947464595.1 Cytophagaceae bacterium
CCGAATGATCCAAGCTTAAAAGTAGCTTTTAAGCTGTTTTCTGACAAACTTAAAAAGGCTACTGGATATAAAATATCTTGGATTTATGGTGATTTTAATAAATTATCTCAGGCGCATATACGGTTTGTAATCAATAAATCTTTTGATACTGCTTTGGGTAAAGAGGGCTACTGCTTGCAGGTTAATACGAATGGAGTTCAAATTTCGGCCAATAAACCAGAAGGATTGTTTTATGGAATACAAACTTTGATTCAATTATTGCCCAAAGAAATTGAATCAAAAACATTTGTTGGCGGTGTATCATGGAAGATACCTTTTGCTATCATTCAGGATACCCCTAGGTTCGGATGGCGCGGTTTAATGTTTGATGTGGCCAGACATTTCTTTACTAAGGACCAGGTAAAGCAATTTATTGATGAAATGGTGGTTTATAAATACAACCTCCTCCATCTACATTTAACTGATGATGAGGGCTGGCGAATTGAAATAAAATCGTTTCCAAATTTGACAAAGAAAGGTGCATTTAATGTGAAGAAAATAGGCCGATTTACGGAATTTTCTAAGCCTGAGCCTAATGAACCTCGTGATTTTGGTGGATTTTTTACCCAAGATGACATACGTGAGTTGGTCCATTATGCCAAAGATCGTTTTGTCGACATTATGCCTGAAATTGATGTACCCGGTCATTCAATGGCTGCGGTGGCCTCATATCCCGAACTTTCTTGTACACCCGAGGCGGTGAATTATCAAGTAATTTCTGGGGAACCATTTATCGATTGGTCAACCGATCATGCGATTGCTTTACAGGACAATACACTTTGTCCTGCGAATGAAAAGGTCTACACATTTTTAGATAAAGTTTTTGGAGAGGTTTCTGCATTATTTCCGTTTGAATACATACATATGGGAGGGGATGAATGTCCCAAAAATTATTGGGATAAAAATCCTCAAATTCAAGCCCTGAGAAGAAAGGAAGGCTTAGCGAATTCTCAAGAAGTTCAAGCGTATTTTACGCGAAGATTAGAAAAAATCATTACTTCTAAAGGAAAGAAAATGATGGGTTGGGATGAAATTTTAGAAGGTGGCGGTTTGCCTAAAAATACCGCTGTGATGTCATGGAGAGGAATTAAAGGAGGTATTCAGGCTGCAAACGATGGACATCAAGTGGTTATGACACCTAATTCAAATGTATATCTAGATTTAATGCAGGGGGATGGAATTATTGAGCCTCCTGTGTATGAAACGGTTAGGTTAAAAAATTCTTACGATTTCAATCCGGTTCCAGCAGGTGTGAATGCGTCTTTGATTAAAGGTGGACAAGCTAATTTATGGTCAGAGCAATTATTTACTTATCGGCATCTTCAATATATGTTATATCCTCGGGCTTGGGCAGTCGCTGAAGATTTATGGTCAAGCAATGAGAACAAAAATTGGAATAATTTTATTGGCCGAGTAGAAAACCATTTTGAAAGATCTGATGTCGCTGAAAAGAAATATGCCAGAAGTATGTATGACCCCATATTTAAATTTTCAAAAAATTCAAAAGGTGAAATACTTGTAAATATGTCAGCAGAGGTCGATAATATTTCATTTCACTATAGTTTTGACCATTCCTTGCCTGACCATTTTTACCCAGCTGCATTGGGGACCATTACAGTACCCAAAGATGCGGTTGAAATGCGCGTGATTAGTTATCGAGGCAAAAAACCTTTGGGTCAAACGATCCGATTTCCTATTTCAGACATGCTTAAACGAATTAAATAATGGTTATTTATGGTGTTTCATTTTTAGGAGCCTGTTATATCTTAGGCCAATTACTCGGTGAATTTTTGGCCAAATGGATAGGGGTTAAAGCAAATGTAGGGGGTGTTGGTTTCGCGATGCTGTTTTTGATTTTAGCACATGATTATTTTAATAAGAGAAAATTATTTTCTGCTGAAGCGGAAAAAGGGGTTTTGTTTTGGAGCCAAATGTACATTCCAGTGATCGTAGCCATGTCAGCTACACAAAATGTAGTTGTGGCTTTAGATTCTGGTGTTTTAGCCATTTTGGCAGGAGTAATACCTGTATTTATGTGCTTTGCCTGTATTCCTTTTTTGGTGAAATTGACGAAGCCAACTTTGCCGCAATAATATGGAAATTATTTTCAATTTTTTTGAAAAAAATGGGCTGATTGTATCCTTTGTTACGGTAGGGATAATTAGCTATTTAGGTTTTTTAATTTCAAATCATATCCTAAGAAATAAAATACCAGGCGCTGCGGTATCGATTTTATTAGGTTTAATCGTGGCCTATTTTGCCGGATTGCAAACGGGTGGGTCTAAGGGAATCGCAGATCTTTCCCTTTTTTCTGGGATGTCCTTATTGGGTGGGTCTATGTTTCGGGATTTTGCCATTGTTTCTACCGCCATGGGTGCAAGTTTCATGTTGATTCGTCAAACGGGTATTGCAGGCGCTATTTCGTTAGTTTTAGGTACTGCTGTTTCATTTATGGGCGGTTCAGTCATTGCGTTTTTATTTGGCTATCATGATGCCGTAAGCATGGCCACAATAGGTTCAGGCGCATGCACTTTTATCGTGGGTCCTGTGACGGGAGCCGCTTTACAAGCTAGTTCAGAGGTAATTGCCCTTAGCATCGCGACAGGTGTTGTGAAATCTATTTTGGTCACAATATCCACTCCTTTGATTGCAAAATACATTGGCTTAAATAATGCTCATGCCGCGATGATTTATGGGGGTATGATGGGCACCACTTCGGGTGTATCTGCTGGTTTAGCTGCAACAGATACTAAGCTAGTTCCTTATGGAGCATTAACAGCTACATTTGCAACCGGAATGGGTTGTCTTTTATGCCCATCCGTGTTTTATTTAATTTTAGAAAAAATACTATGAAAAAAATATTCTTAGTACTCACCCTAGTTTTTGTAGGTTTTCAAATCTTGGCTCAAAGCAGTTTTGAAAAAAAATCTTTTGTAAACGATGCAGGCCAAAGCCTACCTTATCAAATACTTTATCCTGTAAACTATAATCCTTCAGTTAAATATCCTGTTGTTTTGGTACTTCATGGAGCAGGCGAGCGCGGGGATGATAATTTGGCACAAATGAAATATGGAACGTCTGTTTTTCTGAATCCTGAAAATCAATCAAAATTTCCCGCAATTGTGATCTTTCCTCAATGTCCAAAAGATTCCTATTGGTCCTCTGTTAAAATAGATCGGACACAAAAGCCCACTTTATTTGAATTTGATTATACACAAACTATTCATTGGCCCTTACAATCCGCGGTCGATTTAGTTAAAAGTTTGGTGAAGTCGAAAGTTGCCGACAAGAAACGGCTTTATATCATGGGCTTGTCGATGGGTGGAATGGGAACCATGGAAGCAGTTTCAAGAAATCCCAAAATGTTTGCTGCCGCCATTCCAATTTGTGGCGGAGCGGATTTGAACTATGTAAAAAAATATGCTAAAAAATTACCTTTTTGGGTAAATCATGGTGATGTTGATGCAGTTGTACCTGTAAGACACTCAAGAGAATTAGTGTCGGCACTAAAAGAGGCAGGAGCAAATGTGACGTACACTGAATATGCTGGTGTTAATCATAACTCATGGGATAATACCTTTGCCCAGCCCAATTTATTATCTTGGTTGTTCTCATTTAAAAAATGATTTTAAATTTTATTCTTGCATTTTTTCTACAGGTTATGCCTGTCGGAATTGTTAATATCTCGGGGGCAAATACTGCCTCTAGTACCAACTATTTATCTGTAAAATCTGGTTATGTGATGTCATATGACGGAATAATAGGAAGAGCTAATTGGGTTGCTTGGACTCTTTCGAATTCCGATTTGGGACCAGTCCCTCGTTCGAATAAATTCATCCAAGACGATACTTTCCCACCTTCATTTTACAAAATTGATGAGTCTGATTATAAGTACACAGGATACGATCGGGGTCATTTATGTAATTCAGAAGATCGTACTTCCTCGTCCTTTTTGAATAAAGAAACCTTTTTGATGTCTAATATGCTGCCCCAAACGCCTGAATTAAATCGGGGCCCTTGGGAGCGTTTAGAATCATATTGCCGAAAATTGGCCAAGAGAGGACAAAAATTAGTTATTTATGCAGGGGCTATTGGGGCCAAGGACGCTCTTGGGTCAACCAAAATGCCGATTCCAAAATATTGTTGGAAAGTCGTTTACACCTCAGATAAAGTTTGGTGTATTTTATATCCCAATGAAAAAACGTTGAATCCTAATTGGAAAACCTATGCGATTCCTTTAACGCAGCTAAAAAAAATGACGGGATATAAGTTTCCTTAGTGACTGACAATTTGTAAAACAGAGCTTCAGCAACCAGCTTTACTAACTTTTGAAAAGTTAGTAAAGCTAAAGGGGGCATTCGATTTAAGCTATTAAAAAACTGATAATCTTAAAATTTAATTATTTTAATAAGTATTCGATCAGTTTTTTAGCCGCTTTAAAGTTCTCAAATTCGAGTGGAGTTCTGCGATTATTCAAATACTCATTGTAAATCCAAGGATCTCCCAAGGCGATAACCTTCCCTTTTCCAACTCGCGCTTCAGCCATCACGACAGCTTCTTTTACATGTAATATTGGTTTTGCTGTTTTACTAAGTTTTAATTGAGTGATCTCTTTCACATAAATCTTTTTTAATGGTGCAAAGATGGGATTTGCCTCAGGTATGTAAACCGCACCTTGTTCCCATTGAGTCCCTTGCACAAAATTCAAATTTGGCCCTACAAACTCGATACCAAATCTCTTGGCTAATTCATTGAATTTAGGAATTTCACAGTTGGTCGTATCGTTGGCCAATAAAATCAAATTGCCTCCTTGCTTGACCCATTTTTCTATTTCATCAATATCCTTTGCTTGAACATAATTTGGGGTAGGGGACTCCTTTAAGTTATCTGGATCCACAATAATGTAAACATGCGCATTTTTCAAGTTTTCAGCGGTTGGAGCCACTGACAATGATTCTGTTTTTAATCCCAATTGTTCTAACTGAATGCCAAATAAACTATACCCGCGATCTTTTCGCTCCTCCCAAGTATAAAAATTGTTGAATTCCTTTTTTCCAGCTGTGGAAACTTTGTATTCATGGTTGAAATAATAGTCGAGTACTACTTTTTTGCCTTTACCTACAGCTAATTCTTTGGCAATTTCCATTTCCAAAGAGGCCATAATAAAGGGGCCTGCACCTTTTAAATCATCCGTTTTTAGAGGCTCACTCAAGTAATATTCATAGGATCCATCCCGATAAGGTTGTCCACCTAATCCACCCACACTCACCGTTTTTTCTACGTGAATAAACCCTTGAGCATCTTTTGTGATGAAATTGTTTATTATACTATCGTATGCTTTAGAAACTTTAGCCGCGTCAATTTGGGGTAAATACCCTTTTCTAATTCCTTTCGCCATCGCGTAAACAAACATATTTGCACAAGATGCCTCCAAGTAATTGCCTCTCCTTCTTGGAAAATTAGGCACTTGATACCAAAGACCCGTTTGGGTGTCTTGGATTTTCAACAAGGCTGCCGATAATCTTGCTAATTGATTCACTAGAATACTTCTTTTTGGATGGTTTGATGGCATATAATCCAATACATCTACTAAAGCCATCATGTACCAACCCATAGACCTTCCCCAGAAATTGGGTGATTGTCCAGTTGATTTATTTGCCCATGGTTGTTTTCTCTCGTGATCGTATGCATGATACAATAAACCTGTTTTAGCATCCAATGCCCCCTTTTCCATCAATTCAAATTGGAGAATAATATCAGACCAATGATCTTGACCAGTGATTTTACTGTATTCTGCATAAAATGGTTCCAGCATGTAAAGTCCATCAAGCCACATCTGGTCAGGGTAACGATCTTTATGCCAAAAACCACCTTGTTTTGTCCTGGGTTGAATGGCTATTTGCTTCATCAAAAGATCAGCTGCTTTTTTGTACTTTTCAGTCGTAAGTTCTTGATATAAAAATAGCAAAGCGCGCCCTGTGGTTATATTATCCGAATTAAATTCGGAAGCTTTGTAAGTTCTTATTTCCCCAGAAGGACTAATAAAACTGTTGATATTCTTTTGAATATAAGTAAAATATTTGGCGTCACCGGTTCGTTGGTATACCCCCTCCAAAGCCCTCAAGAAAACCCCTTGTTCATAATCCCATGTTGCTGGTTTACCCAATTTTACTTGAATGGAATCTTGATGAGTATGCATTAGTGACTCAGCCATTTGGACTGAATAGGGTGTTTTTTGGCTCATGCCAACGAACGAAACACACAAAAAAGAGCAAATTAAACCTATTTTTTTCATTACCTTAATTCCTTGATTTGAGAAAAATCCATATCAGTGTAGTCTTTGTTTTCACCAGCCATTCCCCAAATAAAGGAGTAATTCTTAGTTCCAGCTCCACTGTGAATGGACCAAGGAGGCGAAATAATAGCTTGATGATTATGAACCCACATATGTTTAGTCGCTTGGGGTTCACCTAATAAATGCAGTACTGCATGATTGGGATCTACGTCAAAATATAAATAGGCCTCCATTCTCCTATCATGAACATGGGATGGCATCGTATTCCAAATAGATCCTGGTTCTAAAATAGTTAATCCCATGACCAATTGGCATGATTGAATTCCTTCTTGGTGAATGTATTTATAGATCGTCCGATGATTGGAAGTTTCCAGGGCACCCATGTTGACCGTGATAACATTTTCTTTTTCCAATTTCACATTGGGATAAGTCGCATGTGCAGGACAAGATAAAATATAAAAAAGCGCGGGATTAGTCTTTGATTTTGAACTAAAAGATACTTCTTCAGTACCTTTTCCCAAGTAAACGGCGCTTAACTTACCTATTTCAAACTTCTCTCCATCAGCCGTTATGGTACCTTCTCCGCCCACATTAATGATTCCCATTTCCCTTCTTTCTAGAAAGAAGTTCGCTTTTAATTTACCAGGATTTCCTAAAACAAGCGATTGATTGACGGGCATAGCCCCACCTATAATCATGCGATCATAAATGGAATAGGTTAACTCAATCACATCCTCACTGAAAATGTTTTCTA
>CANHXO010000104.1 GCA_947464595.1 Cytophagaceae bacterium
GTCTCAAGTAGAAAATCGATTGCTAATTTCCCTTATTAATAAGCTCTATTCGGATTGAATCGAGATTATTCTGGGTGTAAATGAATCGATTATGAAAAATGTTCGAAGCAAAATCTCTTAATACAAATAAATACGAAGTCAGAATTGAAGTCCTCCACATCAAATAAATCCCGTTTGGAATCTGGAGATAATTCACTCAAATCAGATAGAAAAACCTTCCAGCCATTTTTGAATGGCGACAGCGTATTTTTGGCAATCTCGCTCTAACATTAAGTCATGAGAACCTCCTTCCATCAGGGCTAGTTCAGCTCCATACTGAGTAGCGGTTTGCTTAAATTCACGGACGGAAATGAGTGAGTCGGCTGTTCCGCCCATCACCAACATAGGTATCCCTTTTTTCACTGGATAAATCGGAATTAGCAATTGTAAATATGCCCTAAATGATTCCGAACACATCATGTTCTGGTATTCTTCCAACTTCGAATTCACATGAAACATCAATTGAGGATATTTTTTAAAAACACCTAATAAATTCGCTTGGAACAAGTATTTGACCGCGCCAGGGTTATTAAATAATACACGAAGACTTGGCATCCATACCCCCTGTGGCGGAACCGATGACATCAATACCGCCTTTTTACATCTTCCCTTGACCATATATTTTTGTAAGATCATCCCTCCCATCGAATGGCCAATAATGATTGGATCTTCCTTCATTCCGTCCACAATGTCTGCCAAAGCGTTGACATAATCCTCGATCGAATAATGAATCGCTTTTGTACTTCCTGGTTCAGCGTGTCCCGGAAGATCAATGGCAACACAACGATAGCCCAGCTGCTCAAAATAGGGAATGAAATACGCTTCCCAGCACCATGCCCCATGACACATGCCATGAACAAAAACGATTGTCTCTTTCATCAAGCAGGTATTTTACTCACATAATTTTTAGGCAAGTGTTTTTTGAGTTGTTTGATGAAGATATGAAAGTCAACCGTAATCGTATGACGGGGCGTTTTAATTTGTTTTAAATGGGGATGGCTTACTTCTCGTTGGCATAACTCAGCTATATTTTCTGGGCGCTTCCAAAGGCCTTTAATGGCTCTTGCGGCAATTTTACTCTGTAATTCTGCCGCAGGCCAAATGCAGCCCAAGGGCTGAAACATCCCCACAAAAAAGAGATTTTCATACCTTTCATGCAGCATTTTTAAATACAAGGGAACATCCCCTTCGCTGTAGTTTAAAAAGTCTTTTCGGAAGAAAGGATGCTCCAAAATATACCCGGTGCAAGCGATGATGGTATCAAATTCCTCGACAGATCCGTCTTTAAAGTGGACATTATTTCCATCAAAACGTTCTATATCTACTTTGGGAAATACTTTGCCATGTCTGATTTTATATAAAAGCTCTTCATTAATTGTCGGATGAGTGCCGGTAATTGCATGCGCTGGTTCAGGCAGTCCATAATTTTTATTGGATCCGGAAAAGATTTTGACCGATAATTCAGATAAGAAAAACTTTAATCCGGTAGGTAAAAAAGCAAAACGTGACGCTACAATATCACTTGGTTTTCCAAATAAAAACTTAGGAACGATTCGGTAACCTCTGCGCCAACTAATCATCGTTTTTTCGCTGACACGGCTCGTTTCTACTGCCACATCACAGGCAGAATTTCCACCGCCAATCACTAAAACACGCTGTCCAACGAATGGTTTCGCATGCTTGAATTCATGAGAATGCATGAAATTACCGGTAAAATTTCCTGGATATTGGGGCACCCTGGGTTTCCAATGATGGCCATTGCACACCACGAGGTGAGAAAATATCTCAGTTTTTTCAGCACCCGCCATCATTGTCTTGATCACCCAATGGTTAGCACTATCTAGTTCGCAAGATTTAACTAAAGTACTAAACTCGATATGCGGATATAAATTAAATTTCGCAGCATAAGCCTGAAAATAACGCCTCAATTGATCATGCGAAGGATAATCAGGCATGCCTGATTCAAACTCATCAAAAGTAAAATCCTCGTACTGAGAAAGAGTTTTTGAACTAATGATGTGAGTCGTTTCAAATACACTTGAATGGCCAATATTTTCATTGTAAATCCAATTGCCACCTACATCCGAATTAAAATCATAACAAACGGCATCTAAGCCTTGATCAATCAAATTTTTTAGCGCAGTAATTCCGGATGGCCCGGCACCGATCACACAAACTTTCATAGAAGACAATTAATTATTCATACATAGCCATCCTCTGGCATTGCAATTTTTACAAATTAGGGGATTATTGAATACTTTACAAGCCTTCCGTAAATTTCCAAATAAAACTGCCCCAATAGGCTTTAATCCTACAACCTAACGCATTAAAAGCGAATTAGAATACCTCATTTCCCTAAAATTTCTTTCATAGGAACGGCACTATTTTTATAAATTCTTTGCACTTTATCCATGCTCACTTGTAGCTTTTCCTTGGCTTTGGGATAATCCATCCAAACTTGACGTAATCGGTCAGTAATTTGTTTCCCCGTCGTTAGATCCATTTCAAAAATCCAATCATTAAAATCTAAATCATAATACATTTGGCCTTTGATCGTATCTTCTGGCTGGCGCAAATAAAAACATGGAGTACCATTCGCGGCTGCAATAATGGGCGAATGGCATTCAAAACTCAAAATCGTGTGCGCTTGGGCATAAATAGAAGCCGCCTCATCGGGTAGCCAGTACCCTCGCTTGACGATGAAAGGTTTCACGTCTTCAGGCAATGACTGGATGAGTAGCTCATCCATGATATCCACTTCATAGGTCATTTCTGGGCAAATCAACACATTATTTCCCGTTTCTCTTACCCAAGCAATCATCGCTTCTCTAAGCTTTGAATGGTCAACTTCTTTGTATTTTTCGTTGGTTTCTTCGACTTGCTTTATTTTCTCGGCGCTCCAACCATTATTATTGGGACTAAATTGATGATAGGGGGTATAGCGCAAACGAGGTATGACACAAATGAATTTTTTCTTGGCCAACCCATGAGCTTTCAAAAATGCAAAACCTTTTTGATCATCTCGAATATTCATAAAAAAGGTTGCATCTGGTGCAAACTGGATATGTTCACCGGAAATGCCTACTTTTTTCAAATGCTCGATTGACTTCGTTTCTCGCGTATAAACAAAGGCCGCTTTTTGTAATATATCTTGATGGTATTTGCTTGGATTTTCAAGCGTTGTCCCAAAAACCCCGAAAGGCTTATTGGCATATTGAATCCAAGAAGCCAAATTATCAGCCCCCACTAAGTACGGTCCTGAACCATGTATCATTAAGTCTGCTTGCTTAAAAGCTTCCATGATTTCTAGATTCTCTACGTTTTTATCTTGGTTCACACCACCGTAAATGATTTTCACCTTAGGGAAATTCTTATTGAGCAATTTCTTCACCTCTTCTCCGCGACTTCTTTTCCAAAGAATGATGGTCGCATTGGGGATAAAGGTTTCCAAAATATGGAGCAGACCAGGGGTGTGTGCAATGTCTCCTATGTTCACATCTTGCCAACCCGATACGACTAAAATAGTGGGATGAGCCTTATGAATGATCGTCGAAACTAATGGGCTAAGGCCAATACCAGCTGCAAGCAAATTTGTATGGTAGATAAAATCTCTTCTATTCATTATGTGGTCCTACAATTTGTTAATGATGAATTAATATAATCTCAAAACTAATTCATAATTAAATAGTTAGGTGATCGTACTAAAACAAAAAAAACAAAAAATGAAATTAAAAACAATTACATTGACATTAATCGCGCTAATCGGTTTGAGTTTTGCATCAAATGCTCAAAAAACAGTAGTAGATGTTGCTATCGGATCAGCGGATCATACTACTTTAGTGGCAGCGGTCAAGGCAGCAGGATTAGTTGAAACCTTACAAAGTGCAGGTCCTTTTACGGTGTTCGCACCCACAAATGGTGCATTTGGTAAATTACCTGCAGGAACAGTTGATTATTTATTAAAAGCTGAAAATAAGGCGACTTTAGCAAAAGTTCTTACCTATCACGTCATTGCTGGAACATTTGATGCGGCGACAGTCGTAAAAGCAATTACGGACGCAAAGGGATCATTAGCATTGAAAACCGTTAGCGGTGGTACAGTAACAGCTTCGTTGAAAAACGGAAAGGTTGTCTTGACTGACGAAAAAGGGGGCGTAGCCACAGTTGTTGCAACGGATTTGAAGGCTGGAAACGGCATCATTCACGTGATAGATACAGTTGTACTTCCTAAATAAGTTGGGGTTCATTTAAAATTAAAGCCACAGAAAATCGGTGGCTTTAATTTTGTTGCTTAAGATTAGCCACAACCGCTAATTCTGTGTTGATTCACTTTCATACTGTCCATTTACTTATAAAATAACGCGTCATGTTTAAAAACTTTAAAGCCTCAGAAATTCTGATCATCCTTGTTGTCATTATTGTCATTTTTGTTAGTGAATACCTTTACTTGGTCGTCGGAGACAAAGACAAAGCCATTTTTATTGGTTTATGGCCGCCAACAATCCTTGGTTTATTAAATTTCATCAACTCTAAATCAAAAAAATAATGGATATAGATATTATTTTACTCACTGCGGTTATATCGACTTTATTTATCGTATTTATCATAGCGGTATATAGAGAATTCTCCGTTATGGAGAATGAGACCTATGTTTTCCAAAAAGAATCAGGTCCGAGAGCAGGATTGGTCAATTTCATTGGAAATCTTGCCTCAAACAAATCGTTGACGCCTGAAGAAAAAAAGGTCATTTACAAAGCCATGCACCGCAACATTGCAGACATGGAATCAGATGGTGTTTATTTTGATAATTCTCTCAAGGAAATCGTACAAGATCAAATGGAAGTTTTGGGAAATGATGAGCAAAAACCTGTAACAAAAACTAAGAAAGCTCCATTAAAAGAGAAATGATCCTTTCGCTAAAAGTAAATGGCTAAAACCTCCTAATATATGCTGTCATTTTTAGATCAATATGGACAATTATTCGATCGCTTAGTAAACCCAAAGCGAGTTAGAATGGTGGAGCTTTTTATCTTAAGGCTCGCATTACTAGCATTTGTTTTCCATTTGGGTATCATATTTTTGGCAAACAACGTTTTATATTTCAAGGATTTCCAACATAGTTACTTAAAGGCTATTTATACACCTTTTAGTTTTATCCTATTTTATGAGGTTTTATTATTAGTCATCATTATACCAAAATCAATCTCTGAGTTTATTGGAAAGCAATTTGAAGTAATTACACTGATCACGCTGCGAAGCTTTTTTCATGACATTGCTGATTTAGATTTTGGCCAAGCGCTCTCCATACAAGATGTGCACTTACTAAGTCTCGTGTATGACTTAATTGCCTCCCTTTTGATGCTGGCAGCTACCATGTTGTATTATAAATTATATAAGAATTCTCATCGTTCTGAAGCGATCAATGACATTCAACAATTTGTGGCCATCAAAAAAATCATGTCCCTTTTGATGATCATCATATTGCTTATCTTGAGCTTTTCAAGTTTATCTAGTTGGCTACAAGATTTATTTATCGCGATGCAAACGAATCGAAATTACCCAAATCCTAACGCAGTTTTTTACAGTGAGTTTTTTACAGTCATGATTTTCATGGATGTCTTTTTACTCATCGTTTCCTTCATGTATCATTTTTCATTTAATTTGATCTTCAGAAATGCGAGTTTTATTATCACAACAATTTTACTTCGTATGTCACTTACCGCAGAAAAACCTGTGAATTATTTTTTAATTTTTGTTGGTTTTGCTTTCTCAATTTTAGCCTATTATTTAATCAATCATCGCAAAAGTTCACAGGCCTGACAATTTCAATGCAAATGAAAAATTCTGGTTTGTTTGCCAGTAAAATATCCTTCAACGATCGAGTATATTTAGGCAAGTTTACATTAGCTTTAATTACTTATTATTGAATCAATACATTCATTATATTTGACTTAGTAATGAATGCATTTTAATTACAGATTTAGAGTAAAAAAACCGATAGAAAAAGCTAGAAAATTGATCTTTTTTTAGTTAATTTTATTTATACCTAAGGAATGAAAACTAACCTACACCTATATTTTCGAGGAATCATTGGATTATTCATAATCATGCTTGCTCAGATGCAGTCAGAAGCTCGTTTTTCTGTCAATAATCTAACAGATTCCAGTTCGTTCAAACAATTCAAAGGGTCGATTTTGGACAGCAAAACAAGGAATGAATTAATCTTTGCAAGTATTTCAGTCTCCGGAACAACAATATCCACCATTAGCAATAGCGAGGGAAAATTTTCAATTAAAATTCCTGTGGAAAAGCAAAATTCAAACCTTGTTATTTCATATTTAGGTTATAAAAACAAAGTGGTTCCAATCAAAGATTTAAAGCCAGAAAAAAATATATTGGTTTTGGAACCCAGCAATACCATACTTGAAGAAGTGGTTGTAAAAGTGCTGGATGCAAAAAATATTTTTTTAGCGGTATTAAAAAATCGATCACAAAATTATGGCGTTGACCCCATTCAAATGACTGGATTTTATCGCGAAACAATTAGAAAGCGGCGTAGCTACGTGTCTCTTTCTGAATCCATCGTCACTATTCAAAAACAGCCCTTTTCATTAGGCTCACAAGACCAAATTAATCTATTTAAAGGTAGAAAAAATGCTGATTACGCTAAATTAGACACGGTAAATTTCAAATTACAAGGAGGTCCTTTTTCTGCGTTGTACATTGACTTAATCAAATATCCAAGTTTTTTATTTTCTGAGAATGCATTCGAAGTGTATGATTTTAGTTTAGAGGAAATTACTCAAATCAATGACAACCAGGTGTTGGTTTTAGCTTTCAAACAAAAACCAAATAACGAAAACCCACTTTACTACGGAAAATTGTATATCGATGCAAAAAGTCTTGCAGTTATCAGTGCTAGCTTCCAACTCAATGTAGAAGATAAAGTCAAGGCAGGACTACAATTTACGAGCAAAAAGCCTGTTGGCGTCGATGTTTATCCCA
>CANHXO010000105.1 GCA_947464595.1 Cytophagaceae bacterium
AGAGTTTTCAATGATTTTATACATTATTGATAAGGCGTTTTAGGAATCCAATGGGCAACGATTTGAGATTTAAATAAACCTTTTTGGCCAGAAAAGTACATGACGAGGCAAGTTACAAATAAATAACACGGCCATGCAGAGGGACCAAAAAGTTCGATGCCTAAGCACATTCCCGTGATGGGAGTTTTCGTTACTCCGCAATATAAAGATACAAATCCGATCGCGGCTAAAAGTACATGTGGTAATTCGATCCATTCGGATAATGCCGAAGCGGCATGTGATCCAATTAAAAATAATGGGGTAGCCTCTCCCCCCTTAAAGCCTAAGGCTAGACTTAATGTTGTTGCGATTATTTTGGTTCCTGCAAAATAGGTAGCTGAAAAATTATTTTGAAAGGCCTGAAGTAAATATTCTGAGCCCAATCCTATACTACTTTTGAAAGTTGGAATTTGAAATAATACGAAGATGCTGATGCCCGCTAGAATCCCTTTGAGAATGGGCTGTCTGGGCAATCGATCAAACAGATTTGAAATATTCGATTCTAAGCGCTTATATAACAAGGCGATTATACCCAAAAATAGGCCTATAAGTACCATTTTGGCCCAAAATAGCATTGATATGGAAGGTAAAAAAACGAGGGGGTAAAATAGATGTTTGGTGCCCCATACGTGTAAACCAATATAATTTGCCAAAAATGAGGAGGAAATGCATGACATTAGGGAAGGCCAATGAATTTTTCCAACTACACCAATCTCTAATCCAAAAAAACAGCCGGCTAAAGGAGTGCCAAATACAGAAGAAAAACCAGCGGCCATTCCTGCTCGAATCCAGATGGATTTTTCTTGCGATGAACAATGTAATTTTTGTAAAACTTTTTGAGCCACATTGCCACCAAACAAAATGGCTGTTCCTTCTCGGCCTACAGATGCGCCGACCAAATGACTTAGCCAAGTAGATACTAAAGCGTATATACTTGTCATAGCTGATTTTTCATTAAGCTTTATCTTATCCTCATTAATTTGAGCGACTAAGTCATTCGTTCCCAAATTTGTCAAAGGAATGTTATAAAATTTAATGACATGGAAAATGATTCCAACAATGGGAAGCCCATATAATAGCCATGGTGCTTCTCCTCGGATCCAAGTGATTTGATCTAATCCCCACAGAAACAGCGATGACATGGATCCTACTAGAATAGAGATGGCCAATAAAATCCCCAACCTTGTAATTAGAAAGATAGGTTTTAATTCCACAGGGTAAAAATTTGTTTCAAAGGTAAGAATATTATTTTCCCTACCTTTGCAAAATTAAACAAAGCCAATTCGAATGAGTGAATTTTTACGTTTGGGATTGAATCCACAATTGCAACGCGCTTGCGATTCCGTTGGATATTCATTACCAACTCCCATTCAGGAGAAGGCAATACCCTTGTTGTTGCAAGGGCATGATGTTTTAGGAATCGCACAAACAGGAACTGGGAAGACAGCGGCATACGCGTTGCCGATATTAATGCGCTGTAAATATGCGCAAGGAAATTTACCTAGGGCTTTAATTTTAGCTCCCACGCGCGAACTTGTTATGCAGATTCACGAAGTCATGGTGGGTTTGGCCCAATTTACAGATTTAAGAATATTAGCCCTTTATGGAGGATTAGGCCCGAAAACACAAATTCAAACGTTGGAAGCAGGTGTGGATATTTTGGTTTCAACTCCTGGCCGCTTTTTAGAGTTATATCGAAAGGAAGCCATTGGAACAAAAGATTTGAAATACCTGATTTTAGACGAGGCGGACAAAATGATGGATATGGGTTTTATGCCTCAAATCCGTCAAATTTTAGAAAAAATACCGTATAAAAAGCGCCAAAACGGACTATTTTCGGCAACATTTCCAGAAAAAGTAGAAAACCTTTCTCATGAGTTTTTGGAGTTTCCTCATAAAATTGAAGTTACTCCTCAAGCTACTCCGGCAAGCCAAGTAACTCAATTCGTATATGAAGCACAAAATGTGCAAACTAAATTAAATGCCCTTGCACATTTTTTTCAAAACCCTGAATTTGAGAGAGTTATGATTTTTTGTAGGAGCAAAGACATGGTCAATCAGGTCGAAAAATATTTAAGTTATAAGGTGGTTCCTGTCGATCAAATCAGAGTAATTCATTCTAATAAGGGCCAGAATACACGGATAAATGCAATGCAGCAATTTAGGGAAGGCAGTATTCGGGTTTTGGTTACGACTGATGTAGCCTCGAGGGGTATCGACATTCCCAAGGTTTCACATGTGATTAATTTTGATGTTCCCTTAATTTATGAAGATTATGTACACCGGATTGGTAGGACAGGAAGGGCTGAACAAGTGGGGGAATCGATTACATTTATCACCTTAGCCGAAACGTATCATTGGCACAAAATAGAGGAAATCATTCATCAAAAGATTGAAATTAGCCCGTTGCCAGATGATATTAAAATAGAAGAGACTCCATTTTTAGAGCATCAAGATATGTTGAGGTCGGTCGACGAGCAACGAAAAAGAGAAGATCCTGATTTTAAAGGGGCTTTTCATGATAAAAAGTGGGTCATTAAGGCGAGGGCTAATGGAAATAAAGCTGCGCTTAAGGGTTTGGGTAAAAATGGATTAACACGAAGTGGTGCGGTTGCTCAAGGAGTTAAAACGGGACCAAAAGCCAATGGAAAGGCCGTTGGCAAGCCAGGTCCAAAAGGCCCCGATCGCAATAATCGACCAGGAAAAAATTCAAAATACAAGACAGTTGCACCAGGAAATAAAAAGAAACGATAGATTTGTGATATGAAAGTAGTAAAATTATTGATGTTGTTGATGTGTATGTCAACCATAACTTGGGCTCAAAAACCTGTTAAATACCAAGTTTTATTTGGGAATAAGGCTTTGCCGAAAAAAGATAAATTGGAATTAGACCAATTTATTTCCAGTTGCGATGCGAGTTTTCCTTCTAGAAAAGAAGCCGCTAATTTCTTTGCAGAACGCGCGTGGGAGTTTGTTGCTGCAGGCAAATTAGATACGGCAACTTATCGTTTTAATTTAGTCAATGCCTTGGATACGGCTAGCATTGATGCATTTTGGGGCTTGGGAGTTATTTCTTTTCAGCGAAAGGATTATTCATTGGCCAAGCAATTATTGACCAAAGGGTTAATATCAGATCCTACTCAAGCATTCATGCGTGTTGATTATGCCATTGTTTTATTAAGCTGTTATATAGGTGGAATGGATTGTGGGACATTGGCAGAAGCTGATGCGGAATTAGCGCAGGCATTAAAAGACGAACCAAAGAACGCAGCCGCTTGGATGAAACGAAGCCAAGTGGCCTATTATCAAGAAAAATACGAACTCGCATGGACCTATTTTCATGAATGTAGGACGTTAGATATGTTACAAATGGACTTGAATTTTGGTAGCCAATTGGCCGAAAAAATGCCCGATCCTAAAGGAATTTTTAAATAATGAACGATGGGATTCCGTTCTTTTTTTGCAAAACCTTTTGCTAAACGCGTAGTAAAAAAACACCGTTTAAGTCATCTAAATGCCGTAGGCCGACAAGATTATTGGTTGGCCCATCATTTAAAAAAAGCTGAAAATACCATTTTTGGCCAAGCGTTTTCATTTTCAAAAATTCGAAATTATTTAGAGTTTAAAGCCACGGTTCCTATTTCTGAATATGAGGATTTAAAGTCCTACATTGACGAGATGGTCATGGGAACGGAGAATATTTTATGGCCAGGAAAGCCGGCCTATTTTGCCAAAACATCAGGAACAACCTCAGGAGTCAAGTACATACCCATTTCAAAGGAATCCATGCCCTTCCATATTGAAGGAGCAAGAGACGCCCTTTTGCACTATGTTTTTTATAGTGGAAATTCAGCTTTTTTGGACCGAAAATTAATTTTTTTATCCGGTTCCCCTGCATTGGATTTTAAAAATGGGATCCCTACGGGCCGACTATCTGGCATCGTAAACCACCATGTTCCTGGTTATTTAAGGGGAAACCAATGGCCTAGCTATCAGACAAATTGCATCGAAGATTGGGAGGAAAAGCTTTCAGCGATTGTTCAGGAAACCTCTACCCAACGGATGGGTTTGATATCGGGAATTCCCCCTTGGGTTCAGATGTATTTTGACCGTTTGGAGGAGTCGACAGGCCAAAAAGTGGGGGATTTATTCCCTGATTTTCAATTATTTGTCACGGGTGGGGTCAACTTTGACCCCTACAGACAAAAATTAATGTCGTCGATAGGCCGAGAGGTGGATGTGCTTGAAACTTATCCAGCCTCAGAAGGATTTATTGCATTTCAAGATTCTAGCGGAGAAGAGGGTTTATTGCTTAACGTAGATGGGGGAATTTTTTATGAGTTTGTCCCAACGGATACCTATTTTACCGCAAAGCCTAAAAGATTGTGCTTGGCAGAAGTGGAGATAGGAGTAAATTATGCGCTTTTGCTTACGACAAATGCTGGATTATGGGCCTATTCAATAGGCGATACGGTCAAATTTGTTTCCTTAAATCCATATCGGATTGTGGTCACAGGCAGAATTAAACACTTCATTTCTGCTTTTGGTGAGCATGTTATATCGGAGGAAGTAGAGCGAGCCATGAAAGCCGCATTAGCGGTTTGCCCTGAAGCTAATATTGTTGAGTTTACATTAGCGCCACAAATTAATCCAGCAGCCGGAGAACTCCCTTATCATGAATGGCTCGTTGAATTTTCTAAGAAGCCTAAAAACATGTCGATGTTTAAAGAAGCTTTGGAAAATTCCATGCAGCAACAAAATATTTATTACAAGGATTTAATTGTGGGGGGTATACTTCAATCCCTTGTTTTGACGCCATTGAAAAAAAATGCGTTTATTCAATACATGAAATCAGAAGGGAAATTAGGTGGGCAAAATAAGGTTCCACGTTTATCTAATGATCGCCTAATCGCCGACAAGCTAAGCTAATTTTACAATTTTTGGAGCTAAAATTGGGATCAATATGAGTATGGGAAAAATAAGGAAAAACGAAATTCCCAAAGCCCATAATAGGTAAGCCCAAAAAACGAGGTATATAGGGTAGGTAAATAATAAAGCGGCAAAAAGCACGGAATCAAAAAATACGGTGTGCTTAAATTTTAAGTCAACACAATACTCAATTAAGCGGTAATAGGGAAGGTGGAAGTAATAGGAAAAACCATGTGAGATCTGTGTTTTTTCATTAACCAGATGTATGTTTTTCGACATTTCTAGCAATGCCGCTGCATTAAATACCAAGCGATCACTAGAATCTATTATAGGTTTGATAGACAACATTTCAGAGATTTTAATGTGGACACCTTTGCCTATTCCTCGAAAAGAATTGTAGGCTAATCCAATGACATGGACTGTGGGAAAAACGTGTTGTCCATGTAAATTTTCTAAAATTCGCGCGGTCCCCTTTTTAAAAGGTTGAATTTCATGTGTGTTTAAGCAAATGCCTTCAATAAATATTAAAACGGCCCCACCTTCCTTGATGATATCAACGGACTCTTGAAATGTATGATTGTTTCTGTGAAGATGTTCTTTGCCCTCTCTTGCTCTGAAAATAGGAATCATTCCAATGGAACGAAGTAGGTAACCCAAAACAGGATTTTGAAAAACATCCCCTCGAGCTAAAAAATGTATTTTTCGATGGTAAAAAGCGCCAATAATCACCGCATCTAAAAATGAATTAGGGTGGTTGGCCACCAGTAAAAGTGGGCCTTCAGAATGTAAATAATGTCCATTCACAATGCTGACCTGAGGACAAAATATCTTTAATGCTAACCGAACCCAGAATTTTAAAAAATAAACCACTCGATGAAATTTAAGATTAAATCTAAATAATAAAAACGCATTGTGCAACGTACATAATTAGCTTAAATTTAAGGGAATTATTAGAAAGCATGGAAAAAATAATCAAACAACTTGCCGAATTATCAGCGTTTATCCCTCGTTTTGAGGAGGAAAATTTAGCCGTATCCAACGTGAATATTGGTTGGCAAATCGATCATTCGCTGCGGGTAACGAATCAAGTTATTTCAGCCTTAGTTCGTTCGAATCCAGAAGAATATAAACCTAGGTTTAATTGGCGTAAGTACTATATATTTTTCACCAAGCGAATACCTAGAGGTAAAGTGAGGGCTCCTAAAGGTATTTTGCCTACTGAGGAAATCACGGAATCAAGTTTACGGTTAAGTATAGAATTAGCTTACGAAAACCTTCGTTTATTAGAAACGCTTTCGCCTAATCACTTTTTTACTCACCCATTTTTCGGGCAAGTCAATGTTCGAGAAACAAAGGTATTTATTCAGATTCACACCGAACATCATTTGAAAATAATAAGGGATATTTGACATTAGAGGTTTTTAAGTTGGCATCAATGACCAATGGAAATTTTTCTGATTTTCCTCAATTTTTGTTCAAAGTGCCATGCATAAAAGAAATCAAGGCCATATAATTATGTACCTTGTGTGTGAATGTATTTCTAATTTA
>CANHXO010000106.1 GCA_947464595.1 Cytophagaceae bacterium
ATCCAAGCAGTTGAAGAAATCTTGTGGGCGCAGCGTGCTAAAAAAGCAATGCTTTCCGTTCTGAACCCCTATGCTGGAAAAATTCAAGCACGTTTGGCTGAAGAGTTTAGGATAGCTGAAGAAATTAGGCTTGCTGAGGAACTAAGAAAGGCAGAGGAATTACAGAAAAAGAAAGAGGAGAAGGAAGCCAAATAACATCTTAAATAAAAGCTGTAAAGTTGATGGCCAAGAATAGTAAATTTCTGAGGAACCTATTCGCGTAATTTCAGTTCATCTTCAATTTTTAAATTGAACAAGTCGCCCGATTTAATGGCAACAATGCCTACTAAGACAAGCGTAACACATCCTCCTAAAATGACGGAAGGAACCGTTCCTAAAAACTTGGCTGCTACTCCAGACTCAAAGGCGCCCATCTCATTAGAAGTACTTACAAATACGCCATTGACAGACGATACACGTCCACGCATTTCATCAGGAGTATAAAATCGTAAAACAGTCTGCCGAATTACCACCGAGATGGAGTCAAATGCTCCAGTGAAAAAAAGTGCTACGACGGAAAGCCAAAAGTTGGTCGACAAAGCAAAAACTAAAGTAGCCACCCCAAAACCAGCAATGGCTAAAAGTAAATTTCTCCATGCTTTTTTCAAAGGGGGGAAATAAATAAGGGTCATCATGGTAAGCACAGCTCCGACTGAAGGAGCAGCTCTTAGGACACCTAAGCCCTCCGCTCCTACATGCAAAATATCCTCCGCAAAAATGGGCAAAATAGCTATAACGCCACCAAAAAGAACTGAAAAGAGATCTAATGAAATCGCATACAAGATAATTTTTGTTTTGAAGACATAAGAAATGCCTTCTGCTAAGCTTTGCCAAATTGATTCATGAATGATATTTTTAACAGGTATGGGCCTGCTCTTGATTTGAAAAATACACAACATAACGGCCGCCAACAAAAAAATCACCACTAATAAAGAACCCTCAATGCCCGCATAGGCATATAAAAATCCAGCTACCCCAGGACCCACGATAGAGCCAAATTGCCAAAATGAACTATTCCAAGTAGCTGCATTGGCAAAAACCTCTTTGGGCACTAAAAATGGGTTTAAAGAAGAGGCCGCAGGACTAAAAAAACCTTTGGATAATCCGATTAAAAAAATGACACCATAAATCAGGTAAATGTGCACTTGAGAGTCTCCTGATCGTAATTGTGTGGCCGAAAAAAGTAAAATGCAGGAAGCTAATATGATAATCGAGAGCGTAACTTGCATAATCCTCTTTTTATTGTGATTATCTGCAAAATGCCCCCCAAATAAAACCAATGAAATAAATGGCACCGCCTCGGCTAAACCAATCAATCCAAGAGCCAAGGGATTGTGGGTAATTTTATAGATTTCATAGGCGATTAACACTTCTTGAATGAGTAAGGCAATTGTAAACAATGTGTTGCCCAAAACATAAGCACGAAATTCAGGAAATCCTAAGGCGCGATACGCTTCTTTATGTTGAAATAATCGCATATAAATAATACAAAAAAGGACTAAAAAAGGCTAATTCACCCAACCATACCCACTGCTTACTTTTAGAAATATAGTGAATCCACAGGTGTATTACAAAAGTAACTAAAAATGGCAGGAGCAAAAAAATGGATAATTGGGCAAAAGAAAAAATAGCAAACCACAAACAAATACATATTACCTCGACACAAATAAGCAAAAAATCCCTTTTAAGATCTGATTTAGACAAAAGGGTAAATAAAATCAAGTTTTGAAATGCCAACAAAAATAACAGAACCAATATAGAAACGAATAAAAAGGACACTTGATCTACATTCAAAAAAACATAAAGAAAAATTCCTATTGTATAGATTAAAGCAGTTGAAATTTCCTTCAGGAACCTTATTCGGTCAAATAAACCGAAAATCAATAAGGCCCAATAAATGAGAATGAAGAATCCAATATAAAATCCATTAATAATTAAATATTTAGGTAAATATATAATTATTACCAAAAGAGATAAAATATTGCAAACAATCAAATAGGTAATTTTTTTTGTATGTTTCAGATGAAAATCATGCAGGACAGAATGAGCAATCGGTTTTCGATTATCAATAAATCGATCTACTAAATAGATCGTCCAAACTGAAAAAGCTAAAGCGAGTGTTACCACGAAAGGCGGAAATTGCCCTGCCATAAAAATAGAAGTTACTAAATATTGAAAAAGGCAAGCACCTATAACGACATCTAGACTTAAAAAATGCAAAGTTTTAAAAAATCGCATCTTTGATTTTATGAAGAGTGATCGGATCTCCTACCTTAATTTCGCCCAGAGATATGGGCACAAATTGTTGCCCAAAATAAACCTTATTCCCAAATTTACGTATGTGAGATAAAGTCTTTAAGATATCCGAATCGATAGTTCCATCGACAGGATCAACATTAATGAGTTGGCACCTAGCGCATAACTTAGCTCCAGACAATTTCACCGAACTCCCTATGGATAGTTCCAGCCAAGTATCTTCTTCGAAAGCTGTTTGATTGGACACAATGATATTGGGTCTAAATCGACGCCAATCCAAAGGATGATTTAAAAGTAAGTCTAAATGATCAAAAGAGGCTTTTGAACATAATAGAATGGGGAGAGAGTCCGCAAAAGAACTAATCTTCGATTTTTCTGTTTGATATTCCGGATTGATGATTCGAGAAAAACTGGAGGACAATTGGAATAGTCGGACCTTTTGATCTAATTTTTCGGAAAACCAGGCCGACCAGTCTTCCAGGACTTCCGTAGCTAAAACCCGATCATCCCAAATTTGAACTTCCTCGGTCGAACCTAATATAGGGTTAAAATGTAGATATTTAGATTTTCGAGTCGATTGGTCCATCACCTCAAATCCCTCTTGTTTAAATTCTAGCTGAAACCTTGTCAATTCTGGACGCGTCCTTTGAGTGATAAAATTATTCCGTTCATCCACCAACATAAATCGTCTATCATATTGTAATCCGGGAGGCTCAATACTAATTTTCGAGACATTAATGCCTCCTAAAGATTTTATGGGATAAATGATAAGGGAATGAATCGAAGGCACTGACATAGTGCAAATTAAAAAAAAGGAGCCAAATTATACTATGAGTACTTATAGGTTTTAGGTATAGAATTCTTAATCTAAATCATTAAATTTGTTATTAACCATTAGAAAACCAGCTATTATGAAATTTTTTTACCTGTGTTTATTTGTATTTTTTACCTTTATTGAAAACTCAGTTTCTGCACAAAAACTGTTAAGTTTAGAGGAATCTATCCAATTGGGCTTACAGAATCATTATTCAATTCAAATTTCTAGGAAAAGAGAAAAGCAAGCATTAAATGACAATACGCCAGGTAATGCAGGATTTTTGCCAACAATCACAGGTACATTAAATAAGAATTATACCATTTCGGGTTTAGATCAGGAATTTTTTGGAGGTTTAAGGGCTCCATTGGTCCAAAGTGGGGTAAACTCAAATTCTTCCAATGCAGGTTTAGTGATGGCATGGACACTTTACGATGGGAAGGGAATGTTTATTTTAAAAGATCGATTCAAAGAATTACAAAACTTGGGAGCCACGCAAACTGAAACAGCTATTGAAAATTTGATTTCACTTATTTCATCCTCCTATTATGATTTAATAAGACAAAATTTACGGGTCAATAATTTCAAAAAAGGACTTGAAATTTCAAACGACCGTTTAAAATTAGCCAAAGATCGATATGAAGTTGGCCAGGGTTCAAAAGTAGATTATTATTCAGCGCAAGTAGATTACAATGAGGACAAAGCTTTATTAATTGCCCAAGAACAATCCTATTTAAATACCAAAATTAGTTACAACACTTTATTGGTCAGAAACCATCACGAAGATTTTATGGTAGATACAAAAATTGATTTATTGCCTAAATTAAATCTGCCAGAATTAAAGGAATTTGCGCTAAAGCAAAATCCTACCTTGATTAGTGCGCTTTTAACCAAAAAGATAAGTGATTTGGAGACTAAAAATATTCAAAGTTTGCAAATGCCTCAAATCGATTTATTGGCTGGATATAATTTAAATCAAGTCAATAATGGCGCTGGATTTGGAGTTCAAAGGGGTACAAGTGATGTATTAAATTATGGCTTGAGAGCAACCCTGAATATATTTGATGGCTACAATCAAAAGCGTAGGGTTCAAAATGCAAAGATCAATGCTGAAATCGCACAAATGCAAATTGATGACCTGAAAAACTCACTGATCGCCACGTTAGAAAGAGCATTTGTCACCTATGAAAATGCATTGAATTTAATATCGTTGGAGACAGAAAATTATGCCATAGCTAAACAAAATATCGATATTGCGTTTGATCGATTTAAGGTTGGTATCGCCACTTCTTATGAATTAAGGGAAGTTCAAAGAAATGCGGTATCAGCTGAAACAAGGTTAATTGAAACTAAATTTGCAGCCAAATCAGCAGAAATAGAATTAATCAGACTGAGCGGAAACCTCTTGTAAACCTTTCTCCTCCTCATTCAATTGATTTTGGTATAACTCATAATAATAGCCTTTTTGTTTCATCAGTTGGAGATGATTTCCTGTCTCCACAATTTGACCGTCTTGTAAGACCATAATCCTATTGGCCAATTTCGCAGAAGACACTCGGTGTGAAATAATTAAACTCGTTTTCCCCACCATGATTTTTTTAAGGTTATTTAAAATTTTATGTTCGGTATGCGTGTCTACGGCAGACAAGCAATCATCTAAAATAAGCATGCTTGGATTTTTTGCTAAGGCGCGCGCAATCGATACCCTTTGCTTCTGACCTCCCGAAAGTGTTACCCCGCGTTCCCCTAAAATCGTTTCAAATTGGTCCGGAAATTCCATAATATTTTCATATACGTCCGCCATTTTAGCTGCCTGATTGATTTGTTCAATTGACATTCCATCTTGACCAAAACTAATATTTTCAGCGATGGTCGTTGAAAACAAAAATACATCTTGAGGCACATAGGCAAGCGATTGCCTGACATGTTTCATATCCCAATCTTTAAGCGAAACCCCATCCAACCTTATTTCACCAAAACTAGGGTCATAAAATCGGGCCATCAACTGCGCCAATGAACTTTTACCAGATCCAGTTGTGCCTAAAAGAGCGACTGATTCTCCCGATTCAATCTCAAAATTAAGTTGTTTCAAAATTTCACGATCCGTACCAGGGTAGGTAAAGCTGACATTATTAAATGCCCAATTTCCCGAGATCGGCTTGGTAATTTGTTTGCCAATTTCCACCTCAGATGTGGCTTGTAAAAATTCATTAATTCGTTTTTGGGAGGCTGCAGCTCTTTGGATTTGAGAACTCGTCCAACCCAAAGCAGTTACGGGCCATGTCAACATAAATACGTACATGATGAATTCCGTGATATTACCGACGGTAATTTCACCGGCCATCACCTCTTTTGAGCCTATGTACACAACTAATAGCGTGCTAAACCCTACTAATGAGGAAATCAGAGGTGTGAACAACGAATCTACTTTAACTAAATCCAAGGACTTTTTACGGTAATTTGCGGATGCGGTAGCAAATTGCTTGCCTGAGTGGTTTTCCCTAACAAATGATTTAAGTACCCGAATTCCAGAAAAAGCTTCTTGGGCCAAGGTAGAGATCGAAGATAATCCAGCCTGAATTTCCTCCGATTTTTTCATTACAATCGAATTAACATAATAAATACTGAGAGACAAAATAGGTAGAGGCAACAATACATACCACATTAAAGTGACATTAACCTTGGCCATGTAATAAATAACAAGGGCAAAAACAGTGATCAAATTAAACCCATACATTAAGCTAGGGCCCACATACATCCGAACTTTACTAACATCTTCAGATATCCTCGCCATCAAATCTCCCGTATTTTGTTTTCGATAAAAAGATAAAGGAAGGGTTTGATAATGTGTGTAGATCTCATTTTTCATTTCATATTCAATGTGTCTAGACATCACAATCAACGTTTGCCGAATCAAAAACAGGAAAACACCTTTTATAAAAGCCATGAGGACAATTAACCCTCCATAATAAAATAAGGTGGAAGCAAATACCTCATAGAAAACAGATTGAATTTGAAAGCCTTTAAATAGAAAATACACATCGATTGTTTCCGTGACTAGATCTAAGGCGTATCGAACTAATTGTGCAGGGACCACACCAAAAAAATTAGCACAAAAAGTAAAAAAAATGCCAAGAAATAAATGCCATTTATACTTCCAAAAATATTTATTTAAATGACCTAA
>CANHXO010000107.1 GCA_947464595.1 Cytophagaceae bacterium
AAAAGAGGTGTATTCTTAGATTCTTGTCCTCCATCAAGTCATGCCACCTTGACTTTCCCTAAAACGGATCGTACAAAGGGTCCTGTGACGATGCATTGGATGGATGGTGGTATTAAACCAGAGCGTCCAGAAGAATTAGGACCGGACGAAATGTTTGGCGATGGTAATTCAGGTATCTTGTTTATTGGAACCAAAGGAAAAATGATGGCTAGTGAATATGCAGCTAATCCTCGTTTATTGCCTTTATCTAGAAATCAAGAAGTAAAAGTGCCTCGTAAATTAGAGCGTGTACCTGGCAGTGCCGATGGTCACTATGCACAGTGGGTGGAAGGTGCGATTGCGGGATATGGTAAAAAACAATTAAGTTCTCCATTCGATTTAGCAGGTCCATTGACTGAAGCAATCTTAATGGCTAACTTGGCGATCCGTGTGGCCGACATGCCTTTCCCTCGTAAAACTGGAAACGGAATGCATTATCCAGGTTCAAACACAAAATTACTTTGGGATAACCAAAATATGCGTGTGACCAACTTCGATGCTGCGAATCAGTTCGTTAAGCGTCAGTATCGCGCAGGTTGGGGTGAATTAACCTTGTAATTGAAAATATGAATGACAAGACCCGGAGAAATTCGGGTCTTTTTTTTGTTTATTTTTAGGGGTTAGTAATTCATATGGAACCTAACTAAACGGTAATTAAGTTTAAAATTTTAATTTTATCTGGTAAGTTGGTTAGTTTCTAAACCAAATCGAAACCATGAGATGATTTTTGGTGGCCTTTAAATTATTTTTTTGCTTCAATTCAACATTCATGATTCAGATTACTTTGTTGAGTTAAAATTTATCCTTAATTTACTTTTTCTAAAACCTGTTTACTTATAAAAATTATTCAAAATGTCCTCTAAAATTAAACTCGGATTGATTCTTTTTGTCATCTCAGTATGTACAATTAGTTTCTTTCAACCCCAAGCACCTACTTTTTTAAAGCTAGAGAAAAACACTAAAATTGCCCTTATTGGTGGTAATTTAGGATCTCGGATGATTAATTACGATCATTTTGAAACGGAATTGCATCTACGCTATCCTGAAAATAATTTGATGGTTCGCAATATGTGTGACGGGGGTGATACTCCTGGTTTTCGTCCACATTCAGCCCGATTTGCACCATGGGCTTTCCCTGGCGCAGAAAAATTTCAATCTGAATTTGCTAATCCATCGCAAAGTGAAGGCCATTTAGAGACTCATGACCAATGGATGAGTCGTTTGAAAATGGATGTTATCATTGGTTTTTTTGGGTATAGTGAATCCTATGAGGGGAAAGCTAACATAGAAAATTACAAAGCTGAACTGGAAGCATTTATCCAACATACATTGGCTCAAAAATACAATGGGGTTTCGGCACCCCAATTGGCCATCGTATCACCTACAGCTTTTGAAGATTTAAGTGCAAAAATAGATTTACCAAATGGTACCGTGCAGAACGCAAACATTGCTTTATATACTCAGGCAATGAAGGAGGTTTGTGAGAAAAATAATGTATTGTTTATCAATGCTTTTGATGCATCCAAAAAATGGTATGCTGAATCAAAAGAAGATTTGACCATCGATGGATTTCAATTAAATAATGCAGGTTACAAAAAGTTGTCAATTTTATTGGCAAACCAAGTTTTTGGAAAAAAAGCTACTGTGATAGAAGCTAAAAGATCAGATGTGTATGCTGCTGTAGCTGAGAAAAACTGGATGTGGCATACCGACTTTAAAATTCCGAATGGTGTTCACGTTTATGGGCGTCGTTATAATCCTTTTGGTCCCGATAATTATCCAGCAGAGATTGAAAAAATTCGTCAGATGACGGACAATCGGGAGGCAGCTATTCAAGCAAGTATCAAGGGGCAAAAATATGATTTAACTTTGGCTGATTCAAAAACGCGGACATTGGATCCGGTGAAGACTAATTTTAATCCAGATAAGAATGGAAGTTTAAAGTATTTATATGGAAATGAGGCATTAAATGCCCTTAAAGTTGCTCCAGGTTATAAAATAGAGCTTTTTGCATCGGAAGAGGAATTTCCTAATCTGGCTAAACCGGTTCAAATGACTTTTGATAATAAAGGACGTCTTTGGGTTGTTTGTATGCCTTCCTATCCACATTATAAGCCGGGTGACGCAAAACCTAACGATAAAATCATTATTCTTGAGGACACAAATCATGATGGAAAAGCAGATAAAGAAACTGTTTTTGCGGAAGGCCTACACGTGCCTGTTGGGATGGAAATTACCGAACATGGCGTATTTGTCAGTCAGGGAACTAATTTAGTTTTATTAAAAGATATTAATGGAGATGATCACGCAGATACGAAGGAAGTTATTTTAAGTGGTTTTGATGATCACGATACACACCATGAAATCTCCGCTTTTGTAACTGATGAATCGGGTGCAATTTACATGGGTGAAGGGGTATTTTTGCATACCAATGTGGAAACTCCTTATGGAACTGTTCGTGCGACTAATGGTGGATTCATGCGTTACAATCCTGCAAGACATCATTTGGAGCGAGTAGCTCAGCTATCGATCCCAAATCCTTGGGGAATTGCCTTTGATAAATGGGGTCAAAACTTTTTCGCAGAAACATCAGGTCCTGATATGCGTTGGATGATGCCTGGGTCAACTAAAAATCGGTATGGCCAAACGGGTCACAAATCTTTTACTTTAATCGAGGAAAAGCATTTAGTTCGTCCTACTTCAGGTTTAGAGTTTGTATCTAGTCGTCATTTTCCGGATAATGTTCAAGGTGATTTCTTGATTAATAATACGATTGGTTTTTTAGGAATGAAACAACACCAATTGACGGATGATGGAACGGGCTATAAGTCCAAGCATCGCCAAGATTTGATTGTTAGTAGTGATCGTAATTTTAGACCTGTCGACATGGAATTTGCCCCCGATGGTTCACTTTATCTAATTGACTGGCATAATATCTTGATTGGTCACATGCAACATAATGCCCGTGATCCATTGCGTGACCATACACATGGACGTGTGTACCGCGTAACGTATCCTTCTAGACCTCTAGTGACGCCTGCGAAAGTATATGGCGCATCGATCGATCAGTTATTAGACAATTTAAAATTACCTGAGTATAGAACTCGCTACCGCGTACGTAGAGAACTTCGTGGACGTAAGGCCTCTGAGGTATTGGCTAAAGTTACGGCTTGGGTAGCTCGTCAAGACAAGAATGAAGCTGATTATGAGCATCATGTATTAGAGGCATTGTGGGTAACTTGGGGTTTAAACAAGGTAGATCAAAAATTATTAAACCAATTATTGAAAGCAAAGGATTACCATGTACGTGCGGCTGCCGTTAAAGTTTTACGTTATACCGGTCACCAAGTGAAAAATCAAGCAGCTTTATTAGCTAAGGCAGTAGAAGATGAACATGGTCGCGTTCGAATGGAGGCTTTTGTCGCTGCTTCTTGGTTACCTAAAGAAACTGCCGCGCCTATATTAGCTTTGGCAAAAAATCATCCTTTGGATGCTTGGATGGATAAACCATACGAAATTGCCGTTGCCCATTCAAGTGGTGTCAATGTCATTAGAAAGAAAGAAGTTCCTTTAGTTTCAGCGTTAAAAGGAAAAGATTTAGAATTGTTTACTGAAGGACAAAAGTGGTATGCCAAAGAAGGATATTGCAATACTTGTCACCAGACGAATGGAAAAGGTCTTCCAGCTTCTGGTTTCCCGCCATTAGCGAACTCGATTTGGGTTACTGGAAACCAAGAACGTCTCATCAAATTGGTGATTAAAGGAATTATGGGACCTATGGAATTGAATGGGGTGAAATATGCAGGCCAAGTTCCTATGACACCTTATGGCGGATTAATGTCAGATAGGGATATAGCTGCAGTTCTTACGTATGTTCGGAATTCATTTGGTAACAAAGCATCGGCTATTGATCCTGAAAAAGTAAAGGAAATACGTGCTAAAATTGAATACAAGCATGATCTCTATAATGCGAATATGTTATTATCTGAACACCCTATCGAAAAATAATCATGAAAAGAATCATTCATATTATCCTGACTGTTGTCGTTATTTTGTCGGCTTTTATGCCTAGTTTTTCGCGTGAACGCGGTCCAATTAAAGCTAAAAAACCATTAGTGGTTTTTGTTTGCGGGGATCATGAATATTCGGGCGAGTCTACACTTCCTTTGTTGGCCGCTGTTTTAGAAAAGCAATATGGCTTTAGGACGAAGGTTTTAAAATCGTTTCCAGATCAAAATGCTGAGAAAGATATTCCGGGTTTGGAAGCTTTAGCTGAGGCTGATTTAGCAGTATTTTTTCTTCGTTGGCGCCTATTACCAGCCGACCAAGTTGCACATATTGAGGCTTATTTGAAATCTGGCAAGCCTATTATGGGATTTAGAACTACTACGCACTCTTTTAACTATCCTAAAACAGATCCATTATTTCCTTACAATGGATTTGCTGAAAGGGCTTTTGGAGCGCCTCCAGGTTGGGGCGGGCCATCCAAACATACCCATTATGGCCATAATGCTAGTACGGATGCTACGGTGATTCCAGAGAAAGCGAAACATCCTATTTTAACAGGGGTAAATCCAGAATTCCATGTTAGGTCATGGTTGTATCGAGTTTTGCCCGATTATCCTGTTAAAGGAACCGAATGGTTGATCATGGGTAAAGCGGTTAATGCGGATAAAGCGGCTGAAATTCAACCGATTGCTTGGACTTGGGAGAATCAATACAAAGGGAAAGTGTTTTTTACCACGATGGGTCATCCAGAGGATTTTTCAGTGGAGCCTTTTCAACGATTAGTTGTTAATGCCATACATTGGGAATTAGGTTTAAAAGTACCTCAAAAATGGTCTGGAAAATTAGATATCAATGTTCCTTATAGAGGAATGGTTAATTCAAAATAAATATAATGAAATACCCGATTGCAATGAATACGCTGGTCTATGGACCAGACATGAATGAATCAATTATCCAACATTTGGCCTATATCAAAGAAGTAGGTTATGAAGGTGTTGAGATTCCTATTTTTGTTACCGATGAAGATTATTGGAAACCTTGGAAAGCCGAAATTGACCGGCTCGGATTAACGGTATTTACGGTTACGTTTTTAGGGGCAGATATGAACACCATTTCGTCTGATCCCGCTGTGCGACAAAAAGGAATTGACTTTCTTAAAAAGGCTGTTGACGTTACCGCTTACCTAGGGGCTTCCTATCTTTCAGGCCCTTATCATTCTGCTTTAGGTGTTTTTTCTGGTGCAGCACCTACGCAGCAAGAATTAGATTGGTCCAAGGAAAGTATGTTGGCCGTCGCGGATCATGCCAAAGAAAAAAATGTGATTTTGGGTTTAGAATATTTAAATCGATTTGAGAATTATGTGGTGAGTTCGGCAGACCAATTATACAGCTTGGTTAAAGCCATTAATCATCCTAATGTAAAAATCATGTTTGACACGTTTCATGCCCACATTGAAGAATTTAATACGGGTGAAGCGATGGTTCGAATAGCCGATGAAGTGGGGCATATTCAATTGTCAGAAAGTACCCGTGCAACGTTGGGCGAAGGCCAAGTACGTTGGGATAATGTATTTGAGCATCTAGAAAAAATGGATTATAAGGGTTGGTTAGTGGTAGAAGCCTTTACTCCTTTATTACCTGCCGCTTGTATCTGGCGTAAAAATTATACGACTGAAGCAGAATTAATCAAAAAAAGTTACCAACATATTCAAAAGCATTTAGCTGGAAAATAATATGAAAAACAATCGACGTGATTTCCTGAAAATGGGCGGCCTTACAGCCATTGGTTTAAGCTCTTCGCTTTCTCCTGCTGAAGCTGGAGATGCTGCACAAGCGCAGATCGACCAATTGATGAAAGATC
>CANHXO010000108.1 GCA_947464595.1 Cytophagaceae bacterium
AAAGCGGGTATGGATATGGGAATTGTAAATGCGAGCCAGTTGGGCGTTTATGATAGCATTGACCTAACACTTAAAGATTTATGTGAAGATGTTTTATTAAATCGTAATTCGGAGGCCACTGAAAAGTTGATCGCCTATGCTGAAACGGTTAAATCAGCAGGAAAAGAACAGGTGGTTGATGATGCATGGCGTCACCAACATGTCAATAAAAGATTGGAACATGCCTTAATTAAGGGATTGACTGAATTTATTGATGAGGATGTTGAGGAAGCAAGAAAATTAGTTAATAAGCCTATCGAGGTGATTGAAGGGCCTTTAATGGATGGCATGAATGTGGTGGGTGATTTGTTTGGAGAAGGAAAAATGTTTTTACCCCAAGTGGTAAAATCTGCTCGGGTGATGAAAAAGGCCGTTGCGTATTTACTACCTTATATCGAAGCTGAAAAGCAAGTGGGTGAAAGTTCTTCTGCAGGTAAAATTCTTTTGGCTACCGTGAAAGGGGATGTGCATGATATTGGAAAGAATATTGTGGGTGTGGTTTTAGCTTGTAATAATTATGAGGTGATAGACTTAGGAGTCATGATTTCATGCGATAAAATCTTGGCTGCAGCGAAGGAACATCAAGTGGATATCATTGGGTTATCTGGTTTAATTACTCCCTCTTTGGACGAAATGGTTTATGTGGCTAAAGAAATGGAGCGTTTAGGATTTACGGTTCCTTTATTGATCGGCGGTGCCACAACTTCCAGAATTCATACAGCTGTGAAAATTGATCCTCATTACTCAGGGCCGGTGATTCATGTGTTGGATGCGTCTAGGTCTGTACCTGTTGCCGGTCGTTTATTGCAAAGTGAATTGACCCAAAATCAAATTTTTACCGAGATTAAACAAGAATATGAGGAGCTTAGAATCTCTCATGCGGCACGACAAAAAGATAAAAATTACTTAAGCATTTCTCAGGCGCGTGAAAAATCTTCGGGTATCGATTGGACTGGTTTTAAATCATGCCAACCGTCATTCCTAGGGGTTAAATATTTCCAAGATTATTCATTGGAGGAAATTGCGAAATACATTGATTGGACACCATTCTTCTCTACTTGGCAATTGTCGGGTAAATATCCAAAGATATTTGAAAATGAAACCGTGGGAGAGGAAGCCCGAAAGTTGTTTAATGATGCTCAAGCCTTATTAGCTGAAATTATCGATCAAAAATTATTGACTGCTAAAGCAGCCTTAGGATTTTTTCCCGCAAATTCATTTGGTGATGACATTATTTTACATGATTTTGCTGAGAAAGTAAATGAAGTTCCCTGCGAAAAACATGGGATGCATCGACAGATAGATTATTCGATACAGGTAAAGGATACAAATTCAGATTCATCTGCCTGGTTGCATAATCTGCGTCAGCAGGGCCAAAAGGCAAGTAATTTGCCTAATCGTTGTCTGAGTGATTTTGTGGCACCTATCACTGAAAAGACAACAGATTTTGTCGGTGCCTTTGCGGTAACTACCGGTATTGGAATAGAGGCTTTGTTGGAGAAGTATGAAAAACAACATGATGACTATAACTCGATCATGGTGAAAGCGTTGGCGGACCGATTGGCCGAAGCATTTGCTGAATTGATGCATGAGCGCGTTCGAAAAGAATATTGGGGATATGCTCAGGAGGAAAAATTATCGAACGAAGATTTGATTTCTGAAAACTACCAAGGAATTAGGCCTGCACCGGGTTATCCCGCTTGTCCAGATCACACGGAGAAAAAACGACTATTTGAATTGCTAGACGCGGAAAGTCAAATTGGTATTCAGTTGACCGAAAGCTATGCCATGTATCCAGCTTCAGCGGTTTCTGGATTTTATTTCTCACATCCTGAAAGTACTTATTTTGCCTTAGGTAAAATTGCCAAAGATCAGGTGATTGATTATGCTGAAAGAAAAAATATGCCTTTGGAAGAAATTGAAAGATGGTTGAGTCCAGTTTTAAATTACGATTAGGAAGATGACTAAGATCACACAATATTTACAGGAAGCTCAAGGAAAAACTCTATTTTCCATTGAGATTATTCCTCCTATGAAGGGGCAGCATTTGGGTGAGTTGATGTCACACATTGAGCCTTTAATGGAATTCAAGCCACCTTTTATAGAAGTGACTTACCATAGAGAGGAATACATCGAAAAAATGGTCAATGGTGTTTCCACTCGAATCCCTATCCGTAAGCGTCCAGGAACATTAGGTATTTGTGCGTCTATCATGCAAAAATTCCAAGTGGATGCCGTGCCACATGTGATTTGTGGTGGATTTACCAAAGAAGAAACCGAAGATTTTTTGATTGACTTACATTATTTGGGCATTGAAAATGCCTTGATTTTACGTGGGGACCAGGAAAAAGGGGAGACGCATTTTATTCCTAAACCGGGAGGTCACGCGTATGCAAATGAGTTGGTAGGCCAAGTGAAAGCGATGAATCAAGGAATCTTATTGCATGAAGAAACGGAATCACTTCCTACCAATTTTTGTATTGGGGTAGCTGCGTATCCGGAAAAACATTTTGAAGCCGTTTCGTTGGATGAAGACATGCGCTATTTAAAACAGAAAGTGGATGCGGGTGCTGATTACATCGTAACTCAAATGTTTTTTAATAATGAAAAGTATTTTGATTTTGTGCGTAAATGCCGTGAAATAGGTATTTTGGTTCCGATTATACCTGGAATTAAGCCATTAGCAACCCTAAAGCAATTGGAAATATTGCCTGAGATTTTTCATTTAGAAATCCCAGAGGTGTTGGCTTCAGAGGTTCGCAAATGTGAAAATAATGCTGCAATAAAGCAATTAGGCATTGAGTGGGCGATCCAACAAGGTAGAGAGCTTATCAATGCCCATGTGCCAGCATTGCATTTTTATACCATGAGTAAGTCAGATAGTGTTCGGGCTATTGCATCGGCATTGTTTTAGACCTCGTCTGCTAGTTTTACTTGCTTCCAATTTTCTCCGGAACGAATTCTGTTCAATTGAGTATGCGTGATACCAAATTGTTTGGCGATCATCTTAAGTCTGCTTTTATCCGACCTAAGCATTTGTTTAATGAGCATCACTTTTCCTTCGGTCAATTTATAGTTTTTTGTCCTTATTGGAATGAGTCGATTGATGACTGATGGGTTATTTTTATTGTGCTCGGTGACTTTACTTCGATCCGCCCATTGTAGATTATCTGCGCGATTATCCAGTTTGTTGTAATCGAGATGTATCACAAATGTGTCTTTTCTGCTGTTTTGTTGGCAAAAATGCTTAGCCACTAACTTATGTATGTAGTGGTTGACCGATTTGTTTTGAAATCGCACATTGAGCGATTGATATCCCTGAATGAGAGAGCCATGAATTAAAACGCCTTCATCCGTATTTTGAAAGCTTTTGATTCGGCCGTAGTTTGAAATCTCATAATGGATTTGATTGTCGAATTCAGGAAAGTCGATCCTTTCCCATTTTTCGTTCCAATAGTTAACTATGGGAACTTGTTCCGTTTTTTTCATTGTCTAGTTTGGCGAATTGTATTTTGAATATGTTAATTTCTAACTCATTCATTATTATGTGGGCTAATAACGGAATTTAATAATTAATATTGCGATTATTTATTGAGAATATGAGAGTCTTGATTTTTGGAGCGTCTAACAACCCCGAACGTTATGCTTATAAGGCATTGGAATTATTAAAGGAAAAGGGGCATGAGGTCTTTTTGAAAGGAAATAAAGCGGGAGAAGCCTCCGGTTTACCTATACAGGTAGGTATAAATGATTTTGATCATATTCATACGATCACACTCTATGTGGGACCGCAAAATCAACAGAATTTGATTGAGGATTTAATCCAAATAAAGCCCAAACGCATTATTTTTAATCCAGGTACGGAGAACCCGAACCTATACGCAGAAATCGAAAAATTGAATATTAAGGTAGTAGAAGCCTGTACGCTTGTGCTTTTACACACAAACCAATTTTAATTACAGGGCCTTAAGGGTAAACTCGAATTCCTCCATGATCAAGTTGGCCAATAATTTATTACAAGCATTGGTCACAATTTCATTCGCTTCAGACTCATTATTAGCATCTAAAGTTAATGTGATATGTTTTCCGATACGCACATCCGCTACTTGATGAATGCCTAGATTTTGCAAACCGATACGAACGGCTTTCCCTTGAGGATCTAGAATTTCTTTTTGAGGCATTACATTAATTTCAGCTAAAAATTTCATTTTTTGGAGGGATTGAGGATAAAAATTATTCCAGATAAAAGGATATAACTAATCACAATGATCGGGAAAGCTACAAATTTAAGCATAACTAGGGCAGCAATACAATAGAAAAGGAAAATGAATTTTATCTGATTGCTTTTCCAATCCCAAGTTTTAAACTTGAAAGCCATGAGTGGCAGTTCGGACACCAATAAATAACTCATTATAACACTGTAAATAAGGATTCCCTTGAAATTCAAAATATGGCTTGCGTATTCAGGTTGAAAATGCAGGATTAATGGCAATGAGGCTACTAATAAACCATTGGCCGGAGTAGGAACACCGATAAACTGATCCGTTTGTCGGGTATCAACATTGAATTTTGCGAGTCGGTAAGCTGACATTAACGCTAAAGAAAAAACTAAGAATGGTTTGTAAAAACCTAAAAGGCCTATTGTACATTGATTACCACAACTTTGCTCAACTAAATTCATTAGGATAAAACTGGGTAATATTCCAAAAGATACCACGTCGGCCAATGAATCTAATTCTTTGCCGATATCTGAATAAGCATGCAATAACCTGGCCAAAAAGCCATCAAGGAAATCACAAATTAAAGAAATGAATATCATGTAGGCCGCATATTCCAATTTGGACTGCATGACAAAATACAAACCCAAGCAACCGGCCAGTAAATTGCCTAAAGTCAATATATTGGGTATTTCTTTCTTGATGCTCATACTCCTTTAATATATGGATTACTCACTTTTTCCTCACCTATTGTGGTGGGTCCGCCATGCCCAGGATATACTTTTACGGAATCCGGTAATGTATATAATTCAGTGCGAATGCTTTTCATGAGATCCGCATGATTACAAAGGGGGAAATCTGTTCTTCCCACGCTTCTTCTAAATAAAACATCGCCGTCAATTAGTATGCCATGTTTTTCTTCATAAAAGGCGACATGTCCAGGCGCATGACCTGGGACAAAAAGCACCTTTAATTCGATATCACCAATGGTGATTATTTCATTATCTGTGTACCAGCGATCCACTGATGCCGCTTGATAATGAGGAAATCCATACACAGCAGCCCTGTTTTCTGAATCACTTAAAATCGGAATTTCTTTGGGATGTAAGCAAAATGGTATTTTATATTCATTCTTAACGAAATCAACTCCTAGCACATGGTCGATGTGAGCATGCGTATTTAAAATAAATTGTAGTTGGATCTTATTTTCGTCTACAAACGTTTTTAATTCTTGCCTTTCTTCAAATGTATAACAGCCAGGATCAATGATTGCGCCCATTCCATGTTCATCCCAAATTAAATAGGTGTTCTCTTGGAATGGATTAAATGAAAAAGATTTTAACTGCATGGGTATTAGAAATTTCTGCAAATTACTATTTTAATTCAATTTTATTGACCTAAAAGGAAGATGCAAGGTCTTTTATGCAAATCGGGCAAATCGTTTTTCCATGCAAGTGCCGACTT
>CANHXO010000109.1 GCA_947464595.1 Cytophagaceae bacterium
AATAAGCAAATCTTATGAGTACTTTTTTTAGTCAGAATTTACGTTTTTTACGCAGCAAAATGTCGGAGAAAACTTCACAAGAAAAACTAGCTGAATTACTGAATATTAAGAAGCCTACTTTGGGCTCATATGAGTCCGGTAGAGCTGAGCCTAAATACAGCGATTTGATCCTATTGGCCGAGTTTTTCAACGTTGAAGTCGACGAGTTACTCAAAGAAGATTTAGCAAAAAGAATACCTGGATTAGCAAACAAGCCTAAGCTACGAATTTTAGCCACCACGGTAGATTCAGATAACGAAGAGAATATCGAAATGGTGCCCCTAAAGGCTTTGGCAGGTTATACCGCTTCATACGATGATTTAGAATTCATCCAAGAGCTGCCAACCTTCCAAGTGCCTTTTCTGCCCAGAGATAAAAAATACCGCGTTTTCCCGATTAAAGGTGAGTCGATGTTGCCCTTAAAACCTAACTCCCTCGTATTCGCAGAATATGTAGAAGATTGGAAATCAATCAAGGATGATACGATTTGCATCGTAGTCACGAGAGAAGAAGGAGTTGTTTTGAAAAAAATCATCAACCACCTAGAAGCCAAAAGTATTCTGATTTTAAAATCAACCAATCCCATATACGATCCATACCCAATCTTAGGAGCTGAAATCCAAGAAATATGGAAGTTTGCGGGTTATTTCCATAGCGATTTCCCTACAACCGAATAACAAACCAACGCCCGAAGAACCCAGTATCTCTGTAAATCATGCGCGAGCATCAGCGACCCATAGAGCTCAAGAATCGCGTATACACATTACCCAACCGTCATGTCCAACCTATTTTCTAAAATATCGAGTGCGCTTCAAATCAGCGAGAACCAAGTACGAAAAACCATCGATTTACTAGACGAGGGGGCCACAATTCCTTTTATTTCTCGGTATCGAAAAGAGATGACAGGAAGTTTAGATGAAGTTCAGGTTGCAGCCATTCGTGATTTAAGAGACCAATTAGTCGAGTTAGAAAAACGCAGGGACGCTATTTTAAAATCCTTACTAGAACTAGAAAAACTGACTCCAGAATTGGAGAAAGCCGTTCGAGCAGCTGAAACATTATCCAAACTCGAAGATATTTACTTGCCTTATAAGCCTAAACGCAAAACCCGAGCGATGGCTGCCCGTGAAAAAGGCTTGCAGGAATTGGCTAATCAATTGTTCCTACAACGCCTTGTTTCCCCAGAAGAATTAGCCGTTAATTATCTAGAGCATGTGAGCCATGTCGATGAAGCCCTCGCTGGAGCTCGAGATATTTTAGCCGAGGAGATGATGGAAACAGCGGAAGCTAGAGAAGAGGCAAGGAATTTATTTACCCATAAAACGACCGTAAAGTCTAGCGTCGTCAAAGGAAAACAAGAAGCAGGAATTAAATACAAAGACTATTTCGATTGGTCTGAATCTCTTGCACAAGCCCCCTCCCATCGGATTTTAGCTTTGTTTAGAGGAGAAAATGAAGGTTTTTTAAACCTGAGCTTATTGGGGCCCGACGATGAAGTCCTAACAAAACTGGAGCGTAGATTTATCACTGGAAATAATTCCTGTGCCAAGCAAGTGGAAATGGCTATTCAAGATGGTTATAAACGCTTGTTAATGCCAGCCATGGAAACGGAAGTTCGAGCTGAAGCTAAAAAACGAGCTGACGAAAATGCGATACGCGTATTTGCTGAAAATATCAGGCAATTACTTTTAGCTGCTCCTTTAGGTCAAAAACGTGTTTTGGCACTTGATCCCGGATTTAGAACCGGGTGTAAAGTGGTTTGCCTAGACGAGCAAGGAAGCTTATTGGCCAATACAGCGGTTTACCCTCACACAGGTCCTGGACAAGCTTCCGAAGCGGCTGAAACCATTAAAGATTGGGTGAAAAAATACCAAATTCAGGCCATTGCCATTGGGAATGGAACAGCGGGAAGAGAAACGGAAACTTTTGTTCGTAACTTAAATTTGAACGGCATCCATATTATTATGGTGAACGAAAGCGGCGCTTCCATATATTCAGCCTCCGAAGTCGCAAGAGATGAATTTCCAGATAAAGATGTGACTGTTCGAGGTGCTGTTTCTATCGGTCGCAGACTCATGGATCCACTAGCTGAATTAGTCAAAATTGACGCAAAGTCGATTGGCGTGGGCCAATACCAGCATGATGTGGATCAAAAAAAATTACAAGCTTCGTTGGACGACACGGTGGTGTCATGTGTCAATTTGGTTGGCGTAGAACTTAACACCGCCTCCAAACAGATTTTATCTTATGTCTCTGGCCTAGGTCCCCAACTGGCACAAAATATTATTGACTACCGGACAAAAAATGGTCCCTTTGTTAAGCGTTCTGACCTTAAAAAAGTGACAAGGTTAGGAGAAAAGGCCTTTGAGCAAGCCGCGGCTTTCTTGCGTATCCGACATGCGAAAAACCCCTTAGATGCGAGTGCGGTACACCCAGAGCGCTATGATATAGTCGAAAAGATGGCCAAAGACCTTAGCTGTAAAGTAGCTGATTTGTTGGCAGATGAATCACTACGCAAGCAAATTCAATTAAGCCAATATGTAACGTCAGATGTGGGGATGCCCACATTAACCGATATCATTTCAGAACTGGCCAAACCAGGACTTGACCCACGCGAAAAATTTGAAGCATTTGAGTTTGCCGATGGAGTAAATAATATCAAAGATTTACGGATTGGCATGACTTTACCAGGCATTGTGACGAATATTACCAATTTTGGAGCTTTTGTGGATATTGGGGTACATCAAGATGGCTTGGTGCATGTAAGCCAACTAGCCGACAAGTTTGTCAAGGATCCCAATGAGGTGGTGAAAGTATCTCAAAAAGTGATGGTACGTGTCACCGAAGTGGACGAAGCAAGAAAGAGAATTGCCCTTAGCATGAAGAGCTAATTGACGAGAAAACTACTTAATCTAATTCAAAGCAATCTAAAAGAATTTTAATACCGAAGAATATTGATTGGGGAGAAATGTAATTTCCACCCACCTGAATAAGGCGAAAACCATATTCTCCGGTACCCAAAATCATCAAAATTTACTTTTTAGCCAATTTTAGTTCCATCGTGCACTGAGGGCATTTGCCTTTTTTAGCATAGGTTTTTGTCCCCTCGCACTTCATTGGACACTGATAAGCTTCTTTTTTGTCCGCTGCAGTTTCCTTTTTTTCAACTTTCGTTGTTTCTTGCTGTTGAGCCATCGCTCCAAACATTCCTGCCATCAAAGTGGCCATTAACATCATTTTTTTCATGTTGAATTTATTTTTATGTTTATTTTATTTTAAATCGTATTCCTGAATAAACCATTCGGCCGATAATCGGCCCCCAAACCATCGTTGCATCAAAATAACGACTAAACGGATCTGTCGCATTCATTAAAGGATTTGTTTGCGTAAAATTACTAAGATTTTCTCCGCCAACATACCATTCCCATTGCTTAAATTGCCTAGTCACCTGTGCGTAGATGGTAGAAAAAGCTGGGGAAATGACCAAGGGAGAATTGGGTTCATGTGCGTGTCCGGCAGCTGCATTGGGAATACGCCTTTCTCCATTCCACTGCCAAGTTAAATCAAATTTCCATTTCGACATCGCAGTCTCATAACCCATATTCAACAAAACTCGTTCCTTATTCACAAAGGGTTTGGCCAAACGACTCAAACTCCCATTTGAACTTATGTAGTCTGACTTTACATCTTGCCAGCGGTAGGCTGCCTTAAGTTCAAAACGCTTAAATGGGCTATAATTGAATTCCAATTGCACGCTATTCGCGTACGAAACTCCCGGACTTGAATACATGCGAATCAACCCTGAGGTTTCCATATCCACGATCCATTGTTGCTCAAAATCAGTTCGATATGCGTCAAAAACAAAATTTGCTTTTCTTGTGCCCAGCATCAGATTTTTGGTCAATGAAAAACCGTAATTCCACGATTTCTCGATGGGACTCAAATTACCCAACAATTGAATTCTGCGTCCATTAGCTAAAAAACCCATATTTTCGGCGATCGGATTCACACGGCGCCAACCTTTTCCTGCGGATAACCTGAAAATCCAATCAGTTGAAATATCCCATTTAAAGTGCAATCTAGGTGTCCATTGGGTGCCTAATTGATTATGAAAATCGACTCGTTGGCCCACGACTAAAGTCAACACATTAGGAACCGTTAGTGCATATTCTCCAAAAAAACCGGGTACCATTTCAGTTCGGGCAAAGGCTGAATCTATATAGGATTCTTGGTATGAATCGTACAAAAAGCTAGCGCCCGCTTTCCAGCCATGGTTTGTGTTGCCTATGATGGATTGATAAATTAGATTCCCATACATACTTTGTTCGCGTCCTCGGTAATTTTTAAAGGCAAAATAAGAATCGTTTTCATGTTGGTTAGCCTGCAAAATTAAACCAAGACCCTTCCAAGGTTTCAATTGGAACAACCTGGCTATTTTAGTAAACGCTTCCCAACGAGATGTTTTGCTTCCAAAACCATATACTAAATACCGATTGGAAGAAACATCGTCAAAACTCATTTGGCCAGCCACCCTATTTTCATACAAATAACTTGCGCCCCATTGTGCAATCCAATTTTCAGTAGCATATTTCCAACGATTTAACACATGGGTAAAGTTGAAAAGCGGCTGGTCCATAAATCCATCTTGATTCCCATCGGTCCTAGCTGCCTGCTGAGAAAAATGGGTAAAAACGCCCATTGAAAGCTTATCATTAAATTTGTGTGCGGCTTGTTGGTTTACCTCATATCGCCCCTGTGTATTCACATAGGTATTTAAAAAATAGGCTTCAGAGGTATCTGGCTTCGCTAGCTCTATATTAATCCCTCCCGTCATCGATTCGTAGCCATTGGCCACCGAACTAGTCCCTTTGCTTAAATCAATGGATTTAATCCAAGTTCCTGGTAGATAGCTTAAGCCATAGGTGGATTTCAAACCTCTGATGGAAGGCATATTTTCAAGATTAGTCTGCACATATTGGCCCGATAAACCCAATAATTGGATTTGTTTTGCTCCAGTCACCCCATCGGTAAAATTGACCGAGACACTCGCATTGGTCTCAAAGCTTTCAGATAAATTGCAGCATGCGGCTTTAGCTAAGGTCTTCATCGTCAAAACCTCTCTCTGAAGCAAAGACATGTTATCTTGTTGGCCTGGATTTGCCAGCACCCGAACTTCATATAATTCATTGGTTTTTGCCCACAAATGAATGTGTTGAAATGCAGACTTTTCAACCCAAACTGAATCAGTTTGAAAACCGACATAGGAGGTGACGAGCCATCCTGGAAATTTACCTGCTTGCAACTTAAACATACCGCCTGCTGTAGTGAGTACAGCTGCGCGAGTGGGTTTATAAACAACAGAGGCGCCAATGAGGTCCTCCATGTTTCCAGCAGAATCCAGACTCATCACGCGGCCGGTGATTTCTTGCCCCAATAATCCAAAAGGAGCAAATAATAGTAGAAAAATAATTATTTTTTTATACATCTTTATTTGATTTAGGTGAGTGAATAAAACCCAAAAAATCAAATTTGATATACTTGTA
>CANHXO010000110.1 GCA_947464595.1 Cytophagaceae bacterium
CTTTATCCATTAAACTAAAAATAATTGCTTATTTACATCAAAATAAAAACGGATGCAATCTAATTTTTTGTCTGTAGTGCTAATGCCTTTGGCCCTGGCACTCATCATGATGGGTCTAGGATTATCGCTGACACTGGCAGATTTTAAACGGGTATATATTTTCCCCAAGGCAGTCCTCATTGGCCTATTCTGTCAAATGTTTGTCTTGCCCATCATCTGTTTTTTAATCATCAAATTGCTGGGAATACCACCCGTTTTAGCCGTCGGCTTAATGTTATTAGCAGCGGCTCCAGGAGGTCCTTCTGCAAACCTATATAGCCATATTGCCAAAGGAGATGTGGCACTGAATGTAACCCTCACCGCATTAAACAGCCTATTTTCTGTTTTTTCAATCGCCATCATCGTGAATGTATCGATGGCTCATTTCTTGCAACAAAATACCTACGTCCCTTTGCAATTCACAAAGGTCTTGGAAGTTTGTTATGTGGTCATTTTGCCTGTTGGCCTAGGGATGATCATCCGAAATCGCGCGCCCCAACTAACCCAGAAATTAGAGCAACCTGTTAAAATTATTTCAGCTATTTTTTTAGCCTTAATCATTATTTTAGCGGGACTTCGGGAACGTGATCACCTTATGGCAGATCTCAAAACAGTCGGCCTAGCGGCCTTCATCTTCAATATTTCTTGCTTATCGATTGGGTATTACATTCCCTTATTTTTTAAAATTCCCCAAAAACAAGCCATCGCCATTGGGATGGAAATTGGGATTCATAATGGAACACTTGCCATTTACATTGCGCTCAATGTGCTAGGGAATGGGGCGATGACGATACCTGCTGTGGTTTATAGCATTATGATGTTTTTGACGGCGGCGGTATTTGCGTGGTGGGTGAATGTCCGTCCGCGTCCGATTTCATCCTAGCAATTTTCTTGACCGACCAGACGTAGAGCACCTCCACTTTTTGTCTAGCCCATGGCGTTTTTCTCAAAAAAGTCAGACTGGATTTAATGCTGGGTTCGAACGAAAAACAATTAATTCTAATTTTTCTGGACATTTCATCCCATCCATATAATGCGACCAAATCTGTCAAAATTATTTCCAGTGTTTTCCCATGCAATGGATCGTTCGATTTTTCTTCCATGCTCAAAATTAAGGTAATTTTTTGAAATCAATGGCAGGCATTTTATTTACGGCTGCCCTTTTAAAACTTTGATTCAATTCAGCTTTTCCGTTGAAAAACCCTCCATTTTGCAAATAAAAATGACCGATTTTTTCTCCTCCTTCATAGTCTTTCCGATACGCTCTTTTTGCGATATCGTCCCCAGTGAATTTTGCTTCTGTTAATTCAGCCCATTGGCCATTTGAATCACAAACCCATTGGTTGGCGTAAAGAGCCTGCCTCAGCACATGGCCGTAATTTGGGTTGAAATTTTCAACAAACGAGTGGGGTCTTTTGTACCAAGTATCTGTTTTTGGTCGTTTGAATGAGGCGATGAGGATCCAAGTCGGCGAGTCAAATGCCTTAAAATAGGCCGTATACACGGAGGCACCTAGGCCATCGGGCTCTACTGAATTCAAAAACTGATAGGTCTTTCCTGCTTCCCATTTATATTTCAAATAGCTTTGACCGCCAGAACCTTCATTCCCAAATTCACCCGTATAAACTCCTTCCCCCTTTTTTAGCAATTTGATTTTTTGGTCCTCAGGAATTGAAGCGGGATTATCTGTTTTAAAGGGACTCCAAACAGAAAATAAGATCCGTCTTTCATTTTCGGAATTTACTTGAAAGCCGAAATAGCCTTCCGCAAATCCATTGGCCATAAAATAGGAGCCTATGGGGTCTAGGCCAACGGGCACGCTCACTTCATTATAAAACCATTTTATTTTATTTTCTACCGGCATGCTATAAGTCAAATGCACGGAAGGACCTCTTCGACCCCAGTAAAATCGATTGTCTATGTTGTCCTTAACAAAGTTAAATTCGCCTGGCTCACGGGTCAGGATGAGGATGGAGCGTATGGCTGCAAAACTATTTGTTTCTTTAGAAATTCCCTCCAAAACTAGTTTTTGGTAGCCCGTACGCAATGAAAAATTCCCAATAAATACAGGATTCTTTTGGTATTTAGTCAGTGGGACTACAAAAGATTGATCCCCCAAGGTACATTTGATTTTACTAGAAAATTCTCCGGGCAATAGCGCTAGATACAATGCACCGGTTCTTGCTTTTTCATTTTTAAAATAAATGTTAAAAGCACTTTTTTCAGAAGACCAAGTCGTAATTCCATCTTCACTGATGGCATCATTGGGCACACCTTTGGGGTCCAAAAACGTATTTCCTCCTAGGGGAATGTACGTAGTATCAGATAGGGGCAGCTTGAATAGTGGCGCATCGTTCAGTTCGCAGGCAGTGGCCGAGATGGAAATGATCAAACACATGATCAGTAAGATGTTCTTGTTCATAGGTCAATTAAAATTCAAAAGTATCCATTTTTATTTTGATGCGAAATCAAAATCGTCAAATTGCGCTACACATAAAAATTTCCTATGTTTACGAAAATTAAACCTATTCAATCATGAAATCAAAACAATTATATTTCAGTATGCTCGTCGTGGCTATGTCGCTAGGTACCGCTTGGGCCATTCGAGGCCAATTTGGCCATGAACATGGAGCGGCTTGGGCCGGAGGAATAGGATCTTTAGCCACTCTTTTAGTTGTGAAAAGGAAAGATTGGCTTGCCAAATCTTTTTCAGTAGTCTTAGCTGGAGCTTTAGGTTGGGGTTTTGGTGGCATGATGAGCTATGGCATGGTGGTAGGCTATGGCCGAGGAAGTGATTGGCCCAATGTATTTTATGGCTTATCCATGTTATTTGTCATTGGAGGTTTATATGGTTTCTTAGGAGGTGGATTATTTGGTTTAGGCCTTTCCAACACCATTAAAAAGCCGGTCAAATGGCCAAAATTAATTTTGGAAATGACTGCCGGTGGAATCATTTTTTATTTCTTTCTCGTTGAACAATTTGGTTTTAACATGACGCCTCCGCGTTCAGAGGTTTGGGCGGTTTGCTTAGGTATGGCGGTAGCGTTAACTTGGAATATGATTCGGGGCAAGAAAAAATCAGCCCTTAGGGTTGCCATTTTTTCAGGTTTAGGGGGTGGTTTTGGATTTGCTTTTGGCAATTTTCTCCAAGTATTAGGTCAAACTTCAGAGATTCATTTTAATTTTTGGAATGTCATGGAATATTCCTTAGGATTCTTTGGCGGACTTGGATTGGCTTATGGAACGTTGACCAGCGACTGGGGGAAAGAGAAACCTGCGCCAACAAAAAATCAGGTATTCCAATTAGTCATGTTGGTACTCGTAATTCCCGTAATCATGTGGCAACAAAATTTCGAGTGGGAGCGAATCCAATCTACGTTTGTAAAATTATTGCCCACCGATGATTATGCCTTTTACGATGGGGTCATTTGGGGATCCGTGCTATTAATTGGCACCTTAGGGGCGTATTGGATCTTTAGATTTAAGAAATTTGAAACCTTAGATTATAGCGAGATAAAGACTTTTTTCTTTGGACATTGGGCCTTATATATCACGTTAAGTTTCCTAATTACAGGAGCTTTTATCAGTATTTATCGCGTAGAGCAATATTTATACCTTGTTAATTTTGTGGTCATATTTTTTCTCATAGATCGTACGGAGCCCGAAATAAATCCGCGTACTTTAAAGCTTGCCACAGGTATAAAAAACTCAGTTTTGGTTTTAGTATTCATTGGAATCCTGGCGGCCATCGCTGTCAATTCTCATGGTGAAATCAAGGGAGCAAAAAAGAGATTTGGGGCGGAACCAGCAGTAGTCGATACGTTAAAAAAATGATGGGAAAGCGCTTACATCTGGTCGTATTATTATTCGTTGGCTTTGCGGTCCAAGCACAAATTTTTCCGGGAAATCCCAAGCGGGTGCTTTTCATTGGAAATAGCATCACTTATGCGGGGAGGTATGTGCAGATTATTGAGGCATACCAACGAGCAAAATTTCCGAGTCAAGAAATTGACATATACAATGTGGGTTTACCCAGTGAAACGGTTTCAGGCTTATCGGAAGATGGGCATGCCAGCGGTCGTTTTCCCAGGCCTGATTTACATGAGCGATTGGCCCGAGTATTAGAACAAATAAAGCCCGACTTAGTGTTCGCAACTTATGGCATGAATGATGGAATTTATCTTCCTCTGGACGAAACCAGATTTCAAAAATTTAAAGATGGGATCCTTTGGATGCATGAACAAGTACATGCTTCAGGGGCTAAAATTATTCACATCACTCCATCTTTGTATGAAGAAAAACCCAATGAAAATATTGGTTATGGAAAGGTGCTGGATGAATATTCACATTGGCTGACCCAGCAAAAAAATTGGCAAGTCATTGACACCCACAGCGCGCTTCAAAAGTACTTAAATACCGAGTTAAAAAAGAATGCCAACTTTCGAATCTCCAAAGATGGGGTTCACCCGGGTGATGAAGGACATTGGATGATGGCCAAGGAAATTTTACGGTACTTGGGCGCGAAAAAAATAAACCGCATGAATTCCGTGGAGGAAATGCTTGAACCTTTTAAAGACCCGAAAGCATATTTTGACCTGATTGTTCAGCGCCACAATATGTTAAAAGATTCTTGGCTTACAAAAATAGGTCATAAAAGACCTGAAATGAAAATGGGTTTGCCCATGCAGGAAGCTAATTTGAAGGCAGAACAATGGATGAAACAAATCAAAGAATTTACTCAATAAACAACATGAAGATGAAAAAATTAGGGGTCAGTATGATGGCCATTTTGCTAATCTTTAGCGCGCAAATTTCGCTAAATGCCCAAAATAAGGCTACATGGCCCAAGGGTAAAAAAATGGCCTTAAGTTTGACTTTTGATGATGGCCGAGGCAGTCAGGTAAATGTAGGAACGGCTCTTTTAGATAAATATGGAGTAAAGGCGACTTTATATGTGATGCCGAATGCCATCGAAAAAAATGTAGCGCTTTGGAAAAAGGCTGCGGAAAATGGCCATGAAATTGGGAATCATTCGAGTTTACATCCCTGTTCAGGAAATTTTGCTTGGTCTAGAAACAGAGCTTTAGAAGAGTATACTTTGGAAAAGATGCAAAAAGAACTGCTTGAGTCGAATGAACAATTGCATCAAATGATTGGGATAAAACCGGAGTCTTTTGCTTATCCATGTGGACAGAAATTTGTGGGCAATAATGAGAAAACGCAGAGTTATGTTCCCTTGGTGTACGGAATATTTAGCTCAGGGCGTGGCTGGCGTGATGAAGCTCCCAATGATCCAGCGTATTTAAATATGGCCCAATTAACCGGCGTCGAAATGGATGGAAAGAATTTCGATGAGATCTTGCCGATGATCAAAGATGCAAGCGAAAAGGGGTATTGGCTCATCTTAGCCGGACACGAAATGGGCAAAGGCGGAAATCAAACAACGAGATTAAGTATGTTGGAAGATCTAATACGCTATGCGCAAGATCCCCAACATGGCATTTGGCTCGCTCCGGTGAAGGAGGTTACCCACTATTTAAA
>CANHXO010000111.1 GCA_947464595.1 Cytophagaceae bacterium
CACAAAATATGTTTTACATCAACACAAATCACATTTTTACCCTACCTAAAGAATACCGAGCAGAAATTGGCGGTCAATATTTCTCTGGAGGTCTAGAAAGTGCATTTATTTTTGGAGCTGGAGGATCACTTAATTTTGGAATTCAAAAAATGGTTCTCAATAAGCGAGGAATCATCCGCTTAAATGCGCAAGACATTTTATTCACTTCTAACCCCGATGTAATCATTCAATACGGTGACCTGGACATCTATGTTCGTCCACGCCAAGATTCCCGCGTTTTCCGTTTAAATTTCACCTATCGATTTGGTAATATGTCCATCAAAGGGGCTCGGGAAAGAGCGACCGGATTAGATCCAGAGAAAGCTAGAGTTAAATCGAAATAAGATCACAAAACATTTTGAATGATATATGGTTAAAAAGGGTATCGCATCATATACCATTAATGAAAGGCGTTAAAAAACAACATTTACCTTCAAAAACATGCCCTATATGTCACCGGCCCTTCGCATGGCGTAAGAAATGGGAAAAAAATTGGGATCAAATCATTTATTGCAGTGAAAAGTGTAGACGAAGCAAATAAGTTCTCGGACCAAGATATAGACCGAATCATTCAAATGGCTTGGGAAGACCGTACGCCTTTTGAGGCTATTGAATTCCAATTTGGACTCAAGGAAAAACAAGTCATTGATTTCATGCGGGCAAATAGTAAGTTGTCAAGCTTTCAAATGTGGAGAAAACGAATGGCTGGCCGACAAACCAAGCATGTACAAAAGCGCGTTTTTTCTGACCCCCGATTTAAATGCACGCTCCAACGGAGCATCAGCATGAATAAAATCAGCAAAAGATAGTGGAATTTCCTTGTAACCTAGCTGCCGTTTTGCAGCGAATCGATGCGTTAGATACCGCGCATTATGCCCGGAGCCGAAACTTTATCGATGGAGGTGTTTCCTATCTTTCCCCCTATTTATCTCGTGGATTTATCACCGTTCCCCAAGTTGTAGAGCGATTAAAGGGACGTGGAATCGGAATAGAACAAGCAGAAAAATTCATTCAAGAATTAGCCTGGCGTGAATTTTATACACGTACCTGGTTTCAAAAGGGAGATCAAATTTTCGAAGACATCCGACAGGCACAAGTGGGGGTACAAAACCAAGGAATTCCAGAGGCGATCCTCCTTGCAAACACTGGAATTCAGGCAATAGATTCCCATTTGGCTCATTTCCGGGAGACGGGCTACCTGCACAATCACATCCGAATGTACCTGGCCGCCATCATCTGTCACGCAGGTAAATACCACTGGAGAGAACCGGCCGATTGGCTATATTATCATTTATTGGACGGTGATTTGGCCAGCAATGCACTGAGTTGGCAATGGTGCGCAGGCACCTTCAGCAACAAGCCCTATTTTGCAAATCAAGAAAACATCAACACCTATTCAGGCATTGTTCAACACGGGACTTTTTTGGATGTTGGCTATGAAGATTTACCTACACTTTCTGTTCCTGATGTATTGAAAAAATCAGCGGAAATTAACCTCAATTTTATTCCTCCGCCAACAAAACCACTCGAATTAAAAGCGCATATACCGACGTTTATCTATACCCATTATACACTTGACCCTAGTTTTCATGCCCATGAGGAAGGCAACCGAGTATTGGTCTTAGAACCTAGTCATTTCAATAAGCATGCGATTTCACAAAAAACATTAGAATTTATCCTCTCACTGGCCGAAAATATCCCTGGCCTTCAAGTCTATTACGGAGAATATGCTGATTTATCGTTGCAAGGAGTTTTCCGCGATCACCCCGTCAACGCCCATTTTAAAGGAATAAGGGAGGAATATCCATCACTGGCGCAAAATTTGAAAGGTGAGTTTACAAGCTTCTTTTCTTTTTGGAACCAACTACGCAAACAATTGGTCTAAAAAAGTTTGGGCATTTTTGACATGGATTGACTTCTTTTCTTCCGGCATCTTATCCCAGGTTTTTATCAGCATGGCCCAACGAGGATTTTTGCGAAAAGTCTCCCTTTGTTTATCCAAAAAACGCCAGAATAATCCATCCCAAATTTCTTGCCACGCACCCTTAGGATAATCACTCATTTTTAAAATGTAATTTGATCCGCAGATATAAGGCTTGGTGGTCATCAAGCCCCCATCACTGAATTGTGACATGCCATATAGGTTGGGCACCATCACCCAATCATAGGAATCGATGTACATTTCCATAAACCAGCGGTAAACCGCATCTGGTTTTATTTCACACAATAACATAAAATTTCCAAGTACCATCAGACGCTCAATGTGATGATTATAGCCCGTTTTCAAAAGTTTTCGAATCGTTTGATCGATGGGCAAAACACCCGTATTTCCGGTATAAAATGAAGCAGGCATCTCCCGAGTAAATCCCCAATAATTTGTTTTGCGCTGCTGGACCCCTATTTTTCGATAAAGTAATTGGACAAATTCACGCCAACCAAGTACCTGGCGGATGAAGCCTTCCACACTATTGATGTGTGCTTGGGAAGCTTCGATGCGCGCAATCACTTGAGCAGGATTTAATAATCCCACATTAATCAATGGACTTAAAATGCTATGAAACAACGTTTTCTCTTGAGCTTTAATGGCATCTTCATAGTCACCGAAAGCCATTAGACGCTCACGCACGAATTGGTCCAATGCCGCCAACGCCTCAGCATGCGTCACGGGATAATAGGCGCCTGAAAAGGGCATTTCACTGGAACCCAGATTATTCGGAAAATAGGTCTCCACGTAATCGATGGCCTCTAGGATATAGGCATTGGGGTGACACTCAGGAAATGGGACTGGGATAAAGGTATTTTTGGGTATTTTCTTCCGATTTTGACTATCAAATGTCCATTGGCCTCCCTTCGGCTTTCCATCGACCTCCAAGAGTATTTGGCGATCTTTTCGTTGCTGAACATAAAATGAAGTTTGAAAATAGGGTTTTCGGTTCCCGACCAAATCGACCTCCCCATTAAGAAAATTGGGGCTTGGCAATAGGGTGATTGAGGAGGTCGATGCCCGCCTAATCCGGCGCTCAAGTAGGTAATCATTCGGGTCAAAAAGTGTGATATCCACTGTTCCTAACGAGCTAACTAATTGGACTTCGTTGGCACGTATGTCATGAGATTCAACATACTCCACATTTTTCCCAGCCGCGCGCAAGCGGCTAGCAAAGGCTTGCATACTGGCCCGGTGGAAAAGTATTTTTTGTTTGTGAAAATTGAACTGCTTAAAAAACAATTCAGACTCCACGACATAAAAGGTGAACTCCTCCTCAAAAGACAAAATTTGCTCAAATAATTGATGTGGAAAGATGAGAAATACCTGCATGTATTAGAGCAAATTATGTATTTTATTGGAGGCTACTCCCCCTCTTGGGTGCCAACTTATGTTGATTGGAAAATTGGTCTATGGCCATTTTTAATACTTCATCGTAGCCTATTTGACCCTTTACAAGTACCTCATTATTTACTTTTTGTATCTCTTCTTCCTTGGTTCGGTTGTAGCGAATGGGCGGATTTCCATCTTGGCAAAATAATAAATTGGCTTGGACAAGGTTTTTGGTTGCTTTATGAAAGCGAATGGGTGATTTGGCAATGCGGTAGATTAAATTATTTTCTACCCGCAGATCCGTAATCCCCTCATCTAAAAACATCCCATTGCTTTCCGCACTCCCCGCATTTTTTTTCACATCATGAATGTGATTATTCGACAAAATACTTCGAGGTTGAAGACCTAACATATAAATGCCTCCACCATCGCTTAAGGTATTCATGATGTGATGAATATGATTTCCGTCGATGATGTTTTCCTCACAAGGCGTAGTTTCAGTGCCCCACATCCAACCGATTGAAATACCGGTATAGGGAAGATTAAAAATTTCATTATTTCTAATCGTTGTCTTAGCAGTCAATCCAGCCCATATTCCCACGGCACAAAAATATTGACTTCCACAGTTTTTAATGATGCAATGTTCAATGGTATTTCCAGAGGCCACTTGTTCTGGGGCACTTTTGAACCAAGCATTCCCATTTTTCTGACGTTCTTGACCCTCACCTATCATAATGCCATTGCCCGAAATATCATCAAAAGTTGAATTTGAAACTTTGGATCGTCGGCAGCCAGCGCCGAGTAAGATAGCTGTGCCGCCTAAATTTTTAAACATGCAATTTGAAAAAACGAGTTGGTCTCCCCAAACTGCCGTAATAGCCGCTGGAACAACATTCCACCCTTGCATTTCATCCCTAGGATCGAAAAAAGTGGCTTGTATACCCGAATATCCGGAAGCTGGAATATCCCATTTGGCATATTGAAAAGTGATGCCATCAAACTGTATATTTTTAATCAGACTTTCCTCTTTTCCGACCAGCGAAATCAAACCTTCCGATATAGGTATTACAATGTTCAATGAGGAAGGATTGGTCTTTGAGGGCAATTTGATAACTATTTTTTTCGAATCTGGTTCATATACCCATTCAAAATCCAAATCCATAAATTCCATTGAATTTTCTAAATAGTAGCGCGGATGAGCCTCCCAATTATCGATGGTAAAAAAACTAAGATTTTTAGCCCCAATTTGGTCTAAGGCAACTAACTGATCCGACTCTGAATGGATTTCCTTCACACCTATTCGCGTAATAGACCAATCGTGCATGAACACTAATTCCACATGGGAGGCCTTGGAAGGAATCGGAAAATCCCCCTTCTCAAAATAAAAATTGGTCCGCTTATCCTCGCCTGCTTTTTTAACTCGGAGAAAATCATGATTAGGAAATCTCGCACGCATAGCCCTCTTCCCATTGACAAATAATTCACGCACACCTTTCTTGCCTAGATTAGGCAAATGACACTCCCAAAGTCCGTCTTTCCTTTTTGACCATTGAGAAATCGGCATCCCCCCTGAGATAATCGGCTTGGCACCAGGCAATGACTTAAATAATAAAGCAGCTTGGCTTGAAGATGATTCCAAAGGCTCGAAGACCAGTGGTTCTGCCATGGAATATATCCCATCCGCTAACCATACCGTCAATTTTCCATCTTTCCCTGATTTCAGATACTCATAGGCCATTTTCTTGGCAAGCGAAATACTTTGGATGGGCTTTTCGCGCGTGCCAGGAAATTGATTATTCCCTTTAGGTGAGACGTAAATATCCTTTGACAAGGCATTAAAGAAAGTTATGATCGTTAAAAAACAGGCTATTGCGATTCGTTTCATATCAGGTTTATTAAGTTGATTAATTCGTTTAAACTATGGCTTCTTGACCAAAACCGTTGGAAATGGAGCGTTCATTAAATCATTTTTCAAATAATGGCTCACCGCTTTTTGAACATCAGCCTCTACCATTGGCGTAAAGGGTGAAACCGTTTCGACCTCATATCCACCTAGTGCATATTCGGCGGCTGTGGGGATATAGCCGAGCCAACCATTCGTATACCCGTAAAAGAAGGTATGTTTAAAGGGTGAATCTTTTCGAATTTCATTTGAAATTTCACAAAATAACTCACCTGGTAAGCTCCAAATAGCTAGCTCCTGATTGA
>CANHXO010000112.1 GCA_947464595.1 Cytophagaceae bacterium
AAATTACTTTCGGCTTGCTCATATTATTTTGATTTTCCTTTCGGTTTGAAAGGCATTAATAATTTCTCTTTAAACTTTTTCAATTGGCTAAAGTCGGCCATATTTTTCAAAAATATCCACTTCTCATCTTTCTCCTCATCCGTTTTCTTCACCTCATTCGGATCAAAAATCATCCCGGTACACAAGCAAATTTTACGCTCGGTACGGGTTAAAATATCATAATTTACGCAAGACTGACAGCCTTTCCAAAAATTGTCATCCACCGGAAGTTCTGAAAAAGTCGTGGGCTCATACCCCAAATCTGAGTTGATCTTCATTACCGCTAGCGAAGTCGTAATTCCGATGATTTTAGCCTCAGGATAACGCTCTCTTGATAATTCAAATGCTTTGGCTTTCACAGCTTTTGCTACTCCATATTGCCTGTAACTGGGATTTACAATAAGTCCAGAATTGGCCACAAAATTGCCGTGTTGCCAGGTTTCAATGTAACAAAAGCCCACAAAACTGCCATCCACATCATCTGTGGCAATAATAGCTTTGCCCTCAGACATTTTTTCACGCAGATATTCGGGCGTACGCTTGGCTATGCCGGTGCCTCTGGCTTTGGCCGACTCGGCCATTTCGTGGCAGATTGACTCGGCCAATACAAAGTGCTCTTGACTGGCAACTTGAACGGTATAAGAATTCATGTAAAGACGAAGAAAAAATGAAACAATGATTAACGTATTTTAAGGTCAAATCAGACCCTAAAAATAAATCGTCGCCTTCGTCGGAGGGGAGATATTAAAAAAGATTTTACGTATTTTATTTTCATTCTCTTTTGTAAACTTTGGTGTTTAACCATTAAGTTTGTCTCAATTTAGAGGCCAAATTTCAATAAATCCTAGCTTAATTCCCAATATTCCTTTAATTATTTAATGGAAAATGACAATCCCCTTCTTGTAGAGTCTTTGATTTATGCGTATGCACAAGGGTATTTTCCGATGGCCGATGAGCAAAATGGGCTCCAATGGTTTAACCCAGACCCGCGAGCTATCATTCCTTTAAATACCTATAAACTGGCAAAATCATTACGTCCTATTCTAAATAAAGGGCTATTTGAGATTCGAGTTGACACTCAATTTGAGCCAGTGATGCGGGCCTGTTCGATGCCTCGATCAGAAGATGATGGGGTTTGGATCTCAGAAGAAATGATTATGGCTTACACCGAACTGCACAGACTCGGATTTGCACATTCCGTGGAGGCTTATTTAGACCATCAGCTCGTTGGGGGATTATATGGTGTCAGCATAGGAGGTGTTTTCTGTGGAGAGTCGATGTTTTCAAAGGTGCCCAATTCCTCCAAAGTGGCCTTTCATTATTTAATTCAAATTTTAAATGCGAACCAATTTGAATTGTTGGACACGCAATTTATCAACGATAACGTATTAAGGTATGGAGCCATCGAAATTTCTCGGGATACTTACCTGCGCAGATTGGCGAATGCTTTGAAAAAAAACTGTAAATTCGAATTGATTCATACCCTATGATTTTATCACCCATTACACATTCGGAAGAAGTTGTTCATATTAAAGACTTGGATACCAATAAGATCATCGATTTATATCGGCGTGATTTTGGCATCGATGTGATACCAGAATTGGGGAATTTTCCGCAAATCGGTATGTATCAATGCAAGTCAAGCCTACTTCGCTTTTATGCCCACTATGAAGAAATTGCGGGCCAGGATGCCTTTTATTGCCAGTTGGCCCAAAAATACACCTCCTATTATTCAGAAGACAAATGGGAGTTCAACGCAGTACTTCCTTATTTCAATAAGAAATCCAAGGTATTGGAAATCGGTTCAGGAAATGGCTTCTTTTTGGATAAACTAAAAAAGCTTCAAATAAAGGATATCACAGGTTTGGAAATCTCCAGTGATGCGGCCAAGACATGCCAACAAAAAGGCCATCAGGTCATTAACTTGCCTATCGAAGAGTTGGATGAAAAGAAAACCTATGACATCATTTGTTCCTTTCAGATTTTCGAGCATTTGCCGAATGTCGATGCAACATTATTAAAATCCATCAAATTGCTTGAAAAAGATGGACTTTTAATGATTTCAGTGCCCAACAACCTTTCCTTGTTATTTTCGTTAGATCCTTACCATACCCTAAATTTACCCCCTCATCATGTGATGCTTTGGGATGAGATTTCACTAAGAAAAATAGCGAAGCTTTATGAGTTAGAGGTAGTCGACATATTGAAATCGGAGGCTACCCTCTCAGAGAAAAGCCGTATTTATAAATTGCAATTAGTCGGAATCTTTGGATCCTTTTTTGGTTCGATCTTTCATACATTAACACGCTTTTGGGCTAAAAACCTGATGGGTCAGCGCTATGGTGCGGCCATCATTGCCATATACCGAAAGAAATAAAATTCAATTTTTCGTGCTTTTGAGCTACCTTTGAACTGTTTTACGATCAAGAATGTCAAAGTCGATTTTAGTCATCAAGTTTGGTTCCTCTTCCATTACACATGCAAATGGGGAGGTGAATGAGCAGACTTTGGAAAAAATCGCGGCCCAAGTAGCCATCTTACAACCGAATTATCACATTGTTTTGGTTTCTTCCGGTGCAGTTGCAGCGGGGAAGTCGGTGATAAAAAATTACAAAGGAACTTTGTCAGAACGCAAAGCAGCGGCGGCCATCGGTAATCCACTTTTGATTGCCAAATACAACCATTATTTTCAAAAATACGGGATAGCTATCGCACAATCTCTTTGTGAAAGACATCATTTTTCGCAAAGGGAACAGTTTTTGCAGTTGAAGGAAACGTATCAGGAACTTTGGAAAAATGGGGTAATCCCGATTGCCAACGAGAACGATGTGGTTAGTAATGTGGAATTGAAATTTTCCGATAATGATGAGTTGGCTACCTTAATTGCCACTGGATTTGGTGCTGAAAAGCTATTGATCAGTACGTCAGTGGGCGGCTTATTGGACGCAAACGGTCAAATCATTCGGCAGGTACAAAAAATCGACTCCGAGGTTTTATCCGTAGTAAGCCACGATACATCTTCTTCTGGATTGGGTGGAATGATCTCAAAATTAACTTTTACTCGACTCGCTTCTCGGTTAGGGATCAAGGTGGTCATTTTTGGCTTAGACCAAGGCCGCGGCATTATAGACGCCCTAGAAGAAAAGATTGGAACTGTTTTCGAGGCCCAAGAAGCAAGCTTGTCGGCGCGCCAAAAATGGCTAGCCACCGGAAGTTTAATTGCCGGAAAGGCTGTTTTAGATAAGGGGGCTGTAAAGGCGATAGGCCAACGAAAAAGTTTGCTTTCCGTCGGGGTAATCGAATATCTAGGAGAATTTGAAAAAGGGGAGGTGATTGAATTATTGGACATTTCCCGTAACCCGGTGGCCATTGCTCGTGTAAGGTCTTCAAAAACCGAACTTCAACAAGCTGTTTCAAGCATTGAAGTAGCCCATGCAGATGATATCGTCATCTGGTAATAAATCATTTTTTTCGAATAAAACACATAGGCACTTCGCTCAAATAATTTATCGTGGATAAATTAGAATGGGTTTGAACGTTTTCTTTTCATTTTTGATTTGGATTTTTCGCATTTCAAGATAAATATTGATTTGTATTTTTTATATTTGTTATTAAATATTGATTTGTATTTTTTGAAAATAATTTTTTATGTATTTGAATCGTACGATTGATGCCGAGTTATTGGCCTGGAAAAATTCTTCACAAAGAAAGCCTTTAATGATTCGTGGTGCTCGTCAAGTAGGAAAAACATCTTCAGTTAAAAACCTAGCCACGAATTTCACCTACTTTATTGAAATTAATTTCGATGAAAAAAGAGAGTATGCGGCTATTTTTGAAAAGAATTTGTCGGTCAGTGAACTATGTGAACAACTGAGCATATTGACAAATACTCCCATTAGACCCAGGGAAACGCTTATTTTTTTGGATGAAATCCAATCTTGCATACCAGCTATTAGTATGCTTCGGTATTTTTATGAGAAAATGCCTGATTTACATGTCGTTGCAGCGGGTTCAATGCTTGAGTTTGCATTAGCCGATATTCCTTCCTTTGGCGTGGGCCGTGTACGTTCATTATTTATGTTTCCACTTTCATTTACGGAGTTTTTGTTGGCACATAAAGAAAATTTATTGCTAGACCTTTTAGCTAGAGCTACTAATTTAAACCCTCTGCCTGAGGCCATACATGGGAAGTTAATTCAGTTTTATAAAAAATTCCTCGTTATCGGAGGTATGCCCGAAGCCGTCAATACCTATGTAACTACTCAAGATTTATTGGAAGTGCAACGCGTTTTAAATGATTTGGTTATTTCGGTACAGGCCGACTTTGCCAAGTATAAAAAAAGGGTGCCAAGCGCCCGACTCATGGAAGTATTCTTAGCTATTGCTCGCCAGAATGGAACAAAATTTACATATACATACCCAAATGCCACGTTGAATAATTTGCAAATTAAGGAAGCGATTACCTTGTTAAAAATGGCTGGTTTGGTTCATTCTGTTACTCATACAGCTGCTAATGGCATTCCTTTAGGTGCTGAAACAAATTCAAAAAAAATGAAGTTGTTAATTTTTGACACAGGAATATTTCAAAGAATTTTGGGTTTAAAAATTTCCGATATTATTATTGGAGACGTATTTGAAGTCATTAATAAAGGCCATATTGCGGAGCTTTATGTTGGTCTGGAATTACTAAAAGTTGAAAGTTGCTTTCAAAAAACAGAGTTATATTATTGGCAAAGGGATGCAAAAAATAGTCAAGCAGAGGTGGATTATGTTTGCCAGTTTAATGAAAATATCGTTCCCTTAGAAGTTAAATCAGGCACTAAAGGGAGTATGCAGAGCCTTTATTTGTTTTTAAAGGAAAAAAATAGCGCCTCTGGAATTAGACTTTCACTTGAAAATTTCTCAAGTTTGGACCAAGTGGATATTTTCCCAATTTATTCCATTCAAAACATGAAGGATAAATTAAATCGCTAACTATAATTAGCTGACCTCTAAGAAATTTATTCAATAATTGATCAGAATCAAGTCTCTTCAAGCATCGATTAGCCCATGCAGATGATATCGTCATCTGGTAAATTGCTTACGCAATCACCACCGCCTTACCACTTTCCACATCCTGCTCCACCACTTTGTACTTCACATTTTCTTTGGTGCTGCCATCCATGTATTGTACCGTCACGCGCTGATTGCGATCCGCAATCTTAATCGCCTGACGCGGGGCTACTCGCTCAGCTGAACGTTGGGATGGGTCGTGGTAGTCCATGTCCGAACCACCCTCCGAGCC
>CANHXO010000113.1 GCA_947464595.1 Cytophagaceae bacterium
AAAAATTGAGGGTTTGGCTGTATATTTTTGCCTTGTTTTTATATAAGCAAATTTTAGGAATTGTTTCAATGTTCCATAGCAAGGCTAAGAAATGGAATAATGGCCAAAAACATGTTTGGGAAGGGCTTGAATCTGCTTTCGAAAATAATCGAAAACCCGTCGCCTGGTTTCATACCGCATCCATGGGTGAATTTGAGCAAGGTAAACCTATCATAGATGCTTTTTCCAACGAATATCCTGATTACTTTATATTAGTTACTTTTTTTTCTCCCTCTGGGTATGAGGTAAGAAAAAATGCTCCTGGCGTTGATTATGTAAGTTATTTGCCTTTTGATGGGGCTTCAACCAGCAAAAGATTTTTGGATCTTGTTCAACCGAATTTGGTATTTTTTGTTAAATATGAATTTTGGTATTTCTATTTAACGGAATTGAAAAATCGGAATATTCAAACGATTTTAGTATCGGCTATTTTTAGAAAAAACCAAGTGTTTTTTAAGGGTTATGGCGGATTTTTTAGGAATATATTAGCCTCTTTTGACCAATTATTTGTTCAAGATGAATCGTCTAAGGTAATGCTAAATCGCATTGGAATTCAGCATGTGACAGTGGGAGGTGATACTCGATTCGATCGAGTGTTAGCTAATCTCCGTTCGGCAAATGCTTGGACTTTGTTAAGTGAGTTTGTTGGCGACAATGAATTCATCGTCCTAGGCTCTGTTTGGGATGCTGACATGGATTGCTTAATTCCACTCATTAATTCACGAAAATTCTCGTTTAAATGGGTGGTCGTTCCTCATGAAATTAATGAGTCAACTTTAAAATCATGGGAATCAAAGATTAAAGTTCCAGTAAGTTATTCTAAGAATAACACCTTTGATGCACATGCAAATGTATTATTTGTCAATGAGGTGGGGAGATTATCATCCATCTATCGGGGGGCAATATTTGCCTATATTGGGGGAGCTTTTGGTTCAGGATTGCATAACACTTTAGAGGCTGCAGTTTTTGGGCCAACGGTCTTTTTTGGCAATAAGAATTTTGAAAAATTCAATGAGGCGGTCGAATTAGTCAATTTAGGTTTAGCTTATCCCATTGCCAACAGCCAAGAATTAGAAGATAAAATGATAGAAATTTATCATTCAGAAGATTTATTGGTCCAAAAACAAGTGCAATCTCGTCAATTTGTAGCTTCTCATGCAGGGGCTACTGAACGTATCATGAACTTTTTACGAAAATCCTTACCTCAAACACATGTTAACTAAAGGGCTTGTCATGCGTTCAACAGGATCTTGGTACGAAGTTCGTTCCGATTCGGGAAAAGTATATCGTGCTCGGCTAAAAGGAAAGTTTAAGTTGAACGGTCTTAAGACTTCCAATCCGATTACGGTAGGGGACCAAGTGCTTTTTTCCATGGAAGATGAGGCTAATCAGACGGTTGTCATCGAAGAAATTTCAACTAGGCAAAATTACATCATTCGAAAATCAGTGCATAAGACTAGTCATGGCCAATTGTTAGCGGCTAATGTGGATCAAGCGCTCTTTATTTTTACCTATAAATTTCCAAAAACATCCTTAGGGTTTTTAGATCGTTTTTTGGTTACTGCGGAAGCCTTTCGAATTCCAGTGACGATCGTTTTCAACAAGATGGATTTATTAACCGAGGAAGAAAAGGATCAGGTCTTTGAATGGGCAGGCTTATATCAAGAATTGGGATATGGGGTATTGTTCACCTCCATACCCATGAATCAAGGGATTTCGGAATTTAAAGAAATTTTTCAAGGTAAAGTATCTTTAATGGCCGGTCATTCTGGTGTAGGAAAATCGAGTCTTTTAAATATCGTGGCGCCAACCTTACATATTAAAACGAAAGAAATTTCTGATTTTGCCCAAAAAGGAGTTCATACCACTACGTATTCTACCATGTGGGAATTAGGGCCTGATACCTATTTAATTGATAGTCCTGGTATTAATGAGTTAGGGGTTATGGAAATTGAAAAAGCAGAATTAGCACACTATTTCCCTGAAATGAGGGCACTTTTGGGCCAGTGTAAATTTAATAATTGTTTACATTTGCATGAGCCACATTGCGTGGTCCAACAAGCAGTTAAGGATGGTGAAATTGCGTCAAGTAGATATTTAAGTTATTTTAGTATTTTTGAAAATGACGATAACCGTCGATAAATCTATGGAAAATAAATATAATTGGGGGATTGATTTAGGAGGGACGAAAATTGAGTGTGCTATTTTAGATCAGAAGGATCCTACTCAAGTGATTCTACGTGAACGGATTGATACAGAATCGATCAAGGGATATGATCATATTATTGCCCAAGTGGGCCGATTGATTGATTCGGTGAGTCAAAAAGTTGGTTTTAGGCCTACGCGAATAGGATTTGCAACTCCTGGAGTTTTAGACCCTGCTTCCCAAACGATGAAAAATTGCAATACTACGAGCATGAATGGCCAACCCATGGCCGTTGATTTAGCTAAAGCAGTGGGTTGCGAGGTGGTTTTGGCGAATGATGCCAATTGCTTTGCGTTAGCAGAAGCACTTTTAGGCGCCGTTCAGGATATTAATAAAAAAGCCCAAGTGGTATTTGGCGTTATTTTGGGAACAGGTGTGGGTGGTGGATTGGTGGTGAATGGTAAAGTTATTAATGGCCTTCATGGAATTGGTGGCGAATGGGGGCATAATATTTTAGAAGTAGGCGGTGAACCTTGTTATTGTGGAAAAGCAGGATGTGTCGAGAAAGTTATTGCAGGTCCTTCTTTGGAACTTTTTTATGAAAGGCAAACAGGAGACAAAAAGAAATTGAAGGATATCGTTCAAGCACATTTGGCTGGTTCTGATTCCAATGCTACGGCAACGATGGAGCGTTTATTTGAATACTATGGCAAAGCCATTTCTACATTGATTAATGTCATCGATCCAGACGTGATTGTCATTGGTGGGGGAGTTGGCAATATAGATTCACTTTACACGGAAGGTTATGAGCGAATTAAGAAGTATATTTTTAATTCAGGAGAAGTATTGACCCCTATCGTAAAACCGAAATTAGGGGATAGCGCGGGTGTTTTTGGAGCAGCTATGTTATAAGTAACCCCAATGATTTTTGCGGGCTATAAATTATAAAGTACTGGAATTGTTTGTGAAATGTCAGCCCCTAGGAACCTAAAATAGTACCTGCCCGAACCCAGTGGAGGAAGAAATATTTCTTCATGAGTTTGTTTGACTTGGAGTGTTTTTATCATGACTCCTTGAGCATTAAAAATTTCAAGCTTCATTTGCATGTCTTCTGCCATGTCAATATTGATTTTTTCACCTATTGATACTGGATTAGGGTAAATATGAATCGCTATGTTTTTTTGAGGCTCGACTCCCAAGATCGGATTTAAAAAAGTCGTGGCCTTTAAGAAATTTGGAACACCATAACCTAATAAATTATCGGGTTTAGTGGATTGATTCCCAGATTTTTTAATAGCATCTATAATTTGCCAAGATGAATTTCTTGGGTTAGCTTGGAGCATTCCTGCCACAAATCCCGCCATGAGTGGTGCCGAAAATGAAGTTCCATTCAATGTCCCGATCGTCCCACTAGGTGTACCAACCACAGTTCCTAAGCCCATAGAAGAAACATCTGGTTTTATCCTTTTATCAAAACTCGGTCCTAACGAACTAAAACTCGCTTTTAAACCAGATCTGTCTACGGCACCCACGGCTAAAATTGAATCAGCATCTGCTGGTGCCGAAATGTATTTCCAAGCATTTGTTCCTTCATTTCCTGCACTTATGGTGCATATAATTCCTTTTTGAGCAGCCCAAGCAGCTGCCTTGGAAACCAATGTTGTCCGGCCATTCATTTCGGAATAGGTATGGTTTTGTTTTTGATTATCAAATTGCGAGTATCCGAGAGAGGAATTTAACACATCAGTTCCTAAGCTATCAGCCCATTCAGCACCTCTGAGCCAATTAGCCTCTTCGACGATTAACTCGGAATCATCTTCCTCCGTTTGTGCCATGGCAAAGTTAGCTAGATAGGCTGCCCCAAACAATTTTCCAGGGGATTGACCAGCTATGGTGCTGAGCACATTCGTTCCATGTGATCCACCCACATACACCGACTTTAAGTTTGGCGAAGTTGCTAATGTGCCAATCACCCTTTTTTCAGTAAAAATTGCCTTTAGGTAAGGAACTTGGTCTGCATTTAAAAATCCGTTGTCTAATAACGTAATTAAGATATTCTCACCCCGAAAACCTTTGCTATGCATGACATCGATTCCTAGTTGGGACAGCTGTGTCAACGAGCTTCCATAATCAGGTCCGGCATTTGAAAGTTTAATTCCTGTAATTCCATTACTCTTAATTTGATTGTTTGCGCTCGAATCTGCTGGAAAATTCCAATAAAGCCCCTTGACATTTTCAAGTTTTAATGTTTTTGCTAGATCACTCGGTTTTTGCTGAATTAATGCCCCATTAATCCATTTTAATGGAAAAATGATCGTTGCTCCCGTGGATTTCAATTGGTCTAAATAGCTAGGGTTAACCGGTAAATCTTGATCTTGAAGGGCAATTTTCATTTTTTTTCTTCGTTCTATCGACTTTAAACTTAGATAAGCTTCTGGTTTGCTCAGAGAAAAAGGGCTATTTTTTTTATCTTTGAATAGCACCAAATATCGATAGGTAGAATTTTGAGCGAAAGCTGAAGTGCCCCCAATAAAGAAAATAAAAAACAGTAGGATTAACCTAAATGGAAGACTCATATGTAATAATTGATGCAAATTAAAAAATTTAAATCAAAAGCACATAAATTTCAGCATTTCGATTTGGTATCTATAAAATTTGTAAATTTGTGCAATTATTTGTCGAAATGAAATTTGCTATCAAGCGATTCTTTTTAGTCTATTTGGCTGCCTATTTCTTAGTGGGGAATTTAGGTATTTCGTTTACTCAATCCACATGCCTTTTCACTGGAAATAAGAAATATTCATTGGACAAGGCAGTCTCTTGTTGTTCAAAAAATATCCAATCTTCATTCAGTCAGTCAAAAGCTTCTTCCTTTAGTCGTGCTAAATGCTGTTCTTATGATCGATTTGCCTTAAAATTTAATTTTGATCAATCGGATCAGAAATTTCAGCATCATAATTTAGCAGGGGCTATCTTGCCTTCAAACTCTTTTGTTTTCAAACAATTGAATGATTTAGATATTGATCAGAAATCAATTTCTTTTCACTCAAATCATTCGCCGCCTTCATTA
>CANHXO010000114.1 GCA_947464595.1 Cytophagaceae bacterium
GGCTGTTACAGGCCCGGGGGTTCGAATCCCTCACTCTCTACGTTTAGGGCTTGCATTTTTGCAGGCCCTTTTTTGTTTCACCCATTATTCTTACTGTTACCCTTTCTGCCAAAGTAAGTAAAAAAGCTTTTCAGGGTGATGAAATAATTTCAATCATTTTTGGTTAAATTTCGAGTATGAAATTATACTTGATACCCACTCCCATAGGCAACTTAGAAGATATGACCTTGCGGTCAATCCGAGTTTTAAAAGAGGTGGATGTTATTTTTGCTGAGGATACGCGGACTTCGGGCCAACTCCTTAAACATTTAGATATTTCCAAACCTCTTTTCGCTCACCATGCGCATAATGAACATGTGGGTGTGGCTGGAGTCATAAAGCTGTTAAAAGAAGGTAAAGTGGTGGGTTTAATTTCAGATGCAGGTACTCCAGGGATTTCAGATCCCGGTTTTTTATTAGTCAAAACATGTATTGAGCAGGGTATTGATGTCGAAACATTACCTGGCGCCACGGCGCTAATTCCTGCTTTAGTGAATTCAGGTTTTCCTTTAGATCGATTTGTTTTTGAAGGTTTCTTGCCTCACAAGAAAGGCCGACAAACCCGTTGGAAAGCCATTGCGGAAGAAGAAAGAACAACGGTTTTGTATGAGTCTCCACATCGTTTGCATAAAGCTTTAGAGCAGATTATTGAATTTATAGGGCCCGATAGGCCAATTATGGTGGCTCGGGAATTAAGTAAAATGCATGAACAAATGGTTCGAGGAAGCTCTACAGAAGTTTTAACCTATTTTGATCAAAATCCTGATAAAATCAGAGGAGAAATTGTTATTGTCATTGCAGGAAAATAATGAAGAAATTTTATTTATATCTGTTTCTATTTTTACCATTCATCGGGTCTGCTGTTATTCCCCTATTAAGTCCACGTGCGCAGGTCTCTTTGGTTACGTTTGCTCCCGGAAAAGAGTTGCATGCGGCTTTTGGCCACGCTGTTATTTGGGTGAATGACCCCGATCAAGGAATTGATCGAGCCTACAGTTATGGGACATTTGATTTCAATACGGATAATTTTTACTTTAAATTTTTAAAAGGTACTCTGCCTTATTCGATTTCATTTAATTCTATGAATGATTTAGTTTACTATTATTCTGAAATTGAAAAAAGAGGTATCCAAATTCAAAATTTAAAATTGACCGACTCACAGAAAATGCAGATTTTCACAGCCTTGGAAATCAATTTATTGCCTAAAAATAAAAACTATCAGTACAAATTCTTTTACGATAACTGTTCCTCTAGGTTAAGGGATATGATTGAAAAGGCGTCTCCAGGTGCATTTAAGTGGAAGAATTATAAGAATCTGGAAGGTAAATCATATCGTGATTGGATGAATGATTATTTGAAAACGAATTCATGGGTTACTTTTGGGATGAATTTAGCTTTAGGTGTGCCCGCCAATCATTTGGCTAATGCTTCAGAGTCTTGTTATTTACCCGATAATTTGAATCTTTCGGTCCAACTAGCCGAAGTGAATGGACAAAAATTAGCAGATGCTCCATTTGATGTGTTTGTGTCAAAACCCTCTGAACCCGAAAGTTATGATTGGTTTGGACCTATTCCATTCCTTTCCCTCATCAGTTTGTTGATTTTATTGGTATCAATCAAAAAAAGAAATAAAGAAATCTATCTTTTTGATGTCCTCTTATTTTCAATCTTAGGTATATTGGCTTGGTTTATTTTCTTTTTGGCAGTGGGAACAGATCATGAAGTAATGGGTTATAATCCAAGTTCTCTATTATTATTTCCTTTAAATTTTCCAGCTGTGCTTTGGTTTGCGAGAAAAAACAAAGCTGATTTTTGGACTTATTATTGCCGAATAGCATGGGTATTAACTTCCATAGGGATGTTATGGACTTTTTTTTATTTTCCATGGATTGCTATGCTTGGATTAATACCATTGATTCGATTGTTTTTCTTAGCTGATTTTATAAAAAAATCCCATGATTGAATTGAGGAGTGATACGTTTACCTTACCTACTACAGGAATGCGCGATGCGATGTTTTCGGCACCTTTGGGGGATGATGTTTTTGGGGAGGATCCAACGGTTAATAATTTGCAAGTTAAAGTAGCTGAATTGTTTGGAATGGAAAATGCATTATTCTGTCCCTCCGGTACCATGACCAATCAGATAGCCATTTCTGCGCATGTTTCTAAAGGCCAAGAGGTTATCTGTGATGAGTTGTCACATATCTATTTATATGAGGGGGGAGGAATTATGGCGAATGCCGGTGCCTCAGTTAAATTATTAAAGGGTGATTTGGGTCGCTTGTCAAAAGACCAAATTGCGAACGCCATTTCTCCTGATGACATTCATGCCTGTGAGAGTAAATTAGTGAGTTTAGAAAATACAGTCAATAAAGGAGGAGGTAGTATTTATTCCTCAGAATCGCTTCAGGAAATAGCTGATTTTTGCAAAAGTGTTTCGATTCCTTTGCACTTGGATGGGGCAAGAATTTTTAATGCCATGATTGCGAGTGGACAAAATCCTAAGCAATTTGGCCAATGGTTTGATACTATTTCTGTTTGTCTTTCTAAAGGTTTAGGCGCTCCTGTGGGATCTGTTTTGCTGGGCTCCAATGATTTTATTAAAAAAGCGCGTAGGGTAAGAAAACGTTTAGGAGGAGGTTGGCGCCAAGCGGGGATGCTGGCTGCGGCAGGAATATATGCATTAGATTATCAGGTAGATAGATTAAAGGACGATCATTCGCGAGCAAAGCAAATAGGATGGGCTTGTGAAAAATTATCATGGGTCGCTGAAGTGATGCCAGTAAGCACTAATATTGTCATTATTAAATTACAGGATGAAATTAAGGCTTCTGCTAAAGTGGCAGAATTAGATTCCAAGGGCATTAAATGTGCGCCCTTTGGTCCTCAATATATTCGATTTGTCACGCATTTAAATTTTGATGACGAAGCTTTGTTGAAATTCATTAAAATTATAAACCAATAATATATGGAACGTAAAGCATTTAAAATGTTTTTATTGCCCGGTTTTGAGGCGGAATATAAAAAGCGTCATGATGAGATTTGGCCTGAATTGAGCCATCTTTTGAAAGAGGTAGGTATTCAAAATTATTCCATATTTTTGGATGAAGAGACGCTTACCTTATTTGCCTACCTAGAAGCTGAAGATTTACGTTTATTAGACGGATTGCCTGCTAAGCCGATCATGCAAAAATGGTGGGCATACATGGGTGATATCATGAAAGCCAATCCAGATAACTCACCTGTTTCGGTGAATATACCCTCTGTTTTTCATTTGGCTTAATATGAAAAAGTATTTATTTATATCTCTTTTAGCCTGTAGTTTCAATGGCTTTTCTAAGCCCAAAACAGCAGAAATTTTAAATAAATTACATCTTGCTAAAGCCTATTTTCAGCAAAAGTGGCCCGATGTAACTGCCCCTATTCCAAGGCCAGACCGGATTCGGCCATCGAATATTTGGACTCGAGCGGTCTATTATGAGGGGCTGATGGAATTATATAAGATCGATCCGAAGGCTGCTGACATGAAATATATGTTGGACTGGGCGAATTTTCACCAATGGAATTTACGGGATGGTGTTAAAACGCGCAATGCTGACAATCAAGCTTGTGCGCAGATTTACCTTGATTTATTTGATTTTAAAGCAGATTCTGCGCGAATATTGCCAATTAAAACGAATATTGACCTGATGGTTAATTCCGCCAAAGCAGATGATTGGTCTTGGGTGGATTGTTTGCAAATGAGTATGCCGGTTTTTACGCGATTGGGCGTTCGATTTTCCGACAATCGATATTTTGAAAAAATGTATGACTTATACTCATTTACCAAAAATAAGCACGGCGGATCGGGACTTTATGATCGAAATGCATCTTTATGGTGGCGAGACAAAGATTTTGTACCGCCGTATCAAGAGCCCAATGGTGAGAATTGTTATTGGTCCCGTGGAAATGGTTGGGTCTTTGCTGCCTTGGTCAGAACGTTAACATTAATGCCTAAAAATGCACCTCATCGAGCTGAATATGAACAAGACTTTATCTCCTTAGCTAATGCACTTTTGCCTCTACAGCGAAAAGATGGTTTTTGGAACGTAAGTTTGAAGGATCCCACTCATTTTGGTGGGCCTGAAGCGACTGGAACATCTTTGTTTGTATATGGGATGTCTTGGGGTGTACGAAATAAATTATTGCCAAAAAAGAAATTTGATCATGCTATTTTATTAGGTTGGGATGCTTTATCCACTTGTGTCCATCCCAATGGTTTTTTAGGGAATGTGCAAGGTACAGGCAAGGAACCGAAAGATTCACAGCCTGTATCTTTTACCCATATACCTGACTTTGAGGATTTTGGTACGGGTTGTTTTTTATTAGCCGGGGTGGAATTAATTAACTATTTAAAATAATCAAATAAACGTATGAAAACATTTTTTGGCCGAGTAATTATATACTCATTATTATTGATACCCATTTGTACTTTGGGTCAAAAACCCAATGTGCTTGTCATTTATGTGGACGATTTAGGTTTTGGGGATTTAGGTTGCTATGGATCCAAGACGATCAAAACGCCTCATATAGACCAATTAGCTAGAAAAGGGTTATTGTTTACTCAGGCGCATACAACGTCTGCTACCTGCACTCCCTCTCGGTACTCTTTGCTAAAAGGGGAATACGCTTTTCGTAGAAAAGATACCGGTGTGGCGACAGGAGATGCTTCGGCGTTAATTCCCGGGGGCCAACAAACTGTTGCAACTATTTTTTCAAAAGCGGGGTATAACACAGCGGTAGTCGGTAAGTGGCATTTAGGTTTAGGGCCATTGGGCGGGCCTAATTGGAATGGAAAGATAGCCGACGGACCCTTAGATATTGGTTTCAAAGAAGCCTTTATTATGCCTGCAACCGGTGATCGTGTTCCTTGTGTTTATATTGAAAATGACCATGTTCGTAATCTAGCTATTCAGGACCCCATCCAAGTTAATTACCTTAAGAAAATCGGTAGCCAACCGTCGGGAAAGGAAAATCCAGAA
>CANHXO010000115.1 GCA_947464595.1 Cytophagaceae bacterium
AAATTTTAAATATATCAATCTTAAATTAGGTATTTATTGGCAAATTTAAGATTTATAATCTAAAAATATCCCTTGGAATTTTTGCTTAAAATTGCTTCGTAATATAATTAAAGGTAGTTTTGTAGCTAATTAATTTTTAAAATACATGAGTAACCGCATTCAGATTTTTGATACAACTTTACGTGATGGAGAGCAAGTTCCAGGTTGTCAATTAAACCGAGAAGAGAAAGTAGAGGTAGCAAAGGAGCTTGAAAAATTGGGTGTTGACATCATTGAAGCTGGATTTCCAATCTCTTCTCCAGGTGATTTCGCCTCGGTAAAAGCTATTTGTGATGCAGTATCTGAGCCTACGGTTTGCGCTTTGTCTCGTGCTAAAAAGGAAGATATCGATGCGGCTGCTGAAGCATTGAAAACGGCAAAAAGGCCTAGGATACATACGGGTATAGGTTCTTCCGATGTACATATTATTCATAAGTTTAATTCCACTAGAGAAAAAATTATTGAACAAGCGATTTGGGCCGTTGACTATGCTAAATCATTTGTGGAGGATGTGGAGTTTTTTGCGGAAGATGCGGGTCGGGCTGATCTAGAATTTTTGGCAAAGCTTACCCATGCCGTGATCAAGGCGGGTGCTACCGTTGTTAATTTACCTGATACGACGGGGTATTTACTGCCTCATCAAATGCACCAACGCATTTCATATTTGTATGAGCATGTAGATAATATTCATTTGGCTACCATTTCGATGCATAATCACAATGATTTGGGATTAGCCACTGCAAATACGATTGCAGGTATTCAAGCCGGAGCGCGCCAAGTGGAAGTTACGATCAATGGGATTGGGGAACGCGCAGGAAATACTTCTTTGGAGGAAATCGCGATGATTTTAAATGTGCATAAAGATTTAGGATTTAGCACCGGCATTAATCCTCAATATTTATATCCAACCAGTTGTTTAGTCTCAAATTTAATGGGTATGCCTGTTCAGGCAAATAAAGCGATTGTAGGTGCAAATGCTTTTGCACATTCATCAGGTATTCATCAAGATGGATTTTTAAAGCATGCTCAGAATTACGAAATCATGAATCCTGAGGATGTGGGAGTACCTTCATCGGCTATTTTATTGACCTCAAGATCCGGTAGAGCCGCACTGAGGCATCGTTTAAGTTTGTTAGGGTACGAATTCGAAAAGCCAGAATTAGATAAATTATATACCCGCTTTTTAATCATGGCAGATGAGAAAAAGATGATCCATGATGCCGATTTAAAAGAATTGGTTGGTTGATTTTTAGGATGATTGTTTGATTTAGTTCACCGAGCTAGCTAATTCGATTCCTTCTTTTTCTAAAATTTTCAGAATACCTAGATTGATTTCCTGCTTAACTAATTGAAATTTAGTAAAGTCTTTGCTCGACACAAATAAGGTGACCGAAATATCTAAGGAATAGGTCCCAAAACCTTCGAAAACAATTTTTGGCGCCTTTTTCTTGCAAAGCGCGTCTTCTAAAATAAGAGCCTCAATTCCTGCAATAGCCTTTTCAATTTGAGAGGGCTTCGTTTTCAAATCACAGGTTAGCGTAAATTTAGCCCTCCGGTAATCCCGCTCACTCATATTCTCAAGGGACTGAGAAGTTAATAAACGGTTGGGTATCATGATCAAATTTCCATCCACGCCACGAAGTCGGGTGCTTCTAAATCCGATCTTTTCGATGTCACCAGAAATTCCGCCCACTTGAATATTATCACCCACCACAAAAGGTAGATCCAAAAAGATGGTGAAAGATGCAAATAGGTTTTCTAATGTTTCTCTAGCTGCTAAAGCTAAGGCCAATCCTCCAAGACCTAATCCGGTAATTAAAGCGACCACGTCAACTTGAAATACCCGGCCTAACATTACAAAACCAGATGCGGTGATAATGAAGACCATGGATAGGTCATTTAAAAATGGAATAAATTGCTGTTTGGATTTTTGCTCAACTCCTTGCCATTTTTCTTGAGCCACCAAAATAACCACTTTCATGAGTCGAACAATGACCCAAGTAACCGTATAAATAATGGCTATTTCAAATGCTTTTTTGGATAGAAATAAAACGCCAAAATCCTGTATGGGGGTGAAATTCCAACGAACGGGCACTTTTAAATTGAGGGCGCCCAAGTATAGGAAAATCCAAAAAATCAATAATTCAAAGGGCTTTCTTAGGAGTTGGACACAATCCTGAATGGAAATAGACTCTTCTGGGATGAATCGAAAAACAATTTTAGAAAATGAATTAGAGAAAAAACGCTTGAGCACAACTCCCAAAAGAATTACACCCAAAAATAAAATTAAATCGAAGGCTGAGTTTTCTAATATGTGCCAATTTTCTAATGCTTCAATCATATGCTTATTCTATTTTGAATTCAAATATAGCCAAATACTTAATCGAATATGAAATAAAATTACGACCTTTGCACACTTAATTGACAGAAAGAGCGTATAAATACGATATGATTTATAATACAAGAACTTCGAATTGCCTGATTAATAAAATGCATAGAGCGATTTTTAGCTTGTTGTCTTTTAGTTTGTTGTTTATTTGTTCCCATTTAAATGCTCAGTCGATTCTAAATTCACCTTTATCCTACATTGGGATGGGGGAATTATATCCTGCAGAGCCAGCGACAAATTTGATGATGGGTGGAATAGGGGTTTCTAATTCGAATGGTATTTATGCCAACGCCATCAATCCCGCACTTTTAGCAAGAAATCACTACACCGTTTTTGAAGTAGGCCTTAATACAGAACTTAAAACTTTGCAAGATTATCGCCAGAAGCAACAAGTTTTTGGGGGTAATTATGAGTCTTTGCAATTGACTTTACCGATCAGCAATCGTTGGACCGCATCTATCGGAATTAGACCTCACTCAGCTGTAGACTATACCACTAAATCATTTCGCCGATTGAATTTATTAGGTGTTGATAGTTTAATTTATGGCTATCAGGGAAAAGGAAGTATTACCAAATTAAGTTTTTCCAATGGGCTAAGAATAGGGAGAGAATTTTATGTGGGCCTAGAGGCAAATTATCTTTTTGGAACGGTCAATCGAAATGTATCGACGCAAAATATGTCTGATGGGCAATTTTATAAAATCCAATTAGAAAATTTAAACTCCTATTCCGACTTTTCATTTAAAGCGGGTTTTGCCTATCGCAAGTCTTTGAAAAATGATTATTTCTTGAATATCGGTGGGACCATGGATTTGACTTCTCAAATGAATGCGACCCAACTCAATCGATTTGCCATTTTGGATTTGTCAGGCATGAATATGATTAATGCTGATACATTGAAAAATACGTATAATTTTTCGCAAAATCTGCCTGTTACTACTCGCTTGGGGGTAAGTTTAGAGAAAATTGCTACATGGATGGTGGGTATTGACTATTCACAAACAGATTGGTCTAAAGTGGATAATAATTTAGGTAGATCAACCAAACAACTACCCGTCAGTACAAAATGGTCTATTGGTGGGGAGTATACCCCTGATTTTACATCAGTTTCTAATTATTTTAAAAGAACAACGTACCGCATAGGCATGGCCTACACTAAAACACCTTATGATTTTGCGTCCAACGGCAATTATGCCATCGACAAGAGTTTGAGTATTGGTGTTGCATTTCCATTGAGAAACTTATCTTATTTCAATGTGGCATATCAATTGGGCAAGCGAGGAGTTTTGGCTGACAATGGAATGGAAGAACAGTACCATCGCATCACTATAGGCCTAACGTTAAGTGACCTTTGGTTCCAGAAGCAAAAAATCAACTAACGATCTCGTCCATGCGCAATTCGAGAAACCTCTTTTTGCTGCTCGCTACATCCATTATTTTTGCTTGCCATGAGCGCGAAGTGAAAAGTTCAGCCATCTACAATGGACCTAAATCCCAATTGACTGGTATAGACATGGTTTATTCTGATTCTGCACGTTCGGTTTTACGCATGGTGTCGGAAAAACAAATAACGACAGAAGCCGAGGATCGAATTTATCCAAACGAAATGAAGCTTTGGTTTTATGATAAATTAGGCAATATTACATCCCAAATCAGAGGGGATTCTGCACATTTTTTCCGCCAGACAAATTCGTATAAATTAATGGGTCATGTTGAAATTTTCAATATCCAAAAAGGGGAAACGTTGAAAACAGATGAGTTTACTTGGCTGCCTGATCAAAAAAGAGTGTTTACGGAAAAGCCTGTGGCTATTCACACGAAAAAGGAAATTGTGCACGGAATAGGGTTAGATGCAGCCCAAGATTTTTCAACCTATTCCCTTAGAAAAGTGACTAATTCAGTATTAACTGTTGAGGGACTTCCGACCCAATAGTCTTCGATCTAAATCCTTTTCGAAATAATTATCATCAATCCTAAGGGCAATTTTTCAATGCAATGCGTGTGCTATCTAAACTAAATATGGATTTGTTGGGCGACCATTTCTCTCTCATGTAGGTAATTATTTCTGCAATATCGAGTGCTTGAAGCTTGGCGTTTCCGGGCATATATGCATTAAAAACCTTTCCATTGACCCGTATAGAATCCTTTTGTCCATTTTTTAAGAGGCAAGCTAATGTATTCATATCTACGCGTTGCCATAAATCAGTTTTGGCTAGCGGGGGATATAAATCTTTTAACCCTGATCCATCTACTTGATGGCAATTGGCACAATTTGTCTGATATAAATTCATGCCCTCCACTACGTATTGCTGGCGCGTGATTTCCTCCCTACTGTTGCAGGAAACTCCGAAGATCACGAGGATTAATAGGGCTATTTTTGGGATCATAAGGCAGATTTTAATTGTATTCGTTCGTAATTTTAAGCTAAAAAAAGAAGTTTACACGGATGGTTTTAGCCCGGAAAATTAATGTCATCTCATTATTCTTTTAACAACAAACTCATATCCTCAATTAAATGGTTGACATCTTCCTCTTTTGT
>CANHXO010000116.1 GCA_947464595.1 Cytophagaceae bacterium
ATAAACCACCATTTCGATATGGCATCAGTAAGACCAGATGAAGTTTCAGCCATCCTTAGGGAGCAGTTATCGCAGGCTAAAACGCAAGCAGAATTAGAAGAAATAGGCACCGTACTCCAAGTGGGTGATGGTGTGGCCCGTATTTACGGCCTTTCGAATGTTCAAGCAGGAGAATTAATTGTTTTCGAAAATGGTTTAAAGGCCTTGGCCTTGAACTTAGAAGAGGACAACGTGGGAGCCGTACTTTTGGGAGATTCCAAATTAGTCAAAGAGGGCGATACCGTGAAGAGAACCAATATGATTGCCTCAGTTCAGGTAGGAGATGGAATTTTGGGACGCGTGGTTAATACCTTAGGAGAGCCTATCGATGGAAATGGACCGATTACTGGAAAGCTATACGAAATGCCTTTGGAGCGTAAAGCTCCAGGAGTAATTTTCCGCCAACCGGTTACCGAGCCATTGCAAACGGGAATTAAAGCGATTGATGCTATGATTCCGGTAGGTCGTGGGCAGCGTGAGCTTGTTATTGGTGATCGCCAAACAGGAAAGACAGCGGTTTGTATTGATACAATTATTAATCAAAAAGAATTTTTCGATAAAGGGGAGCCTGTTTATTGTATTTATGTGGCCATTGGTCAAAAAGCAAGTACGATCAAGCAAGTAGAGCAAACTTTACGTAAAGCGGGAGCGATGGACTATACGGTGATCGTGTCAGCTTCTGCTGCTGATCCAGCCCCAATGCAGTTTTATGCTCCGTTTACGGGTGCAGCCATTGGAGAATTTTTCCGTGATACCGGTAGACCTGCTTTAGTTGTTTATGATGATTTATCGAAGCAAGCAGTAGCATATCGTGAAGTTTCGTTATTACTTCGTCGTCCACCGGGACGTGAGGCATATCCTGGAGACGTTTTTTATCTTCACTCACGTTTATTAGAGCGTGCGGCGAAGATCAATAGCTCAGATGATATCGCAAGATCGATGAATGATTTACCAGATTCGATCAAAGGAATTGTCAAAGGAGGTGGTTCATTAACAGCACTTCCAATCATTGAAACCCAAGCGGGTGACGTTTCAGCTTATATTCCGACCAACGTGATTTCGATTACTGATGGTCAGATTTTCTTAGAGACTAATTTATTCAATGCGGGTATCCGTCCAGCGATCAACGTAGGTATTTCGGTATCACGTGTAGGAGGTAATGCTCAGATTAAGTCCATGAAAAAAGTAGCTGGAACATTAAAATTAGATCAAGCGCAATTCCGTGAATTGGAGGCTTTCTCTAAATTTGGTTCAGATTTAGATGCATCGACTAAATTAACGATTGACCGTGGTCGTCGTAACTTAGAGATGTTAAAGCAACCTCAATTTGCTCCACAGCGAGTAGAAGATCAGGTAGCAATGATTTATTTGGCAACGACGGGTTCTTTGGATTTAATTCCTGAGAATAAAGTTCGTGAATTCGAGAAAGATTTCATCCAAGTGTTGCGTGCAACTGAAAAAGCGACTTTAGATGCTTTAGGTGCTGGTAAATTTGATGATACGTTAACAGCAACCTTAAAAAGGGTGGGTCAAGAAGTAGGTGCTAAATACGCAGTTTAAAAATTAGAATACGATGGCTTCCTTAAAAGAAGTAAGAAATAGAATTGTATCGGTTAATTCGACACAACAAATCACCAAAGCCATGAAAATGGTTTCCGCGGCGAAGTTGAGGCGTGCACAAGATGCTATTAGCCAAATGCGTCCATACGCTAAAAAATTATCAGAAATGATTTCAACCGTATCTGCACAAACAGAAGCGGGCCAATCGAATCCATTTACGGAAGTACGTGAAGTTAAAAACGTATTGATTGTCGTGGTTACTTCGGATAGAGGTTTGTGTGGAGCATTCAATGCGAATGTGGGCAAGGCAACTATGGCTCTTGTAGAAGCGAAATACGCTTCTTTACACGCATCTGGAAATGTAACGATTTTGCCATTAGGTAAAAAAGGAGGCGAATATTTAGGTAGACGTGGGTACCAAATTTTAGATACTTACACCGATATTTTTACGCGCTTAAACTTTGGCAATGTCCGTGAAATTGGCGAAATGATTTTAACTGATTTTACAGAAAAAAAATACGATGTCGTTGAGGTATTGTTTAATTATTCCAAAAACGTAGCGACTCAAATTATTGAAACAGAGCAATTGTTGCCGATGGTGCCTTTGGCTGCGGAAACAAAAAGTGCTGTGGATTATATTTTTGAGCCTACAGAAGAGGAAATTATCCAAGAGTTGATTCCAAAATCCATTAAACTCTCGATTTTCAGATCTTTATTAGAGTCCAATGCCTCTGAGCATGGGGCTCGAATGACAGCGATGGATAAAGCCACTGAGAATGCTGGAGAATTAATTAAAGCATTAAAATTAGAGTATAACCGATCACGCCAAGCAGCTATTACCAAGGAGATCTTGGAAATTGTGGGTGGTGCTGAGGCCTTATCTGCATAAGCAATGAAAAAGATATTGATGATGACCCTACTATTAGGGATGATGTTTACCAGCTATGGACAAGGAATTAAAACTCCCGCACCTAGTCCTGGACAAACGATTAAACAAGATTTTTCGCTTTCAACCATCGAGGTCGTTTATTCAAGACCTGTTATGAAAGGCCGTAAAATATTTGGCGACATCGTTCCTTTCGGAAAATTATGGAGAACGGGTGCTAATTCACCCACCAAATTTACCTTTGGTGAAGATGTTAAAGTGGCGGGTCAAGCGTTAAAAGCGGGAACTTATCAGGTCATGACGATTCCTTCAGAGAAATCGTGGGTGATTGTATTTAGCAAGGGAACTAATGGAGTTTTTAATTATAATCCAGCGGAAGATGTATTTAAAGTAACGATACCTTCTACCACACTGGCTAATTCCATTGAGTCGTTCACGATTCACTTTTCAGATGTTTCAGCTAATAAATTGAACATTCAAATGTCATGGGAGAAAACTTCCGTTTCCATACCGGTAGAGACAAATGTGGATGCTACGATTATGGCGTCTATTGACCGTGCCATGAACATTGATTCAAAGCCCTATTTTGAGGCGGCTTCGTATTATTTTGAAACGGGACGTGACTTAAAAAAGGCATTAGAATGGGCAAGTAAAGCTACTGAAGCAAATCCAACGGCCTATTGGGTCTTTCATTTGAAAGCAAAAATCCAAGCAAAAACGGGTGATAAAGTTGGCGCAAAAGCCACCGCCTTAAAATCGATCGAATTAGCTAAAGCTGGCAAAAATGATGATTATGTCGCTTTAAATCAAAAATTAATCGATAGCTTGTAGATACAGCATACATAAACAGGAAAGCCTTTCTGCGAAGAAGGGCTTTTTTTAGCTAAAAATGAAAGAGGGAATTTTACACAGTACTGGTGAGGAGCAAGAAACAGCCGTTTTAGTTGCCGTGACTTCCCAAAAACAAAATGCCGTACAAACAGCTGAATACTTAGCCGAATTAGCTTTTTTGGCTAGTACCTCAGGCGTTTTGGCCTTACATTCTTTTACTCAGAATCTCGCCAAACCTGATAATAAAACCTATGTAGGGAAAGGCAAATTTGAGGATATCATGGCCTATGTGATCGATAAGGGAGTTGACATGATCATTTTTGATGATGACCTAAGTCCGTCACAAGTACGTAATATTGAATATGCGATTGAATTATATGGCAAAGAAATTAAAGTCTTAGACCGAAGTTTATTGATTTTAAATATTTTTGCTCAAAGGGCGCAAACGGTACAAGCCCGTACGCAAGTTGAACTGGCTCAATATCAATATATGTTGCCACGCTTAACACGCATGTGGTCTCACCTTTCTAAGCAGCGTGGAGGGGTCGGAATGAGAGGTCCAGGTGAAAAAGAATTAGAAACGGACCGAAGGATTGCTAATGACCGCATAGCTTTTTTGAAAGATAAGTTGGAGGCCATCGACCGACAATCATTCACTCAACGAAAAAATAGAGATCGAATGGTGCGCGTTTCCCTTGTTGGCTATACCAATGTAGGCAAATCCACCCTAATGAGAAAATTAGCTAAGGCTGATGTCTTTGCAGAAAACAAACTTTTCGCCACGGTGGATTCCACGGTGAGAAAAATTTCTTGGGAAGGAATACCGTTTCTATTAACGGATACGGTAGGGTTTATCCGTAAACTCCCTACGCTTTTGATTGAGTCATTTAAATCAACCCTGGACGAAGTCCGTGAAGCGGATGTGCTTTTACATATTGTAGACATATCGCATCCTAATTTTGAGGAGCAGATCGAAGTGGTCCAAGGAATTCTTAATGAGATGGGGGCTGGCGATAAGCCAACGGTTTTAGTATTTAATAAAATTGATTTATTCCCTGTGGAGGACGTGTATTTTGAAGGGGCAGCTGTTAACGAGGATGGAGAAGTCGAATTGAGTAAAATGGATCGAGTAACTGCTTTTTTAAAACGTTCACACTGGCAATTAGAGCAACCGAAAACAGTCTTTATTTCCGCGGAACAAAAAAGTAATTTACCTGAGTTGCGCGAGGTGATTTTGAATTTAATCAAAGACAAACACTTTCAGATTTTCCCTAATTGGCTCGAGAGCAACCATTTGCAAGGACATAGTGATGGGTACATTCCTGAGTCATAGCTAAATTTGCTAAAGGTAAAGGCTTATTGTAAATGATTTTATATTTTTGCACACGAGTAAATTTAATTTTGGCGCTGTAGTTCAACGGATAGAATAGGCGTTTCCTAAA
>CANHXO010000117.1 GCA_947464595.1 Cytophagaceae bacterium
GAGCCCAATTGGATAGCCATCGGATGAGAGGGCAAATTCATTGGATACTGTGGATATTTTAAGCTCAAATACCGACCTGCCCATCCCTCATCCCATTCCGTTTTGGCATCTGAACCTGTATTCCATATATCTGTGGCTCTAAAATGTGAACGATTTGGATTGACATATCCAATGCTCTGAAGCACACTTACTTTCCCTTGATCATACATTTTTTTGATCCCAAGCATCGCAGGATTAAAATACATGCCATTTTTTATAGGAAGTGCCACGTCCTTTTTAATCCCTATGTCGGGTCTTTTCACAAAATATTGATCATCCTCGGCAGGAATAACTGTATTTAATCCGTCATTTCCCCCACTTAATTGGATAATTACTAAGGCTTTTCCTCGTTCAGCTCCGGCAACCATCGATGCCATAGAAGCAGGTACTTGCGCATAGGCCTTGCCCGAAATAGAACCCATCCCCCAAGCAGCCCCACCGCTTAGCAAGGCCATTTGTTGTAAAAATTGTTTTCTAGATACGTTCTTTTTCATATTTAGCAGAGCTGGTATTCAGGTAATCGCATCAGCGCTTTTAAAAATTTATTAACTCGCGCATCGGAATTAGGGGTATTAGTAGACCAATTTGCCAAAATCGTACCGTCCAATAATGTGTCCAATAAAAATTTTCTACGCGTATCGGACAATGGAAATCGTAAGGCTAACCCAACAATCTCATCCACAAATTCGTTTGCTTTTTCAGCGGTTGAAAATGTTCGTGCAAAAGGTATAGGATTCAATTTAGCAGTTACGGCTACCCCATTGTAGCGCTTGCCGCTCAACAAAGAGTCCGTAAATCCGCCGCGATATGAATAGGTCGTCGAGCTAATCCACTCCCGCTGGCCAGGCCAACCCGCCACATCGGGTGGTTGGAACAATTGCATTTGTAAGGTTCTGGCCAACTCATAAAAATTGTTGAGATCGGGTGTTTTAACTTGCAATAATTTGGTACTGCCCACTAACAATTCCGTTGGACTTTTAATTTTACTCCCAATAATTTCAGTTTTATAAAATTCATCGGAAGTGAATAAAAATTTCAACAATGGCTTCATTTCAAAGTTGTTTGCCTTGAACACCGCAGCCATTTTAGTGACAAATACTTCATCCGGTTTATAGTATACAAATTCTTGGTAGATCTTTCTACAGATGAATAAAGCCGTCGCTTTTTGATCGAATATATGGTCAACTAATGTGTTGATATCGAATTTAGCAGTTTTCCCAAGCACGGTGACATTGGCCTCCGTGTACCAACGAGAAGGAACAAATGTGGCATTTAAGCCTGAAACCTGATAACCCGATACCACTTTTGCCGCTTGTTTGACGTCAGTTTCCGTGTAATTGCCGATTCCCATGGTAAATAACTCCATCAGCTCACGGGCATAATTTTCGTTAGGCCCAGCTCCCCGACTATTATTTCCATCCAGGTAAATTAACATCGAGGGATCCTTGCTAACGTCCTTCACTAATTGTTTGAAATTGCCAAAAGCATATTTACGAAACAACTGGTTTTGAACATACATATTTTGAGGGTAAACAACCTTCGAGCGTTCATTCGCGAAATGATTATGAAAAAACAAAACCATTTTTTCCCGCATGTTTAAACCCTCATTGACCATGCGCATGTACCACCATGCAGTCATTTCATTATACCAACGCCCAGTGCTGCCATCATTTTGTTGGGCCTGTGCTGGTACCATACTCACCCAAGGATTAGGTGCTGCAGGTAAAGCAGCGTCTTTTAATAAAGACTTATCGATAAAATCTGAGAAAGTACCGTATCCCAAAGCCATCGTTAAATCTGATTTCGAAAAACCAAATAATGACCTTGCTAACAAATGACTCATATTGGATGAATTCCAAACAGGCATCTTCTTATAATTTAATTACTTACGCTAGCGTCCGTAAAAATTTTATTTGATAAAATAATAGGTTATAACAGGTCAATATTAAAAATTAAAAACCGAATAATCAATAAACTGATCAATAATTTAAAGAAGTATTTGAAAATTTAATATAGGAATAATGATACTTCTAGATTTCCATCAAAAATCCCAAAAAAATTAAGCCTGGGAATTACACGCAAATTACTCTTCTAGAAATTCGATTTTTAATGTGGTGTCCGGTTTGGTAAATCGAGTCACCCGCACAACCAAACTTCCTGAAGTTTTAAATAACCGTTGGGGTACCGCGACTTGATCAAAAAAATTAGGTTTCACTCGAAAAAAATCGAACTTCTTTCTTGCCCCATTTTTCTCTCGGACTATCAAAATATAATGAATTTCATTCGGATCAGAGGCGTCCGTATATTTTTTCCTTAATGCCCCATCGATGGAGATATCCAAAATTTCGCTTTTCGAATCATACATTTTTTCAGCCCAAAGATTGGGTAAGAAAATCTGAGCCAATAAACCCAAGCAGCCTACTATAAAAATAATCGTGGTGAAATTTTTAACTCCCCAGTCGGTCGTTGGGCCCTGATTGTTATTCCCTCCCATACCACCAAACAAGGGCATTTTCAGCTTTTTTCTAGGGGGGCGACGAGGTGGAACGGGATATTCAGACATAAATTTTAATATTTCTATGCAAATCAAAACAATTTAAAAAAGATTACGGCATTTTTTTTGGATTAATTCGTGGAACATAGCAAGGATAAAAATTCAAATTGGTAAATTGCGTTTTAATTTTTCACCACCCGATAAAAAGGGCAGAATAAATACAATGTTTTCCATACTAAGCAAAACCGTTTACAAAATATTTGGCACTAAATCTGATCGTGACATCAAGCTTATCTTACCGCTTGTCGACCAAATTAAACGTGCCTTTGCCCAATTAGCCTCCATTTCCGACGATGCATTGAGAGCTAAATCGGCAGAGTTCAAGGAGCGAATTCAATTATTTTTAGCTGACATCGATTCGGAAATTAAGTCTTTGCACGAGCAGGGGCAAGCGACGGAAGACATTGACGAAAAGGAAAAATTCTTTCAATCGATCGATAAACTGACGGAAGATCGCAACCAACAACTAGAAATTATATTGCTTGAAATACTTCCTGAGGCTTTTGCAGTAGTTAAAGAAACGGCTAGGAGATTCACCGAAAACAAGCAATTAGTCGTTACAGCCACCATGGATGATAAGGTCCTTGCGGCTAAAAAATCCAATGTTAAAATTGAAGGCGACAAAGCCATTTGGTTAAATCAGTGGAATGCAGCCGGCAACGAAATCACCTGGGATATGGTGCATTATGATGTGCAGTTGATCGGTGGAATTGTCTTGCATCAAGGAAAGATTTCCGAAATGGGCACGGGAGAAGGAAAAACTTTGGTATCTACGCTTCCTACTTATTTGAATGCGTTGGCGGGTCGTGGGGTACATATTGTGACGGTGAATGATTATTTGGCCAAACGTGACTCCGAGTGGAATGCGCCTTTATTTGAGTTTCATGGCTTGAAAGTGGATTGCATCGACAAGCATGAGCCCAATACTGAAGCGCGTCGCGCGGCTTACATGGCTGATATTACCTATGGTACCAACAATGAATTTGGTTTTGATTATTTAAGAGATAATATGGCGCGGAGCCTTGAGGATCAAGTCCAAAGACCGCATCATTTTGCCATGGTCGATGAAGTGGATTCCGTGTTAATCGATGACGCGAGAACTCCCCTTATTATTTCAGGACCTATTCCTAGAGGGGATGAGCAGGAATTCGAGGCATTCCAACCGCGCATTCACAAGTTGGTCGAGGCCCAAAAACAAATCGTTCAAAACTTCTTGGTCGAAGCCAAAAAGCTCATTGCGGCCGGCGATAAAAAGGAAGGCGGACTTTCCTTATTTAGAGCCTTTAGAGGATTACCTAAATCAAAGCCTTTGATTAAGTTTCTTTCTGAAAGTGGCAACAAGCAATTGTTGAACGACACGGAGGGAATTTATTTAGCTGAGAACCAAAAATTAATGCCTCAGGCGGATGAGCCTTTATTATTTACCATTGAGGAAAAAAACAATCAAGTCGAATTGACTGAAAAAGGTTTGGAATACATGAGTGGCAACACGGAGGATCCGAGCTTCTTTGTACTTCCTGATTTGTCCATTGATTTAAATAAAATTGAAAAAAATACCTCATTGGGTGACGCTGAGCGTTTGGTTCAGAAGGAACAATTGATTCGTGATTACAATGAAAAGGCGTCCCGGATCCATACGGTAAACCAATTGCTCAAGGCATATACTTTGTTTGAAAAAGATACCGAATATATTTTGGTGGAAGGGAAAGTAAAGATTGTAGATGAGCAAACGGGTCGTGTGATGGAAGGCCGACGTTATTCCGATGGTTTGCATCAGGCAATTGAGGCTAAAGAGGGGGTGAATGTAGAAGATGCGTCACAAACGTACGCGACGATTACGCTACAAAATTATTTCCGTATGTACCACAAATTAGGGGGTATGACGGGTACAGCAGAAACGGAAGCTGGCGAATTTTGGACGATTTATAAGTTGGACGTGGTTTCAATTCCGACCAACAAACCCATCCAGCGGGATGACCATGAAGACAAAGTGTATCGCACAGTTCGTGAGAAATACAATGCGGTGGCGGAAGAAATTCAGGAATTAGTGAATCAAGGAAGACCTGTTTTAGTGGGTACAACCTCGGTAGAGAATTCAGAATTATTAAGTCGATTGTTGAATA
>CANHXO010000118.1 GCA_947464595.1 Cytophagaceae bacterium
GAATTCACGTTAAATAATTGCTATATGATCTTTAATGTGCTTGGATTTGTTGTAGTATGAATCTCTGAGTGCTTGATTTCATTTGCTATTTAATTTGAAAATTTATTTTCCAAAGGGATTAATTACCCAGGATAAAATATACCTTTAGTGTTCAATGACGGATTTAAACATATTTACAGATGAAAACATTTTACATCATCGCCAGTGTCGGCTTTTTGTTCCTCATGGTACAATCGTACAAATTGATGAGTCGAAATTTAAAAACGGAAAATCAAAAATATAGGCTAGTGCTCAAGGATGCACTTTTTGAAATCAGGTTTTATCCAGCCGCTACCTTTGCCAAAATTTATAGTCCAGGAACCGATTATAAGTCAGTTTCCAGCAGTGGATTTAGGAAATTAGCTGGCTATATTTTTGGTGGAAATGAGCAGGGAAAAAGTATTTCAATGACTGCACCTGTTCGAATGGAAATGAGTGAAAAGGGATCTTCCATGAGTTTTGTGATGCCCGCTAAATACCAAGAAGGTGATTTGCCGAAGCCCAAAGATTCAAGTGTTCATATTGTGAAATCAACTCCCCAATATGTGGCAGTTATCAGTTTTGGAGGTTATGCGGATGATGAAACGATTAAAGAAAAGCGAGATTTGTTGCTGAAAATCATTCAAAAAAAGGGCATTAAAGTGGTCGGAGACTATTCTTTTTTAGGCTATAATGCCCCTTTTCAGTTTTGGAGTAGAAGAAATGAAGTGGTCATTCCTATTGACTGGAAAGAGTAAAAAAGGGAATGAACAATTAGTTTATCGTTGATGCGCTTTAGTTCAATCCTATTTGATTATTTCCCCTTTAAATAGATTCATTTGGCATTTTGATCAGAATTCAATGGGTTTTAAATCGACAAATCACTCGTTATTTTAACGTCCGTATATAAGACAGTAAATCGGCTACTTGTTTATCACTATACTGATCGATTAGCCCTTTTGTCATGAAAGATCGGCCACCTAAAAAACCTTGGTTTTGGATGTTCGCTGTTTCAATAAATACTCGGCTGCCTCCCATAAAAGCAAGGGTGGTTCCTCGGGCATCTTTGTTGACCAAATAACCTTCTAGACTTTGACCATCCTTTTTCTTAACCCGGTACACGGCATAACTCGATTCTACCGCTGCATCAGGATTTAGAATAGCGGTCAAAACGGCTTCGTATTCACGGGAAGCAGAACCGTCTAAGGCTGGGGCAATGTTTTGTCCTTTGTTGCCCACTTGGTGACATAGGAGGCAAGTTTGGAAAAGTTTTTTTCCTTCCTGGGGGTTTCCATTGTTTTTAATAGCGATTGCCATGTACCTTTTGAGTTCACCGTCAAATGCCTTCTTTTTATCCTCTTCACGCTTTTTCACGCCCTCCAAAATAGCCTTGCTACGTTGGTCGTTTCGATTAGCACTGACGATGCGTTCTGCTGAAGACAGGTTGAAGGCTGATATATCCAAACCCTTTTGCTCATACACATTCAGTAGCACGCTAGCACTCTGGCCTGAGCCTGATAAAATGGTAGCCATTTCTGCTTTTTCATTGGCTTTAAGTTCGGGTAGCCATTTCAATAAAGTGGCTTCTCCCTCCTTGGGGCTCGCTTTGGAAAGGCTATTCAATGCGGCAACACGTATCTCAAAACTTAATTTTTTGTTTTGAACAATCTCTAGAAAAACGTCTTGGGAGGCTTTTGGATTAATCTCTAAAGCTTTCAAGGCCAGTTTAAGTGTCTGATCAGAAGTTTGATCCTTAATTAATGAGACGATAGCGTCTCTTAATTTTTCAATCTTAAATCGTCCAATGGCATCTAGGGCTAAATCAATATTCGCTTCTAAACCACTTTGAAGCAATGAGTTGATTGGAGTCAAAAGCATATGGGCCATTTCTGGTGTTTGCACTCGGGCTTGATTTTGTACTGCCCACTGGATATGAACTAGGGCATTGACAGGATTTTGGACGACTTGCTTTACCGCTTCGTAAATTTCTTTGTTATGCAGCATGTCTGCGATGCTAACGAAGGTAGATTCGTCAAGGGTTTTGATGTTGGATTTTGGCCAATATTTCAGAAAGGCCTCTTCTTTTTCTTGAGTAGGCAATGCCTGAATGGCCCATAAAATATTTGAAATAGGTATATCACTCGCGATGGGTGCATTTAGGTATGTTTTTAATTCATGGGTATATCTTTCAAGGGCTTTGCGGGCGAGAAAACGTTCAAATTTTCTTTCATAAGCGCCACCCATGGCATTTCCAGGGATTTCGGGTTTACAAGCACGAACCAAAATATCGATCACAGAGGGGTCTGCGCCAACAGCTTCAGTTAATGTCCGAAGGACTTGAGAGCGAACGGCGGGATTCGGATCTTCCATAAGCTCTTTGACCCAACTGGCTATTTGCGTTGGCTTGATGGAAAAGCTATTGAGTGAACGAACAGCTTCACGCCTAAGATCGTGCAAAGGGGATTTTAAAAGGAGAGAAATTAGGTTCGCCTCATATTGTTTAATGCCTTCCAATGACCATAAGGCATGAATCCGGGTAACTTCATCTTGGGTCTCATCAGTCGCCAAGGCTACAAGATCTGTTGCCAATTTATTCGTTTCTGAAATAGGACGATCGGTGATTTGATGCCAAGCAGCACGTTTTTCCCAGAGGGAAGGCGATTTTAGGTGATTGACTAGTTCTTCTGTTTTAATCACATTGAAATCAGGAATTATTCGAGGCTTTTGACTAACATGTCGAATGCGCCAGATGCGTCCATGTGAATGGTCCCGATCTGGGTGTGTGGTCGGAAGTTCATTGTGGGAAATAATCTTGTTGTACCAGTCGGCAATGTAGAGACAACCGTCGGGGCCAAATTCCATATTCACGGGGCGAAACCAGTCGTCCTCAGAGGTCAACAGGTCCGGTAAATGTTTAGCGCTAACGGTGCCATCTGGATTACGTACAATTTGAACCGCATTGATTGAGCTAGTAATCGGATTTGCCAGAAAGGCTACATTTTTGAATTCTTCCGGAAATGAACCAGCGGCATCATCAGCGAATGCGGTTCCCGATATCCCGGTTCCACCGACACGGAACTCGTGAAGAATGGGCATAAAAGGCTGATAAGAACTGAGCCTTTCATTTCCTATGCCAGGAAAACCTGTACCAGGTTCCATCGGTGCGACTGAATATCCTAAATCGTTGGCTTCAGAACCATACCACTGGCCATTGCCACGAAGCTGAAAGCCCCAAATATTGTTAAGGCCTGAACTGACTAATTCTAGTTTTTTTGCATCCAAAGAAAAGCGAGCGATCTTACTATAATCAATCTTCAGTTTTGCCTCACTTTTTAAGGAAGAAACCCCACTTTTGTTTAAAGCTCCTTGGCTGAAATGAATCCAATCGCCAGGTGCTCGGACGAGTACATGCGCCATGGTGTGAGTATCTGTAAAACCAAAACCGGTCAAGAGGGGAGTTCGCTGATCTGCTTTTCCATCCTGATTTTTGTCCTGTAGAAAAAATAGCTCTGAGCCTTGCACCACATAGGCGCCATCTTTATAGGGTAAAACGCTCATCGGGATTGTGAGTCCATCTGCCCAGACATTGGTTTTTATGGGATTCTTTCCATAAAGCTCAGAGAACACTAGAATTTTGTCGGCACCCCTAGTTTTTCCCTGATAAAGATCTAAGATCCGTTTAAAGTTAGGATGATTTTTTTGCGCTTCTGGGTCATCCATCAGTTTCAGCAAATCATTCCATTGGATATCGGCGATCGGGTCCAAAGGATACATAGTTGCGGTTTGTGTCCAGAGTCTACCAGCATCATCAAAAGTGAGGTCAATGGGGTTAATAAGCCCTTCTTTTTCACTGGCCACTAATTCAATAACAAAGCCCTTGGGCAACTTAAATCTTGCAAGCTCTTGTTCAGGGGTATAAACCTGGGTGCGTACCGACTGAGTTTTTTTTGATTGAGCGAGGGTTGGGGGGCCAACAAGCAAGCTTGTCACAAGTAAGACTGAAATAAAGACGGGGATTAGCTTCATTATTTTTCTTTTGGTTATTTCACGCAGTGTGTAAATTTTGTGCTTTAGTCTTTTTGATTTAAATAGGGAATTGTTCCCAAGAATTATACTAGGTCAATGAATTAAGGGATTTCGGTAATGGTCAGATCTCTGAATTCTACTTGGGCAACTCCGCCACTATGAATCTGAACAGCAATAACTCCCTTTTGAGGCATTTTAGGATCTTTTTCCACGTATTCACAGGTTTTCACCCCATTGATGTACAGTTCATGAAGATTTCCTTTGCAACGGATGATATAGCTATTCCAACCATCCTCCTTGAGCAAATGTCTTAGGGTGCTGAGATCACCGCCGATGAGTTTACCGCGGCGATGCTCATCGTAAATATCACCCCAATAGCCATTTCCAATATCTGCTTGATAACCGACCATTTTTCCACCCTCAACGATTGAACGATATTGAATGCCACTGTTAATTAAACCTGTTTTGGGGTCACCTGATAAGCGGAAAAGACATCGAAATTCAAAATCGCCATATTCCCGTGTCGTATGCAAATAGGTATTCGCGGGAATTTTATGTTGACCATCACCACTTCTAATCACGCTGTCGGCTACAAACCAAAGTTTTTCATGGGTTGGATCAACCGTTTTCCAACCCTTTAA
>CANHXO010000119.1 GCA_947464595.1 Cytophagaceae bacterium
ATCAATAAGGGTTTATCGAGGGAATGATCTTGAATGAATTCCCATAAATCTTCAGACATGACCTGGTAGTCAAATTCATCTGCCCATGGGGAATGACCGTGATTGCGTAAATCTAAAAGAAAGACTTGGTGGTTTTCGCTTAATATTTTAGCGATTCCAACCCAGTTGTCGGAGGTACCAAAAATCCCATGTAAAATAACAATGGGGCTACCTTTTTCACCTAGTTTTCTGAAAAATAGTTTCATTGAATGTATATCGCTTTTTCCCTTTTTTCAGTGGTCCTTCCAATCGGCTTTAGGTTGAATCCCTGTTCTAATAGAAATTGTTCAAAAACTTCTTGTGATTTTTCCTCTACGGCAATTAATAACCCCCCAGAGGTTTGCGGGTCTGCGCCAATGAGCCTTTGGGTTTCTGTGATTCCTTCTTGGATTCTGTGTCCATAACTGGCCCAATTTCGCTCTGTTCCTCCGGGGAAACATTTTTGATCTAAATAGCTGTCTAAATTATCCAGTGTCGGTATTTCATTGAAAAACAACTCAGAACTTATATTTGAACCATCAGACATCTCAACTAAATGACCAAATAAACCAAAACCAGTCACATCTGTTAACGAATGGACATAGGAGAGAGGGCCCAATTTTTCACCTAATAAATTAAGTGTACTCATTTGTTTGACTGCCGTGGCTAGATCAGTTGGGCTGACGATGCCTCTTTTTTGGCCGGTCGATAAAATTCCAACCCCTAAAGGCTTGGTTAAATACAGAAGGCAATTTTGGGTAGCTTGATCATTTTGTTTCAAATGTTCTTTTTTGACCTTTCCTGTGACTGCTAAACCAAAAATTGGTTCAGGGGAATCGATGGAGTGTCCGCCTGCTAAGGGAATTCCTGCTTCTGCACATGCAGCTCTGCCCCCTTCAAGTACTTGAGCTGCGATTTCAGGGGCTAATTTATCGATGGGCCAACCTAAAATTGCGATGGCCATGAGGGGAGTTCCACCCATCGCATAAATATCGGAAATGGCATTTGTTGCGGCTATTTTTCCAAAATCAAAGGGATTATCAACGATGGGCATGAAAAAATCGGTCGTCGAAATAACAGCCTCTCCGTTTTGCCAATCAAAAACCGCGGCATCGTCTCGGCTTTCATTGCCAACCAATAATAGGGGATGATTCTTTTTAGGGGTATCCGATTTCAGGATTTTATCTAAAATTTGAGGGGATATTTTACAACCACAGCCTGCTCCATGTGAGAATGATGTTAATTTGATGGGTTCTTTGTTCGTTTGCATAAGGATATTTCTACTGCAAAATTATTCTTTAAATAATTAAAAATTAAGTTTTTGTTAAATAATCAAGGAAACTTGCATTATTAGATGGCTGCAGGATTTTAAAAATAATATTTTTTACTTCTTTTGTCCTAAAAGTCAACAATTTAGAGCCAAAAACTTGAAAAGTCTTTTGACAAACAATTGGAGTATTTGATTTTTTAGGTTTATTTTGTGTAAAGTTTCTTTCAACTAACTTATATCTAAATTTCAATTTTATGCAGAAAAGATTTTTTACTCATTCTGTGTTGTTGGGAGCGTTTTTTGCGCTTTTTATGGCACTACCCCTTGGACAATTGTTCGCTCAGGTTACAACTTCTTCCTTTACTGGTACAGTAATTGATTCCAAAGGAGAAGCATTGCCTGGTGCAAGCGTTTTTGCCGTACATACTCCCTCTGGAACCAAGTATGGTGTATCAACAAATGCTTCTGGTCGATTTACTCTAATTGGAGTTCGTGTAGGAGGCCCATTTGTTTTAAAAGTAACATTTGTAGGCTTTAAAGATCAGTTGAAAGAAAATTTATTCACAAATCTAGGAACCTCCACAAATGTGAATTTTAAGTTGGAGGAAAATGGTCAACAATTACAAGAAGTTGTAGTTAAGTCAGGACGTTCTGAAATTTTCAGTTCAAATAGAACGGGTGCTTCCACTTCATTTGCAACAGAGACAATTAATGGTTTGCCTACTATTGGTCGTACAATTGATGATATTACCAAATATAACGCATATAGCAATGGGCGTTCATTTGCTGGTCAAGATAGTAGATTGAACAACTTTACGATTGATGGATCTGTTTTTAATAATGGATTTGGCCTTGGAAGTTCCTCGCAAGCGGGTGGTAGAACAGGAACTACGGCGGTTTCTCTAGATGCCATTGAGCAAATTCAAATTAATATAGCTCCTTTTGACGTACGCCAATCTGGCTTTACTGGAGCAGGAATTAATGCGGTCACTCGTTCAGGTACGAATGAATTTAGTGGTTCAGCGTATCACATATTTAGAAATAGTGATTTGGTTGGTAATAAAGCTAATGGAAGAAATTTGCCAACAACTAACATCAATGAAAAAACCACTGGTTTTAGAATTGGGGGTCCTTTGATTAAAGACAAATTATTCTTTTTTGCTAATTATGAAGAATTTACAAGTTCTACTCCAGCCTTGAGTTGGTCAGCTGATCGTCCAGGGGCAACAGGTAATATCTCAAGAGTTTTAGCTTCTGATATCGAAGATTTAGGGAATTTCATGAAAACGAATTTTAATTATGAAATTGGTGCAATAGATAATTTCAATAATGATGTTGTCAGTAAAAAGGGATTAATTCGTTTGGATTATAACATTAATAACAACAACAAATTGTCGGTTCGTTATTCTCAACATGATTCAGAATCTGGTTCATTAATTTCTAATTCTAACAGTAGTAACACCGCTGGCCAAGGAAATAGAACCAATTCTGCATTAGCATTATCACCACAGAATTCGGGTTATTTGATTCAGGATAACACACGTTCCATTGTTGCTGAATTAAATTCTACAATTAATTCAAAATTTGCTAATAATTTAATTGCCACTTACAATCAGCAAATTGAGGATAGAGCTCAGACTGCATTGTTTCCGACAATTGATATTTTGAAAGGTGGTTCTACTTATACTACGATGGGTATGGATCCATTTACTCCTAATAACAAATTGAATTATTCTACATTTAATATTACGAACAACTTTTCCTATTTTACTAACAAGCATACGTTAACATTTGGATTGTCATATGAATATTTTGTTTCAAACAACGTATTTTTTCCTGCATCTAATGGTGTTTATGTTTTTAGTTCAATTGCAGATTTCAAAAAAGCAGCTGAAGCTTTTAAAGCAAATCCAAATTTAGCTGTATCTCCAGTAGTAATGCCTCGTTTTAACTACAGATATTCATTGCTTCCTAATGGAGTTGAACCATTACAACAATTAAAAGTATCGACCTATTCGGCTTATATTCAAGATGAATTTCAAATTTCAGACAAATTTAAACTAACGGGTGGTCTGCGTTTTGATATATTTTCGTATGATAATTCAACTTCTGAAGCTTTTTATAATCCAATCGTTGGGAATTTGAATTATAAAGATGAAAATGGAAATGATTTAAAAGTAAATACAGGTGCATTCCCTTCAGCAAAGTTGTTGATTTCTCCTCGCATAGGCTTTAATTATGATGTGAATGGAGATAAATCTTTACAAATACGTGGAGGTACGGGTTATTTTGTATCTAGAATCCCACAAGTTTTAGTGTCCAATCAGTTAGGGAATAATGGTGTTAACACAGCTGTAATCAATGCTACAAATACAACTGCTTATCCGTTTACTACAAATCCATCAGTGTTTAAGCCTACTACCACTGATATTAGTAAATTACCTCCATACGTTGTTAATGCATCTGCTGAAGATTTAAAAAATCCAATGATTTGGAAGACAAATTTAGCTATTGATAAAAAGCTTCCTTGGGGTATTATTGGTACTTTAGAAGCTATTTATAATAAGAATATCAATTCATTGAGGTATATCGATGCAAATTTAAAGACTCCTGTTGCCAATTTTGTTGGTGCTGATACACGTTCTCGTTATGCTACAGCTGGTCGATTTATTAATCCAGCTACAAACAATGTTTTTGTCTTGACTAATACTGACAAAGGGCAATCTTACTCATTTACGGCTAAATTAGAAAAGCCAGCGGAAAACGGTTTGGGTGGAATGCTAGGTTACACTTATGCTGTAGCTAATGATATTCAATCTGTGGGTTCTACAGTCCAAGCAAATATTGCTACGCAACTTGGTCAAAACTATTTGAATACAGCATTTTCTGATAATGATTTGCGTCATCGTTTTGTAGGATTCGTCAACTATAGACTTAATTATGGTGGTAAATTTGGTGGTTCCACTATGTTTACTTTAGGAGCTGTTTCTTCTAGCGGATATCGTCAATCTTACACATTTGGTTCTGACTTCAATGGGGATGGTCAAACAAATGATTTGATTTTTATCCCTAATAAAGGATCGGATTTAGTATTTCTTCCATTAACAGTAGGATCACGTGTTTATACGCCTGCTGAGCAAGCGGAAGCTTTTGATACATTCATTAATGGTAATGAATATTTGAGTACAAGAAGAGGGCAATATGCTGAACGTAATGGTGCATTTTCTCCTTGGTTGACTCGTTTTGATTTTACTGTTGAGCAAGATTTTTACATCAAAACTGGAAAAAACAA
>CANHXO010000120.1 GCA_947464595.1 Cytophagaceae bacterium
GGTATCTTAATTGAGCTTAAGCCTGATACATAATACTCCCCAGCGGGAATCGTTACCGTTCCTCCACCGACCTTTGAAACAGCTTCAAAAAGTCTCTGAAATGCAGGTGTATCATCTGATTTCCCATTTGCGTTTGGTTTAAACTGCAATAAATTAAAGGATGTCTTTGATGTAGATTGACTCATCACATTTCCCGAAGAAACCAATAGAAAAGACCCAACTAAAAGGGTTAATAAACATCTTTTTTTCATCTTTTTTTGAATTAATTATTAAATCAAATTTTCAATATCGATCAAATACATTTGTCTTCCATTGCCTTCATGAGGTGAGTCAATGACCACTTTCTTGCCATCTGGACTAAAGCGAGGATGCAAGTCACAACGCCATTCGCCTGTATATTCGATGGGTGAACGAAATTGACCTATGTCGATTCGTTTATCGGTCGGAATATGATATAAATAGAGTGTTTGCAATCGATCTCTATTCGGATAATGATCATTTAGAATCCAATCCATTTTGTTCCCTATAGGCAAATAGGTCTGATGACCATTGACTGGCATTTTTTCTTTCCCAATTCTTTTATATTTCCCTGTTTTATCTTCAATTTCATAAAATCCATTTTCTTGTCCTTCAGGTTTGGTATAAACACATACTTGTTTACTATCGTTCTTCCACACAAAGTGAGAACTGAATCCTGAAGGGTCTATGCAAAAGAGGTCTTTGCCATTGGAATCACATGTAAACATTCTTGTGATAAAACCTCCTATTGCCATTTTTTGACGTTCCTCTTTTTTAGCTCTCCATCGGTTTAGGAACAAAAATCGCTTTGAATCGGGACTAATTAATAGATGATTGAACCAATGCCACTGATCTCCAACGGATTGTCCTTTATTTGGAATTTGAGCAATATCGGCAATGGAAAAAAGCATTTTACTTTTGCCTGTTTTAAGATCCATTTTATATAATCCTATGTCTTTGGGAGTTTTCTCATCTGTATATGGATCAGGAATGCCCGCATATCCATACCCTGGACGAAGACCTTGAATACGCGAAAATTCGGTGCCAATGGCCCATTTTCCATTAGGACTTATTGCATAAATAGCTTTAGACAACGTCCTTGTACGTCCTGTTTTTATATTATAAATATGGCTAACAAATTGATTATCAATTCGGTCATTCCAAATAATTTCTGAATTTGATTTCGGTATCCATTGCAACATGCAACCTTGTTGCCATCCCCACGCATTACTTGTACCTATTTCGGTCCAACGATCCCCCTCTTGCAAATCGATGATCCCAATTTTGATGATATCATCTGCTGTTGGTGAACGATGTTCAAAATCAACTTGCATACCTAAAACATATCGACTTGTTGGGTCGAACTGCAGTTTATCATAATACCCAAACCAATGAAATTGAGGACCTTTTGTGATTTTACGAACGGGTGCTTGCATGGATTGAGGCGATGCACCTTGATTTGAATTTGTTCCAAAAACAAAGGGTGATATCGAGGTGATTTTTAGAAAATCGCGTCGCTTAATTCCTGCTTGGCTTTTTTTCATTTTTTTAAATCTAAAGAAGTTTGCATTTATTTTTTGAGTCCTTTTAAGTCTGAATCGATGATTAAATCGCCTTTGCCAGCATACACTTTTGCTGCGAAGTTTTCTCCTAGCTCGACATTGTTAGAGGTTTTTAAGTGTATTTTTTTTCCTTCAACATCATTATGTAATAACTCAAATACCCCATTCACATCAAATGAACACCCATACAAATGGATAATGGTTTTCATATAATCGGTCATGGCCTTATTACTGACAAATTTAATGGGGTTATTTCGAATGCTGGAATTACGGATGGTTACCAAATCTACAGGTGTCGCAATGACTAGAAAAGGTACAGGCTTATCATGTAATATTTGCACATTATCAAAACTCAAATTTTCTTGAAGAGGAATTGGAGCATTTGGATAATAAGAACGGCTATATCTGTCATTATCAAAATGGATGGAAAGTCCGATTCGCGGTTTTTCAAGAAAGATATTTCTAAAAATTACATTCCGGACCCCAGCCGTGTAGGTCACATCATCTTGTACAACACCCCAATTGATCCCATCCAAAATTTGGCTGCCCCCCAGGTGAGTAGGTTTTGTATTCGAAATGTATTTTGTTCCATCGGCCTTAGCTTGTACCCGGTATATTTTACCATTAGAAACCACCGCATCCGATTGCTGGACTTCCATCCCTTCCTTCCAATCAGTCCATGCTCCAGCTAATATTCGGCAAAAATATCCAACCGTATTTTCAGCATTTAAATCGTGGCAATTTTCAATGACCCCATTTTCAATCCAACCCAATTCTGGATTGCTGGTCGCATAATCATGCGCATTAAGTGCAATCGCATCATCAAAGGTTTGAAATACCCCATTTTTAATCGTAAATCGCTCGCCTCTTCCTAAATGAACCCCATCTTTTTCTCCTTTGATGATGACATCATCGATAATCAAATCTTCAAATGAACACACATGGATTCCAAATTGCATTTTGGTTAAATCCATACAACGAAAACGTTCTATACGAATGTCTTTGGCATAAAAAAAGGCTAATTGACCTCGTAAGCCATACACTTCTGAAAATGCTTTATCGATGCCATTCACAATAATGTTGAGCCCTTTGATACCGATATTTTGGTCATAAGTTTTGGTTAGTGCACCTTTATTGAGGATTACATGGGTGAATACTCCTTGCTCATCAACCTTTTTTAAAAAAACGCCATTCCCGAAATCAAGGGTTGTATTACTGCTGATATAAACCGTCTCAGCCATTTTATAAATACCTGGTTTGCTAACGACGATTGTTCCCCCTATCGTTAAGGCTTTCTGTAGCGCTTTCGCATTTTGAATGCCTGAAGCCTGTGGTAAAAAACCAAATTGGGCAGCATCCGTAAAGCCTATTTTCTGACAAATCCCCACATTTGATTGGGTAAAAAAAACAATGAGCATTAAAGCAATTCTAGATTTCATGTGGGTCAAATTAAATGATATTCCGCTTCGTAATTAAAATCTTAAATATATGTTTTTGTATACGTTACAAGGCTCTAAAATTCTTCCTTAAATAATTTATCAGACTAATTAGACCTTGAATGATCACCAAATAAATTTAATATCCTTCACTTTGATTTGCTCTTTTTTATCCTTTGGTTCTTTATTTACAAATACAAAATAGATATCATGCACCTCATTAATTGGGCCCAGAACCGCATTAACTCTTTCCCCTCTCCTGTTTAAATAATAACTTTCAGACAAAATATTTGATGTTTGTCCGATTAATTTACCTGTTGGAGAATCAATCCGGATTTCAATGTTCCATCCCGAATGGTTGCTTGTACTTGAAATTGATGAAGCAGCAAACTCAACCTGTTTTATGCCCGTTAGGTCAATTTGGTTAAGCCCCAAATACGAACCTGAGGCTGTGGCTGTAACATCTGATTTGTCCAAGAAAATTTGGCGATTAAATTCAACGCTCTTGTATTGATCGACCCGCGAGATAGGAACTAAAGAATTTCGTAAAATTATTTTATCTTCTGAAGTTTGTGCAGAAGCTAGTTTAGTTCCCCTGTCCGTATAAGCCGCTCTAAAGACAAAGAAACCTTTATCTTTTTCGCCCTCAGGAGCATCTGTTTTATAGGCTCCTACCAAGGGCAATGATTTAGCCTTAATTTGTTCCCCAATGGTTAAAATGTACTTTACAATGGTATTTGCATCCGTTTCTGACAGCGCGGGATGGGCTGGCATCATAAAATCTCCCCAGGAGCCATTGCCACCAGCAATGATTTTTTTTGCTAATCGATTTTGTGCACGAACATCACCCTGATATCTTTTTGCTATTTCTGAATAGGAGGGACCCATTGATTTTAAAAGGACTGAATGACAAGACTGACAATCACTTTTATTAATTAGTTGGTTAGCCAATACGGACTTCATGGGTACCTGACTATCCCATCGCATTTGTTGAATTTCAGAAAGATTAAATCCTTCTGGGTAATCAATACTCACTGATATTTGGGAAGGATTAATTTGATTGTTGCTAAGGCTTCCATCTTCCTTATCGCTAACATGTATGGCGTAATTAATCGTTTTGCCAGGGAAATAGAAACTTTTGTTTGCCCCTTTAAAATCAAATTTGACTACGGGAGGTTCGTTTCCTGCGATTATTTCCATGTACTTACTGTTTTTCGCCCCATGGGCGTCCCTAACATGTAGCGCAACTTTATAAATACCTGGTTTTGTAAATGTCAAAGTCGGATTGGCCTGTTTAAAAGCTTGTATCTCTTTGCCTTGGAATGTTATTTTCCATTCATAGGTAATGGGATCCAAATCATCATCTTTAGAACCATCGGCAGATAACTGAACTTTTAGCGGAACTGCTCCAGCGGTTTTATTTGAAGATGCCTGTACAATGGGCGCACGATTTCCACTATTATATTGAATTCTCACTAGTTGGGATTCAGGACTGCCTTTAAAAACGTTTATGCCATATTCCAGCACATACAAGTCAC
>CANHXO010000121.1 GCA_947464595.1 Cytophagaceae bacterium
GGAGAAGGGTCTTGGCCTATTAATGGGTTTAAAAAGGCTTCTCCCGTGGCTTTCCAATTTTCAAGCGTACCCGTTTCAAAATTAAGATTGATCGATTTCCCGTTTTTCGTCGGGATAACACCCGTGGAAGCGATCGTTTCCGTATTCCCTGTGACAATCTCTAGCTTTCCTACCATTCCAGCGGCCCGATGCCCAGGCACGGTACAAAAATAGATGTCATTTTCTTTGGCAATAAAAGTCATACTGACCTTGGCCCCCTTATCCGAAATGGAGGGAGTTTTAATCCCAGCTTTCTCCAATGCAATGTCATGCGTCATCATCTCCCCATTATAAATAGTGATCCGAACCCGCTTCCCCTTATTGGCTTTTAGCGTGGGGTTTCTAGTTCCATCTTTGGCAAAATAACCTAACATCGTAGCCTCTAACACATAGTCATGATCGATGCGCAACGTATCTTGCGCTAATTTTGGAGCGGATGGCCGTACCATTTTACCCGTGGATGCCAGAAAAAGTGTAGCCACAAAAATGGCCAACCCAATGCGGAAAAAATTCTTCATATTCGGTTTAATTAAGGAAGCTCTTGCAAGTAAATATCTTTAAACGCTACGATCGCTTTCGCGCCGCCGTGAATCTGTAAAGCAATGAGGCCCGATTGTGGAATGGATGCATCCATTTCCGTGTAATCCACGGTTTGCTTGCCATTAATGTAGAGGCGAATTCGCTCATTTTCAGCCCTTATTTCATAGGTATTCCATTCGCCTTGCTTGATCCACGAGAGGACATCATTTTCATTGGGCTTCATAAGCGTTTTATTGCGCCTTGATTCATCATATAAACTAGCCCAATAATCCTTGCCCCAATCCGCCTGATACCCAATCATTTCATAAGCTGGATTTGTGGCCTTCACACTTCGAAATTGAATTCCGGAGTTAACAAAACCCTCCGTTCCGGTCAACTTTATCTTGAGTTTTAAATAAAAATTATGGTAGTTTTTTTTTGTAATTAAAAAATTGTTGTGCGGAACTCTTGTTTCTAAGGAGCCGCCCACCAACATCCCATCTTGGATTCGCCAAGTCGTTAGGGTGTCACCTTCCCAGCCTTTAAATGTCTTGCCATCAAATAATTTTTGTTTTTTGTTGGGCTTCGAATCTGGACGTTTATTAAAATTAGTTACTCCATAAGTCGTGCTAACTGATATGCACAACATGGCAATAATCAAGTAATGGTACATTTTCATTTTCATAGGTTTATAAAATCGTTTTAAAATTACGACTTTGTTTGAAATAGCCTATAAATCAAAACGTTTCTTTGAAATTTGTCCTGAGGGCAGAGGTTAACTAAATATAGGTTTTCTCGGAATTGATGCAACGTTGATCATCTGAAACCGGTTATTTAAACAGCCAAGACCTGATATGAATTTATAGAGGCTTACCAATACAAGACCTTCATTTATTTCAGACCCGCTAATTTCTTCACATTTTCCCAAACAGAATCATGCACGGGAACTCCTTTGATTAAATTTTCATGCCTATTTCTGAGCGATCTTTCCCCTGGATACAATATCTCTCCTCCTTCGTTCACCGGGACAGCTTGCTTCAATTGCTCAATCGTCTGCTTCAATGCTTGATCAATAAAGGGTTGATCATTCATTTTCAAGGGGTCAATGGCCATAAATACTTGGGAACATCCCCCACAATTCCCATACCCATATTGGTCTATGGCCGCCGTTGTTTTTCCGTTGGAGAGAAGACTCGCTAATAAGTCCAACATAATCGCGAAACTTGAACCTTTCCAATATCCGGTCGGTAATATACGTCTCGTTTTTTCAATCTCTCCTGGATCCTCGGTCAACAAGCCCTCCGAATCAAAACCCCCAGGATAAGGGAGTTTTTCATTATTTAAACGCGTGTTTTCTAATTTTCCGTAGGAATATTGAGACATGGCCATATCCAGAACCACATGACCTTCGTGCCTCGGAATAGCCAAAACAAATGGATTATTGCCTATGCTGGCTGAAGTCGCACCCCAAGCAGGCATACACGATTCGGTGTTGGTCCAACAAATGCCAATCATGCCTTGGTTAGCCGCGTGCCAACCGTATGATCCACCCCGCATCCAATGTGTGGTATTATTCAAGGAAACCAATCCTAAACCTGAACCTTTTGCAATTTCAATCGCACGATCCATCGCAAAAAAAGCATTGGTGACACCCGGAGCCAAGTTGCCATTGTAAATTTCAATGGCCCCCAATTGTTGCTCTAAGGTCGGCGTAGCTCCTAAGTTCACCCAACCATTTTCTATAAAATTGATGAACCGTTCGACCCGATTTAATCCATGGGAAAATATCCCATCGCAACTGGTTTCCGCGTGCGTCCGAGCACATATTTCAGCTTGATCTTCAGCCATTCCTACGCGGATAAAGGCTTTTTTTATCGTAGATTTTAATACTTCAAATTCTATTCTTTGCATGGAACGAGACTGTAGCAAGCAGCTTTACTAAATTTGAAAATTTAGTAAAGCTAAAGAGAAATAAATAAATAAGAAACGAATCGTGATCAAGTTCTTGATCATTTAAAATATCCTGAACATTAATAAGTTGGTGTCATGTCACTTTCCACACAAATGATGTAGTCGGCTTTCCCTAGATGTTCCGGCAAAAGGGATTGAATATCTTCTTGGCTGACAGTCGCGATAGTAGCGATTTTCAATTTGGGATTTGATTTTTTTAGGTACCAAGAAATTCCTTCGAAATATTCTGAGTGATATGAACCATTGTAATGAATAAAGAGTCCCCCTGGCTTTTGGTTTTGAAAAATAAAATAGGCCATCGTTGCATCCTTAATTGCTTGTGCTTTGGCCATATTTGGCATTTTATGTTCCCCCATCATCTTAAGCATTTTTTGATAGCCCGGCAAGCCCGCATCGTACAAAATAGGCAAGGGTGCCAACCATTTTTTTTCTACTGCAGATAGATTATCCAGACTTTCAAAACCCCCTTTGGAGACAAGGATTGCATATTTACGCGGTATGTTTGTGGCTATAAATGGGAGCTTATTTTCTTTGGCCAATTTAACTAAAGGCGCATAATCAGTCTTATAATTTTTCCAAAGTTTGGCCGTGGAGTCCAAACCCTTTTCCGTCATTTTTCCATTCAAGTACAGGTTTAAAGCTGGTTGATTGTCCTGTTCAAACATCTCAGCGCCTAAAACTAATTCGCGGGCCGACAAACATGATTTGGTGACTTCCAACTCTAACCAATGGCTAATCGGATTATTATGCAATTCACCGAACAATACCACATCTTGCTTAATGAGCGTTTTAATCATTTTACCATAGGCCAATTTCTTGCCCTTGGCATTATACAGAATATACGCGGGCTTGTTTTGAGCCGGCAGCAAATAGGGCATTAACGTTCCCAAAACAAGAATGAATAAGAATTTTCTCATGGCCTAAATTTGATATCGAGTAAAAATAGTAAATATTAGGCTTTTATCAGAACAGGGGTAAAATCAATCCAAGATGTCTTTAAATCTCTCCAAATAAGACTAATCCAATTAAGGACTACCATATTTTAAGTCCATACATCCAATCTCCATACAAAGCAAAAATTACTTTCATGAATTCCTGAAAATGATTACGTGTGATATATCAATTTAAATAGCTTCATAAATACGACACACAAAGAATTAAATCCCCCGTTTTAAAGCTAAAAAGTAGCCAAAGAAACCTAATAATTTCATCGCATTTATTTACTCTTTGCCGGTTTTTCTTCCTTGTTGTTTTTATCCTTCAAAATAAAAAACCTGAGGGCCAACTCATGCGTCTGGTTAGTCACTTTGCTGATGATTGTGGTTGGCATTTCATAGACGTAACCGATGTAGGTCCTTTTGGTCGCTTGGACGCCTAAGCGAATGCCCCAACTTTCTTGATGGCGGTAGTTTAATCCTACATCGAGTGATCCTCGTAGGTTGGCCATCACATTCGCATCCCAACTTAATGGAACATTTCCAGCCATGCGGGCCAAGACGCTTGGATATAAAGTTACTTTCTCACTAATCTGAATCTTGTTTCCCAGCATCGCATATAAATAAGCCACGTCTTTATAAGCACCCGACTTATCTCCAAAGTCATACTTGATGATCCTAGGCATCGAGAAACTTGCAAAGAAGCCATTGCTTTTGGAGATCCGCGCTCCCCAACC
>CANHXO010000122.1 GCA_947464595.1 Cytophagaceae bacterium
AATTATTGGAATAGGAATCTGCATTTTCGGAATGATTTGCAGGAGCTTTCTTTGAGTGCTATTTATGAGCCGATGGGCAATGCAGAAAATCTATCTAAGCGCCCTTTATTATCTCCCTATTTATACTTGGGGGTGTCTGGTTTTCTAAATAATCCTGTAGCTCGAAAGGCCATTTTGCCTGGCGCTAGTCCTAGTTTACAAGCTTGGCAGGACTTACAACCTGAGGACATTGAAGGTGCTTTGTATTCCTTAGTAAATATTTCCGTTCCCTTTGGTTTTGGTTTTCGCTACAAGATAGGGGCTCAAGTGGATTTGGGTTTTGATTTTGGATACCGTGTTTCATTGTCGGATTATTTGGATGATGTGTCGGATGATCGACCTAAGGTTTTAATCTCTCCCAGCATTTATTTCAATCGAACAGGTGAGCCTTTTGCAGCTAATACTTTGGTTAACAGAATTCCTTTGTCAACTACCACCACGGCACCTATTTATTCTACAGGACCTGATCAGTATTTTACAACCCAGATTCGTTTGATTTTTCACATTAGGAATAAGATTGATTGTCCGCCATTGCCCAATTAATGAATAAAATCTGTGTTTAAATTACTTCTAACAAGTTTATTGGCATTTACAACTTTTCTTTCTTTTGGACAGCGATGGCAATTCGCTGCAGGTCCTGGAGCGGTTCTGTATAAAGGAGATTTACTAGATTGGCATTTGGCTCCTAATTCAGACCAGTTGCAAAAAATGTCTCCTTCGGTTAATTTACAAGTTCGTTATCAAGAAAAAAATGCCTTTGCCTATCGGGCTAAATTCAATTTTTCTTCTTTGCAGGGAGACGGAAGCCTTAATCCATTGCCTTCGATTGGTTTTTCATCTAAGACTTTTTCTAGTCCATTGATAGACCTGTCGTTAATAACTGAATATAATTTTCTGGACTATCAAAGCAATCGGAAGATCAAAAATTGGACTCCTTATTTGTATGGGGGTGTTTCAGGGATGTTTGTCAGCCCCAAAGGCTCTATTCCTAATCCGATGACTTTTTTCACTTTTTCTATTCCATATGGAGTAGGGCTAAAGTATCAAATTAATCCTGCTTGGGGAGTCCAGTTTGAGTTTGGAACTAGTAAAGTTTTGACGGATGTCATAGATGGGATGCCTTCTTATGTGGGTCCAACTTTAGGTTCGCCGGATAAAATATCTTTTTCTCAGGGGGACCAATTTTTAAATTCTTCGCTGATGTTTACCTATTCCATTATTTCAATCTTTTGCCCTAAGGAATAAGCAAGTTATTACTTTGAATAAGGTTGTGAATTAGCTACCTTTGCCTCTTATTTGATAGTTTGAATTACGATTAACTGTGAACCAAAATATAAAAGATGCCATAGACCCAAACAATTTGCCAGCGCATATAGCTGTCATCATGGATGGGAATGGTCGTTGGGCCAAGCAGCAAGGATTTAAAGATCGCATATTTGGACATCGCAATGCGATTTCTGCGGTTCGAGAAACGATTGAAGGATGTGGGGAATTGGGTGTAGATTACTTAACTTTATATGCATTCTCAACGGAGAATTGGAACCGTCCGCAATCGGAAGTGAAGGCGTTGATGAGTTTATTGATAGGTACTATTCATGATGAATTGCCTACAATGATGAAAAATAAAGTGCGATTGAAGGCGATAGGTGATATTGCTTCGATGCCGGCGAATTCTCAAAAGGAGTTGAATGCGGCGATAGCCCAAACCGCTGAGAATACGGGTTTAACATTGGTGTTGGCACTTTCTTATTCAGGAAAATGGGATTTAGTCCAAGCCACTCAGCAGATAGCTCATAAAGTAGCTGCTGGGGAATTGATAGCCTCGGACATTGATGCTGATTTATTGGCCTCTCATTTATCTACGGCAGCAATGCCAGACCCTGATTTAATGATTCGCACGGGTGGTGACCATCGCATTAGTAATTTCATGTTATGGCAATTAGCCTATGCGGAGTTATATATTTTTGAAGATTTATTTTGGCCAGATTTTAGAAAACTTCATTTGCATCAAGCAATTGTTGACTTTCAAATGCGAGAGCGTAGATTTGGTAAAACAAGTGAACAAGTTAAAAGCGAGGGCTAAGGCTCATTTATGAAAAATATAGTGTATTTAAAAGCGATCAATCAGGTGAAGAAATATCGAATATTTCTGATTTTCTTCTTAGTGAGTCTATTTTCTATTCCGAGGGTTTCACAAGCTCAATTGCTCGGGGGAAGATTATTTTCCACGAGTCCTACGGCCGCAGCTCCGACTTTTTCGTATGCCACGCCTACGGAATATGAGATTGCTGAAATCTCGGTTTCGGGGTCTCAGTTTTATGATGGGAATTCCATGATTAATATCTCAGGCTTGCAGGTAGGTGACAAAATCAAAGTACCTGGGGATATGATTGCCAGTGCGATTCGCAAGATTATGGATCAAGGAATTCTGGAAGAGGTGGAGATTTATGCGACCAAAACGGAGGGTACTAAAATTTGGTTAAGCATTATTTTAAAAGAACGTCCTAGGCTATTTGCAATCCAATATACGGGGGTAAGAAAAGGTGAGCAGGAAAGTTTGAATGATAAAGTAAAAACCTATAAAGGAAAGATTATCACGGAGACACTTCGCAAGAACTTGGAGTTAGCGATTCGTAAATTTTATCAAGAAAAGGGCCGTTTAAATATCAAAACTAAGTCTGTGATAAAGACCGATACCTTGCGTGGAAATAATGCGACTTTGATGGTGAACGTCGTCAAAGGGGAAAAGGTAAAGGTGAATAAAATATTTTTGAATGGAATCGAAGAAGAGGCTCGTAATTTGATTTTGAGAAAAATTAAAAATACGAAGCAAAGAAGGTTTGGTCGAATCTTTAAACCATCCAAATTTGTGCCTAAAAAGTGGGATGAGGACAAGGAAAAATTGTTGGCCGCCATGAACAAATTAGGTTATCGAGATTTTCAAATCAAATCGGATTCCATTGCCAAGTTTGATGAGGAGTCGATCAACTTAACGATCAATTTGACCCAAGGGAAAAAATATTATTACCGCAGTATTTCCTTTGAAGGTAATTATATATATCCGGATTCTTTGCTGAGAGATGTCATCGGAATTAAGAAGGGCGATGTGTATAATACAGAGGAATTAGACAAGAAAATGAATCAAAATCCGGGGGAGGACTTAAGTTCTGTTTATATGGATAACGGATACTTGTATTACAGCGCAGAGCCTATTGAAACGTCGATCGAAGGAGATTCAATTGATTTGACTATTCGAATTTCGGAAGGTAAGCAAGCAACGATCAATAAGGTTATTTTGAATGGAAATACGAAAACCTCGGATCATGTGGTGATGCGTGAGATTCGTACATTACCGGGTCAAAAGTTTAATAAATCGGCCATTATTCGAACGGTAAGAGAGCTTTCGACAATTGGCTATTTTAATCCTGAAAAGATTACACCTAATCCGATGCCACGTCCTGATGGCACCGTGGATGTGGAATACAATGTGGAAGAAAAGCCTTCGGACCAAATAGAATTATCAGGGGGTTGGGGTGGATTTATTGGTTTTGTGGGTACTTTGGGGGTTGTTTTTAATAACTTTTCGGCTAAAAACTTGACCAATTTATCTGCTTGGCGGCCATTGCCAGCAGGGGACGGACAGAAACTTTCGGTCCGTTTTCAAGCGAATGGAGCTGCTTTTCAGAACTATTCCTTGACTTTTACCGAACCATGGTTAGGTGGAAAGAAACCCAATTCATTTTCGATCGCTCTAAATAGAAGTGTTTCATATCCATATCAGTTCAGGGCAACGGGCGGGGGTGCAGGTGGATTTAACAACGGTTTCGGTGGAGGAGGTTTTGGCGGTGGAGGCTTCGGAGGAGGTGGATTTGGAGGAGGTGGATTTGGTGGTGGATTTGGAGGATTAGGAATGAATAATTTTGCAGTACCAGATACTTTATTAGATGCCCACTTTAATGTGAACAGCATCACCTTTAGTTTAGGTAAGCGTTTGAAGTGGCCAGATGATTATTTTTCATTAAGTCATTCTTTGGCTTTTTCTCAATTTGATGTGGACCGTTATTACACTTGGGCTTATCCACAAGGTATTTCAACTTCGATTACGTTCATGACCAATTTCTCACGAAATAGTATTGATAATCC
>CANHXO010000123.1 GCA_947464595.1 Cytophagaceae bacterium
GACCATGGGCTCTGATGCGACTAATTCGATCGTAAATCCAGGCTCTATTTTAAACGTTGATTTTTCCTGAGCGGGCGTTCTCACGGGAGATATATCCCATTCAGAGCTCCTCGGGCTTTGAGCGCAACATAAAATAAATACAAGGAGCAGGGTTACCCTCATGTTAGAACCAAAATCTGTTTAAAATCCTTTGACTTCCCAACCTTTGCGATAGGTCCTCTTTAAAAATTTCTCCGCCGCAGGATAATTAGGGAATTTCATTTTTGCTGAATCCCAAGTTAACAATTGGTCCGGTACGCGAATCGCAATCGTTCCTAATAACACCGCTTCCGCCATAGGTCCCGATTGTGCAAAATGCGACTCCGTTTTTTCACCTCCCAAACAGGCATCCACAAAATGATGGTAATGATTTCGCTCAGCCAATGTCGGTATTTTCACGTCTTTCGGTTTGCCAAAAGGAATGTAAACAGGCATTTTTCCATGTGGAATTAACAAGGCGCCCTCCGTTCCGATCAACATCGCAGATTCAGCCGGATATTCTCCATCTTTATATAAATCCATCACTTCTTTCGGTGGATAAAACTCGCCATCAAACCATTCTAATTGGAGTGTGTCTTTCTCCGTCATCGAATTACCCGGAAATTGCCACGTAATATGATTTCCCTGTGGCCACGTATCGGCACGGCGCTCAGGTGAATTTTGCCACGATTTTTGAACTTCAGCGACGACCGAAATAGGGGGTTTCATATCCAAGCCTTTCCAAACCGCGTCAAAAATATGGCAACCAATATCACCAGACCAACCGGTTCCAAAATCTTGCCAAGTTCTCCATATCGCTGAATGGTAAATATCGGGTGCATATGGCCTTACCGGTGCTGTTCCTATCCACTGATCCCAATGTAAATGCGAAGGAACTTCTTGTCCCTGTGCGGGTCTTGGGCCCACTAATCGATATTTGGCTACCGCTCCAGGCCGATTGGAGCATAAATAAGCATGTTTCACTTTCCCTATAAGGCCTTGCTTGATCATAATTACCCCGGTTCGGTCACCCATCGTAGAAGCAATTTGAGTCCCTAATTGGGTCGTTACTCCCGCTTTTACCGCCTCTTTAGTTAATGCACGCACCTCAGCCACATCGTGGCACATAGGCTTTTGGCAATACACATGTTTTTTATTTCGGATCGCCTGCACCGCAATTGCATAGTGATTATGATCCGGCACGGTTACATTAACGGAATCAATGTTGTTCTGCTCCGCTTTTAATAATTCACGGTAATCCGTATATGTTCGCGCCCCCGGACACAAGTCTGCGGCACGTTTTAGATTTTTTTCATCTACATCACAAAGGGCGACGATCTCCACAGAAGCGTGTTTTTTGAATTGTTGCAAGTCGCCCCAGCCCATTCCACCTACGCCTATGGCCGCATGCCTAAGTTTTGCACCCGCCGGTATCTTTGCAGCGGCTTCATTGGTAAATAATAAAGGCCCCGCCATCGCAGCCGTAGCCGCCTTGATCATAAATTCTCTCCGTGAATTTGCTTGTACTTTGTTTTTCATATTTTCAGGTTTTTGATTCTGTAATTTATTTTATTTTTTTTATAGTTAAGTAAATAGCTTCCATGATTTTTTCCTCAATTCCCTTTTCAAAGGGCCCCGGCATTCCATAATAAATCATACTGGAATCTGCTTCATATCCACCTTCTTTTAAAACGCGTTCTGAGGGGATGTAGCACATGACCTCATTGCTGTAGCCGGCAACAAAAATATGCTTATCAGGAAATTCTTTTTTGGTCCTCAACGAATAATCAACGACCACTTCGCCACCCAAAGCAATCATTCTAAATTCATTGCCCAGCCGAATTCCTTGGATAGGGTAGGTGTAAGTTTCGGTATTCCAACCTTTATTATAGGCCTCCAACATCAATTTTGCCCTTCTTTGGATAAACTTATCGGGACTTTGAAGGTCTTTTTGATAATCAGTTGCTGGTACTTTTTTGAACTTTAAAGGGATCGTACTAAAATGGGATTGAATCTCATTTTTGACTGGCTTTAATTCATTTGAGTTGACGAGATTAATGACTTGGTTCGCGAGGCTATTCCCATGTTTGATCGCTAAGTCCACCGTCCCGCGAGGTTCTGGATTTTGATCCCCAGCACAACCTAAAATAAAAAAGGCAGTAGCGGTAGGAATTTTTTTCTCAATTTCAATTTGCGCAAAACCCGCATAATCCCCATTGATTAAATAATTATTGCCCGTTAAAGTAGTGTTATGACAGGCATAACCAAATAAAACGGCCTTAATTTCACCTGAATGATTCATGAATTTTATAACAGGGACTTCATGATCGATAGGATCAGGTAGGCTAAGGCCATTTTTTTTGGCAGCCAAAGCCCTTCTATTGATGGCAAAGTCGGCCGACGTAAACCCAGCTAATACCTGCATAGGTTCCTGATGTTCATAGGCATTGACAATCACAGTGATTAATTTGTCAACCAAAACTTGAGTGTACTCTGAAACGATTTTTTGATCCTCTGGGCTATATTCTGAAATAACACTTAAAGATGGCCATATCATAGGTCCAGAATGTGTATGTGAGGAATTGAACATGAGTTGGCGCCTCTCGATCCCCAATTTTACCTGAATTTTCTCAGCCACCTCCTCTGAAACTTGATGTGAGAGCCCCAGTAAATCAGTAGTCACGATAATCATTTTTTCCTTTTGATTCGATAGCACGATGGCCTTCGCCCATAAATCATGTAAAACACCTTCTGAAGGTTTATCCCGATTTGCATAGCCTGTCAAAAATGCGGGAGACTTAGGAGTTATATTGATTTTAGCGATGCCAATCTGCATCGTTGGCTGTGAAAAACAAATGCCTGCAGTGGCCCAATAAAGAAATACAATCAGCCTTATTTTCATGCTTCGAGTTTTATTTTGATTAAATCTGTGATGATCCGACCCTTTCGATTAATTCTTGCTAAGGTATAAACATGGCCCAAGGTATCTAAAGCAATTGAATTTACATACAGAGGTCTGTCCCCATTTTCGTAAAAGATGGCACCATGATCTTGATAGGTGTTTGTAGGAATCTCATAAGTGACTAGGTGCAGGTTTTCTAAGCCTTTCGCTGCACCTTTGGCAATGGATTTTTCCCCCTCAACCCTTTTTCCGTTTTCATAAATAGGCCCACCCGTTAAATAATAAATGGTTTTTCCATCAGGTCCCAAAGCAAATCCCAAATAGCCATAACTGAATTGATCAAAAAAACCAGATTTTTTAGAGGGAAGTGAAGTGATGCGATCGATAAGCTCAATGGTTTGCTCCTTTGGATCAAACTTGAATAGATAGCCTGAATTTCCATGAACACCGTAGGCCACATGTTCTGGGGCATACCAAAAAATTTGTCGCCAGTGATATCCCATGGTACCTGGTAAGTTGGGTTCGTATTTTCCAAAATAATCCAAACGCAAATGAGCCACGTCTAATTTATTTATTTTTAAATCAAAAGGATTTAGGTAAAAAATATCCCCCTCGATGTTGGTGTAATAGCAAAAACCAGTATCCTCGTCGACGAACAGCGACCGACATAAAGAACGAAAATCTTTACCAGGCGTTCCTGCTTCCCCATTCCCTGAAATCTTGTCCAAAAGCGTCAGTTTTTTTTCCTTGACCTGATAACAGAAAAAATGTCCCGTAGGCCAAGTAATACCAAAGATATTTCCTCTATGTGTGTCCATCGTCATCGTGACCACACCCTCTCCGTTTGGGATCATCGCTAAGTCTTCAAAAGATTCATCTTTTAAATCATAGGATAAAATATGCCCTCCTGGATATAAATCAAAACCATCCGGCGCCTGTTCAGGCAAACGATCCATTCCGTCGATGAGTTGGTAATATCCGACATGAGTAGAAAAATACAGCTTATTTTGAAATTCGTAAAATAGGACGTGGCTTTTTCCTTGGGCGATGCTTTTTTGACCTGCCTCTCCACAAATGACGCTTAGGTCACCTAAGAATTTGATTTCATCTTTTATTGGATCTAAACGAAACATGTGACCACCCACATTTATTTGATCTGATGAAAGCACATAATATATACATCCATCGCTTGCCGCTGATAAGGCGTTATAGGTATCATGTGCC
>CANHXO010000124.1 GCA_947464595.1 Cytophagaceae bacterium
CAAGCTAGGGATACTTAAATGAGGTTGGCTGATCTTGTAATTTTGAATAATCTGATCAATGGTATTTTCAATGGCAGCAGCTCCAGGAATTCTAGCCCATGATACATCTATTCCATCCCATAATTTATTGACGGGGGTGCTTCCAGCCAAAGTCTGGAAATATTCCATGCTTTTTCCTCGGTCTGCTGAAAATCCAAATCCCTGGCTTTTATGTTGGCTCCTGCTAAACGCGGCCATTTCACCTGTGCTCTGGCCAATAGCTGGTAAATAATTTCCAATTTCAAATTTGAATTGGTCTTCACTGATGGTTGAATTCGGTGATCCAGGGAAACGAAAAGTATTCCAAAGCAATCGCTTCGCTTGCCATACATCTACCCCTAATTTTAATTGTTCAGGAAATCGATTGGGGTCTGCGGCTGCTTTAAATGCTTCGATAGCTAAAACTGCTGAAGCAGAATGATGTCCATGACCTGCGCGTGCATCTGGAGGGAAACGAGTAAAAATGATATCTGGGCGTAATTTACGAATCACCCAAACCATATCGGAAAGAATTATTTCTTTCCCCCAAAAGCTCAAAGCCTCATCCGTTGATTTAGAAAATCCAAAATCAAAGGCTCTAGAGAAGTATTGATTTGCCCCATCGATTCTTCGGGCGGCCAATAATTCTTGCGTTCTGATTAATCCCAAAGCTACCCCTTGTTCATCTCCGATTAAATTTTGTCCACCTTCTCCTCGATTACAGGCAAAATAACTAGTTTCCCATTGCTGCTCTTGAGCAAACCAGGTCAACATATGTGTGGATTCATCATCTGGGTGTGCTGCAATGTGTAACACGGATCCTAAAACCTTTAATCCTTTTAAATCCTCATATAATTGCGCTGAGTTTCTTTGTTGGCCTTGAACGCCAAAAAAAATAACCATTAAAGGAATAACGAATAATTTGTTCATTAGGAGGGAAAGGTAAAGTATACAAACAATTTGAGAGATTCATTGAAAGAAGCAAGGACTATTTTAAAAAGTAACAGCGCTCGAAGCGCTGTTACCATTTATTTTAATTGTCCCAATCATCTGTTCTGAAGAGATTGACTGGCAAACCCTCTCTGCTAAATAAATTTGGCATATCGGCATTTTTAAAGGCATATCGAACGGCCACAGGATTAGGTACGTCCGGACTTGACACCACTAAAGAAGAACCGTCAATTTTTCCTGTGGCTGGATAGAATTTTTTGTCTTCCCCCGCGATCATTAAATGACTTGGATCACCATCTTTAGCAACCAACTTCCCATTCAATTCACGGAAGAAAATTCTGATTTTTCCCTTTTCTACTTTCATGCGATCGTATTTAGGATAGAAAATAGGTCCAGCTTCTTGGCCATAATGTTTGACTAAAGCTAAATTAGCAAAGCGGTTTGCCACCTCAATTTTTATGGTAGGATGAATGTTTGTCACATCTGGCACCAAATCAGTTAAAACGACCATGGCCGTATTTTCCAACTTCAAATTATTGGTTTGAGCTTCTCTTAATTTAGCTCCATTGACATTGTCACCATATTTATCGTAAGGTGCAATTTGGGCAAAATAGAAAGGGAAGTTTTTATTGAAAGCCGTGCGCCATGAGACAATTAAGTCGTTCATTAATTCAGTGTAGGTACCATATTGCCCCACATTGCTTTCTCCTTGATACCACAAAGCGCCCGCAATGTTGTAATGAATGATAGGTGCAATCATGGCATTATAATTCATGCCTATCGTGTTTGGTGCACTTTTAATGGCTTGAACAAGGTGCGGTTTTTTCATGACCGAATCTCTAGCAATCCAAACTTCAGCTCTCGTACCGCCCCAATTCGAACTTATTAAGCCCATCGGAACCTTCAATTGGGCTTGAAGTTTTTTGCCAAAGAAATATCCGATCGCTGAAAATGCTTTCATGTCAGTAGGATTACAAACAACCCATTTGGCTCTTACATCTTCTTGCGGATATTTAGCGGTTGCTTTAGGTATGTAAAAGAACCGAATTTGATCGTTTGTCGCATTGGGCATTTCGTCGATGGACTCTTTCAGGTTTTGAGTGCCACTCCACTCCATATTACTTTGTCCTGAAAATACCCACACTTCTCCAAAAACGACATCCGAAACCGTGATGCTATTTCCATTCGTTTTAAAGGTAATGCGATGATTTCCACCCGCTTTAGGTGTATTGACTTGTAAAGAAAAGTGACCAAAGACCGATTTAGCTTTATATTGGGTTGTGTCCCAATCCACGGTCACCTTAACTTCCTCTCCAGGATTTGTTGTCCATCCCCAAAGTGTAACCTTGGATTTTTGTTGGAGTACCATGTGATCCCCAATAATAGCAGGCAATTGCACATCCGCTTGCAAGCGAAAGGCAAAGAATAACAATAAAATGAGTAATTTTTTCATGTGATTTTCAAGGTTATTTTAACATATTTCTATTCCATGGTCCACGGTAAGGACGGGCCAACAAGGCAGTTGCTTCCGGATCGTTGATAATGACTTTTTTCACCGGGTCATAGGATAATGGTCGGCCTAAGCGCATCGATAAATTTGCGATGATGCAACTAGCAGTGGAAATATGTCCGGCCTCAATATCAGCAATAGGTCTTGATTTCTTGTCGATAGCTGCTAAAAAGTCTAACATATGCCCTCGAGTTGCCGGAGCAGCATTTAATTCGATGCGTTCTTCTTTTAAATCTTCCGGATATTTTTCTTTTTCAAAAATAACATCTTGATGTATTTTCGCTGCTTTTGGATCTGTAGGTGTAAAATCATAGCGCATGGTGCTCATTCTCAAGGTCCCTTTATCTCCGTACAGCGTTAAACCCCATGGATAATCTGGATCTGGAGGAGTCCCCCAGGAACGATGTTGCCAAACGCAGTTTAAATCATTGTATTCAAAAACCGCTGTTTGGGTATCCGAGATATTTGATTTGCCTCCTTTTTGTACATATATGCCACCTTCGGAGCTGATGCGGTTAGGCCAACCTAAATCCAACATCCAGCGAGCTGTATCAAACATGTGGATACACATGTCCCCCATTATTCCATTGCCATATTCCATGAAAGTTCTCCACCATCTTGTGTGCGGTAAGCCATCATAAGGACGCAAAGGCGCAGGTCCAGTCCACATTTCATAATCAAAAAATTCAGGAACCGCTTGGACCGGTGGGTTTCCATTGTTGCGCATGCCATAGTAACAATACATTTCAACATGTGCGACTTTACCCAATAATCCTTTATCGACAATATCTCTTTTTGCTTGGATTAAATGTGGCGTACTTTTACGCTGGGTACCTACTTGTACCGTTTTGTTGTATTTTCTTGCAGCAGCTACCATCGCTTCTCCCTCTAATACATCGACTGAAATAGGTTTTTGTACATACACATGGGCCCCTGCTTTCACTGCGTCAATCATTTGTAAAGGATGCCAATGATCCGGGCTACCGACAATGGCAATGTCCAATTCATTTTCTTTTAATAATTGCCGATAATCATTGTATAGCTTGGGTGTTTTACCCGATTTTTGACGCTCAGAAACGAGTTTTCCAGCTTGATTTAATTGATTTCGGTCAGGATCACAAAGTGCTGTTACTTCCACAGGTGCTACCTGCATGAGGCGAAAAAGATCACTTTTTCCGTACCAACCGGTACCTATTAGGCCTACTTTTAAAGGTTTGTCTGGATTGATTAAATCCAACCCATAGGCTCCAAATTGCGATAAGGCTAAGGATGCTGTGGCGCCCTTGACAAATTGCCTACGATTAATATTAAATGATTTCATATTTTTGATAGGTTTAGGAATTGCTTGTAATTTTTATCAGAATCTAAGGTAATGATTTTGGAATTATTTAAAAATTAATTTAAATCAAAGCCAACTATTTTACGCATTTAAATTTAATGAAAAGCCTTAAACTAAGGAAATAA
>CANHXO010000125.1 GCA_947464595.1 Cytophagaceae bacterium
AGCTACTTCACGTATTTCATGAATTAAACCAGGATTCAACGCATTATAGACCTCAGGCCTATTTAATTCAAGGGTCCAAATAGGCCCTGAGCGATGCAATTTCAAATAGTTAAATTCCATATTTTGATCATTTTCGCACGCTAAAACTATTACCTAATACTTCTTACCTGTTACCTAATACTTATTACCTTTTACCTAATACTTATTACCTAAAACCCTTTCCTCAACCTAGCCACTGGAATGCCTAATTGCTCTCGGTATTTTGCAACGGTGCGGCGCTTCACCACATAGCCTTTCTCAGCCAATATTTTCTCCAATTCTTCATCAGCATGCGGAGAATCCACAGGCTCTTGCTCTATAATCTCCCTCAAAATATTCTTTAATTCTCTGGTCGAAATATCCTCGCCTGAATCATTCATAATTCCTTCAGAAAAGAAGTATTTCAAAGGAAACATCCCAAAATCCGTTTGGACCGACTTAGCCGAAACCACACGAGAGACTGTCGAAATATCCATGTCAATCAAGGCAGCGATTTCTTTCATCTTCAGAGGCCTTAATTGGGCGTCATCGCCTGTCATAAAAAAGGCATATTGCTTACTAACAATTCCTTCCATCGTTTTCAACAAAGTTCCCTGTCTTTGTTGAATAGCCTGTATAAACCAAGTAGCTGAATCCAATTTATGCTTAATAAAGGTGACTGCCTCCTTGATTTCTTTTTGCTGTTTATCGCCTTTGGAATAGGTCTGCAACATATCCTGAAAAGCGCGACTCACACGTAATTCAGGTGCATTCTTGCCATTCAGTTTAATTTCTAAATTGCCGTCAATATTCGTTACAATAAAATCAGGCTGCAAATAAGGGGCTACTTCGCCTACTTCCGTGCCACCAGGTTTAGGGTTCAAGCGAGTAATAATTTTGATCGCTTGCTTTAATACAACATCATCCACCCCTAATTTATGCTGTATTTGGGTGAAATGTTTCTTAGAAAATTCATCAAAATATTCATCGATCAATTGGATTGCCAATGAATAAGCGGGCTCATCCACTTCCCTACGGTGCAACTGCAAGGACAGACACTCTTTTAAATCGCGTGCCCCTATCCCCGCTGGATCTAATTCTTGAACTTTTTTTAAGACACTTTCGACCTCGGCATAATTGGTTACGAAGCCAATGGTAAATTCAAGATCATTGACAATGCTTTCGATATTTCGCCTTAAATAACCATCATCCTCCAATGAGCCGATAATTTGTTGGGCCAATAACTGCTCTCTTTCTGTTTTGACAATAAAACCTACCTGCATCAGCAAATATTCCTCAGCACTGGATACCGTTGCCATCGGGCGTTCTTTGCTTTCTTCGTTGGGATCATACGAATCCCCAGCCATTTTATAGCCTGAATAATCATCTTGCAAATAATCTCCTATCTCCAATTCCTCTCGCTCCAAGTCATCGACCGTTTCTCTCTCCAAAGGCTCATCTAAATCATTGATCTCGGGCCCCTCCTCTAAGGCTGGATTTTCCTCTAACTCATCCTCAATTCGGGCAGCCAATTCAGCGGTAGGAATCTGCAACAACTTGATCAATTGGATCTGTTGGGGAGATAAACGCTGCTGTTGAGAAAGTTTTAACGATAAATTAGACATGAATTATATAATTGGGCAAATATAAGCCGATTTACATTCAATCTTAAAAATAATTGTTAATCGTAAATAAATAAAAAAAATCCGTTTTTTTAACGTAATTTTGAGGGTTATTGCCCATCTAAAGGGCCTTTTGATTTATTATCGCATGCAAATTAAAGAAATATTAGGTTTAACAGCAGCCCAACAAGCCATCACGGTAAAGGGTTGGGTACGTACCAAACGAAATTCCGCGGCCGTCGCATTTATTGCCATCAATGATGGATCCACGATCAACAACATTCAAGCGGTTGTCAATGAGGGTTCCATTCCTGAGGAAACTTTGAAATTAGTGACTACGGGTGCTTGTATCGCTGTTCATGGACTTCTAATTCCATCTCAAGGGCAAGGCCAAAGTGTAGAAATACAAGTAAACTCCATTGAAATATATGGACTTGCGGATCCTGAAAAATATCCCCTTCAGCCTAAAAAGCACTCCCTAGAGTTTTTGAGAGAAATAGGCCATTTACGTCCAAGAACCAATACATTTTCCGCCATTTTGAGGATAAGGCATGCACTAGCATTTGCCATCAATACCTATTTTAATGATCATGGGTTCTTTTATTTACATACACCCATCATAACAGGGTCAGATGCAGAAGGTGCCGGCGAAATGTTTCGCGTGACCACTTTACCTGCCATCAATCCACCGCTAACCGAAGACGGAAAAGTGGATTATAAAGAAGATTTTTTTGGGAAAGAGACCAATTTAACGGTTTCGGGCCAACTAGAAGGCGAATTGGGTGCTTTGGCACTATCGAAAATATATACGTTTGGACCTACATTTAGAGCAGAAAATTCAAATACGACGCGCCATTTAGCTGAGTTTTGGATGGTCGAGCCAGAAATGGCATTTTTCGAACTAACTGATAATATGAATTTGGCCGAAGATTTTACCAAGTTCTTAATTAAATATGCGTTAGACCATTGTGCTGATGATATAGCTTTTCTAGAAAAAAGGTTATTGGATGAAGAGAAAATGAAGAAGAAAGAGGAGCAATCAGAATTAACGCTTTCAGAAAAATTAAAATTTGTCACGGAGAATACCTTTAAGCGTTTGACCTATACAGAAGCGATCGATATATTGCTTCAGTCAAAAGCACATAAACAAGGTAAATTCAATTACCCAGTCGCTTGGGGAATTGATTTGCAATCAGAGCATGAGCGTTATCTTGTTGAAAAACATTTTAAAAAGCCCGTTATTTTAACGCATTATCCGAAAGAAATCAAAGCCTTTTACATGAAGCAAGAGGTGGATGGAAAAACGGTTCGCGCCATGGATGTATTATTTCCCGGCATCGGCGAAATCATCGGTGGATCGCAGCGTGAGGATGATTACGAAAAACTTTTACAAAGAACAAAAGAAGTGGGAATCGAAGAGGAATCCATTTGGTGGTATTTACAAACACGCCAGTTCGGATCAGCACCTCACTCAGGTTTCGGATTAGGTTTTGAGCGATTGGTGTTATTTGTAACAGGCATGAGCAATATTAGAGATGTGATTCCATTCCCAAGAACACCAAAAACAGCTGAATTTTAATATGTTGAAACAAATGTTCAAAAGTATCGGAGTGGCCTTTGATGGAATTATCGACTTAATAAAGTGTGAAAATAATGCCAAGATTCATGCAATTTCGACGATTGTAGTCATTTTAGTAGGATTAAAATTGCAATTTTTAGCCATTGAATGGCTGTGGATTTCTTTAGCGATTGCCGGTGTTTGGGTAGCTGAACTCATCAATACGTCCCTGGAGAGATTAACTGATTTAGTTTCACCCGAAATGAATCCAATAGCAAAAAAAGTAAAAGATTATGCCGCTGGCGCAGTATTAGTCATGGCAATTTGGGCCATATTTGTTTTTTGTCTAATTTCCTTTCCACATCTGTGGATGTGGCTAGCATTTTCTAGGTAAATATTATGAAAGAATACGGATCAAGCGTTCAGAAATTGGTGGATTATATCATGACCATCGAAGAGGAAGAAAAAAGAACCAAATATGCATTTTTGATGGTGGAGCTGATGAAGCAAATTCATCCCAACATGAAAGATTCGACACAAGATTATTCCAAAAAATTGTGGGATGATTTATTTATTATGTCCAATTTTAAGTTGGACGTTCAAGGTCCATTCCCTCCCCCATCCCCTGAATCCTTAGGAAAGGCGCCGAGAAAGGTTTCTTATAATCAGCATAACCTAAAATTCAAGCATTATGGAAGAAATGTGGAATTACTTA
>CANHXO010000126.1 GCA_947464595.1 Cytophagaceae bacterium
GATTCAGAACATTCGATTGTAATCCAACAAGCGGGAAATCGGGTTTGGGCAGCTCAAGTAGTCTTGAAAGAAATGATTTTAACGTTGATGAGGCAAGAAAGCCCATACCTTTTTTAATTTATCATGGATAAAACCAAACTTCATGTCATTAAAATTGGTGGAAATATCATCGATCATCCGGAAGCATTAGCTTCATTTTTGAGGGATTTTGCATCGATGCCAGGATTGAAAATTTTAGTACATGGAGGTGGTAAAATTGCTACCCAGATGGCAAAAGACCTTGGCATAGAATCCCAAATGGTGGAAGGAAGACGGGTTACTGATTCAAAAAGCTTAGACATTGTCACGATGGTTTATGCGGGCTTGATCAATAAATCAATTGTAGCAAGTTTGCAATCAAAAAAATGCAATGCCCTAGGGCTATCAGGCCCAGATGGCGGTATAATTCAGGCAAAAAAAAGAAATCCAATTCCAATTGATTATGGGTTTGTAGGGGATATCATTGAGGTGAAAGGTCAAGATTTAGCTCAATTGATAAACCTAGGCTATAGTCCTATTTTCGCCCCGATTACTTCGAATGCGGAGGGCCAATTACTCAATACCAATGCCGATACCTTAGCTCAGGCTATTGCGATAAGTTTAAGTGCCTATTTTGATGTGGATTTAATCTATTGTTTTGAAAAACAAGGGGTTTTAAAAGACCCTTCTGATGAAAAATCAGTTATTCCAATGATCAATCAGGCTATGTTTGATTCATTGAAAAAAGACGGAACTGTTTCAGCTGGGATGATTCCAAAATTAGAAAATGCCTTGTCAGCCATTTCAAAAGGAGTGAATGTGGTTAGACTTTGTCATGCCGACTATTTAAATCATGCATTTCAAGGAACCCAAATAAAAGCGTAAAGATGACCTTAGAAACCCAATTTCAAGATGCAAAAAAACTATTAGGCCAACTAATAGCCTGTCCATCGTTGAGTCGGGAGGAAGATGGTACCGCTTCAATCATTGAAGGTTTTTTTCGTTCGAAAGGCATACCAACCCATCGTTTACATCATAATGTATGGGCAACTAACTTATTATTTGATCCTTCAAAACCCAGCATTCTATTAAATTCACATCATGACACGGTAAAGCCAAACCCCTCATGGTCTGTCGACCCATGGACCGCTACCGAAATTGATGGCAAATTAATGGGTTTAGGAAGCAATGATGCTGGTGCTAGTTTAGTTTGCTTAATCTCAACTTTTTGCCATTTTTATGAGGCTAAATTGCCCTTTAATTTAGTCATCGCTGCCACGGGGGAGGAAGAAATTTCAGGTACTCAGGGCATTGAATCACTTTTAAATGCGAAGGATTTTCCTGAGATATCTTGGGCGATTATTGGAGAACCGACGGATTGCCAATTAGCTATTGCTGAAAAAGGACTCATGGTGATCGACGCAGTGTCAACAGGAAAATCGGGACATGCTGCTCGGGAAGAAGGAGTTAATGCGATCGATTTGGCCATGGAAGACATATTGAAAATTAAGGCATTTGAATTTCCTAAAATATCAAGCCTTTTAGGCCGCGTAAAAACAACAGTGACGGTCATAAACGCGGGCAAACAACATAATGTCATTCCAGCGATTTGTGAATTTACCATTGATTGCAGGGTGAACGAATGTTATACGTTGGACGAGGTTTTAAAAATCCTCCAAGATGTTGTAAAAGCAGAATTAAAACCTAGATCCATGAGGTTAAAGCCTAGTAAAATTGAGGGCCAACATCCCATCGTTCAAGCTGCTGTAAAATTAGGAATTCCCACCTTTGGTTCCCCTACCCTTTCTGATCAGGCCTTATTGGCTTGCCCATCGGTAAAAATTGGACCCGGGCATTCTGGAAGGTCTCATACCGCAGACGAATATATATTATTGGATGAACTAAAGCAGGGAATTCAGACGTACCAAACTTTAATCGAACAATTAAACTCTTAAAGACGTGGCAAAACTTTGGCAAAAAGAAAATCAGTCGACAGACGCTAAAATTGAAAAATTTACGATTGGAAATGATCCTATTTATGATCTAATTTTAGCTCGTTATGACGTCATAGGTTCTTTAGCGCACATTAAAATGTTAGCGTCTGATTCGGTTAATCTTTTGAGTCAATCTGACCAAGCAACCTTAGAGAAAGAATTAAAAACAATATTGCGTGATATCGAAGCTGAAAATTTCACGATTGATGAGGGGATGGAAGACGTTCACTCCCAAGTGGAGTATTTGTTGATACAAAAATTAGGCGATATTGGAAAAAAAATTCATTCAGGTAGATCAAGAAACGACCAAGTTTTAGTGGATCTAAAATTATTCATGCGGGCAAAAATCGAAGAAATTGCAAATGCTGTTTCAGCATTATTTGATACTTTAATCAAAAAAAGCGATGCCCATAAAAATGATTTAATTCCCGGCTACACCCATTTGCAAATTGCGATGCCCTCTTCCTTTGGCCTATGGTTTGGAGCGTATGCGGAATGCTTGGTTGAGGATGCTGAATTATTAGAAGCCGCCTTTCGACTGGCCAATAAAAACCCATTGGGTTCTGGGGCGGGTTATGGTTCCTCATTCCCTCTAAATAGAGAATTAACGACCCAATTACTAGGTTTTGAAGTACCACATGTGAATGTAGTAAATGCACAAATGTCTAGGGGGAAAACGGAATTTTATGTATTAACTGCTATAGCCCAATTAGCTACGACGCTGAGTCGGCTTGCCATGGACGTCTGTTTGTACAATTCACAAAATTTTGGATTCATCGAACTGCCGACCGCATTGACCACGGGAAGCTCCATTATGCCGCATAAAAAAAATCCAGACGTGGCAGAATTATTGAGAGGGAAAGCCAATAAATTAAAAGGAGCACCCAATGATTTACAACTTTTGATGAGCAATTTACCTTCTGGCTACCACCGTGAAATGCAATTGACCAAAGAGTTGTTGATGCCTGCCATCGATGAAATTCTAGATTGCTTACACACAAGCCAATTTATGATTCAAGAGTTAAAGGTAAAAAAAGATATTTTGAGTGATCCAAAATACGATTTACTTTATTCCGTAGAAGAAGTAAATAAATTGGTTTTGAGTGGAATCCCATTCCGCGAAGCATATCAAATGGTTGGGAAGCAAATAGAAAATGGTGAATTTAAAGGCCGTTCTAAAGCGTTAAATCATAGTCATTTAGGCAGTATTGGTAATTTAGGTTTGGCTGAGATTGGCCAACAAAAACACCTCACATGGGCTAAATTTGGTTTTGAAAAAGTTAATGAGGCGCTTAAAAATTTATTAGCTTAATCGATTAGCCATCATTTTCTGAATGTATTTACCTAAAATATCAAATTCTAGGTTGACGCGACTCCCTATTTCCAACTGGTGAAAAATTGTATTTTCATAAGTATAGGGAATAATGGCGACAGAAAAATAGTCAGGACCAGAGTCGACCACCGTCAAGCTGGTACCATTCACGCAAATAGAACCTTTTTCCACGGTCATTTGTCCACTTTCAGCGGGGTATGAAAAATGAAACTCCCAAGAACCTTGTTGGTCCACCACATCAGTACAAATACCCGTTAAGTCCACATGCCCTTGGACAATATGTCCATCAAAGCGGGCTGATGCAAGCATGCAACGTTCTAAATTAACTTTTTGACCCACAGTCAAATCCCCCAAATTTGTTTTCTGTAAGGTTTCATCGATTGCCGTTACTCGATAGTTTTGGGTATCAATCTCAACTACCGTAAGGCAAACGCCATTATGAGCGACAGATTGATCTATTTTTAGTTCTGACGTCAATGGACTAGAAAACCAAAAATCAATATTACTTTGATTCATTTGTTTTTTTTCCAGCGTAGCCATCGTCTCCA
>CANHXO010000127.1 GCA_947464595.1 Cytophagaceae bacterium
AAAAGCTGTTAAAGCTACGGGTGCTGTTGTTTCTGGCCCGATTCCATTGCCAACTAAAATCGAAAAATTCACTGTTTTAAGATCTCCACACGTCAACAAAAAAGCGCGTGAGCAATTTCAATTATGTACTTACAAGCGCTTAATTGATATCTTTTCATCCTCTGCTAAAACAGTAGATGCATTGATGAAATTAGAATTGCCATCAGGAGTAGATGTTGAAATCAAAGTTTAAGGTTTAATGATATTCAATTAAAAAAAGCTTTCAGAAATGAAGGCTTTTTTTATAAGTATACGGTCCGAGCGGTATCCCAATTGACCATTAAGTCTGCTTTGGCTAAATCAATAAATTCGCGGCCTACCATGAGTCGCTCCAATTTAGATAATGCACCGGAAAGTCCATAATAGGATTTGAACTTGCGAATCAAACTTAAATCCTGGATCATCGGTTGGCCCGCATCAAAATCCCTGGGATGAAAATAGGTCATCACATATTTTTGTTGGTCCCAAAGTTTAGCCAAAATAGCATCAGGCAAGAGTCTGAAATAGCCACCTCCAGAAAAGATAACAGGCAAACCGGCCATGGTTGTCACATTAATAGGAAATTCCTTAAGCTTAAACCCATCTAAATCAACCCAGCAAGGTGCTTGTTGGCCAAAGTTAGCAAAGCCACCATGCGCTCGTTGCGCAGGAAATATCGAACAATCTATTTCTATTCCCTGCTGAATCAATTCACTAAATACCCATTTATTTGACTCCATTAGAGAGAATCCTGGTGCGCGGTAGGCTCTAATTTTCTTCCCTGTTATCGCCTCTAAACTTTCGATGGAACGTTTCAAATCTTCGGCAAAAGCGGCTCTATTTTGTTGGTAGGCCAACTGATGTAAATCGGAATGCGTGGCTATTTCATTTCCAGATTCGGCGATTTTTTTAATGATTTCCGGATATTTTCGGGCAACCCAACCTAAACAAAAGAAAGTCGCTTTTTGATTGTTTCGACTCAGCATTTCCAAAATCCGGTCCACATTTTCATGTATTCGAGACGGAAATTTAGCCCAATCTTCCTCAGCCCTTGTACTAGGATGATCCAATAAATGAAACCACTCTTCGATATCAAAAGTTAAAATTGTCATTTAAATCCACCTAAAAAATAGGGCTCCATTTTTTTTAAAAGTCACTACATCCTGTCGACTAGGAAAAGAAAAATACGTTAACTCCTCCTGAGGATTTGCAATCAAGGTATAGGATTCGTCTCGAATAGAAACCATGGCTTCAAGAATGCAATCCATGCCTAGGTCTTTCGTATATTCGATCAGTTCTTCCTGTGTTCGCCCTGCAATTTCCACCTTTTTTTGTACCACAATAGGGCCAGAATCAATGCCTTCATCTACAAAAAACACGGATACCCCTGTATATTTTTCTTGATTCTTTAATACCCAGAATGAAGGCATCAATCCACGATATTTAGGCAAAAGTGCCGTGTGAAGATTAATCGTCCCTTTAGTCGGTATGTCTAAAAGAGTCCTTTTGAAAACCTGATTTCCGCCTATAGAAACAAATAAATCGGCCTTAAAATCCGAAAGGATTTTTAAATTTTCCGGGGAATTAATGGACCCCTCAAGCTTAAAAAGAGGTACAGACGCCTGATTTAAAACAGCCTGCACAGAATGTCCTGGAGTCAATTTTGATTTGATGTATTTGAGAGAAAAATAGATGAAAAACTCTAGACCAAAAACATTCAAAGTCTTTTTCATTTTGGCAAAAAACGATTCTCTTTTACCAAAGGGGGAAACCTCAAAAAGCACGGTTCCTACCCATTCAATATCTTTGGGCAATCCCGCATGCAATTTTTTTATTGCCTTTGGTAAAAAAAATGGATCATCTTGCGTCAATAATACTACTCTCATTTCTTCGATTTAAATAACTGGTAAATTTTACGCAGAGGTTTGAGCGTTAAAGTAAACCAATAGGGTTTTAAGTGATTGACGGACCATGCTTTTCGATCTTCAGTATTTGCAATGAGCCTATGCTGAAAAGAGGCAGTACTGGTCCCCCCATTTCGCATGGTCATTAAAACCTTAGGCAAATAATAGGCTGTCATTTTATTCTTATATAAGGCCCTAAGCATCCATTCATAATCGGCCGAACAAGTAAAATCCGTTCTGTAAGGACCGTTTTTATCTGCTGAAGTTTTTTTAATATAAAAAGACAAATGCGGGGGCATCCACCCATAAAGCCACTGAGAATCATGGTAAGCTCCAGCAGTCCAATAACGCACAATTTTTTCTGGATTTTCTGGGTTTACATATTGTTTGTCTCCATAAACCACATCTGTATCATTGGATTCGAATGCAGAAACTACGGAACTTATGACGTCGTTAGACGGATAAAAATCATCCGCACCGATCATGCCGATGATATCCCCTTGTATCAATTTCAAACCCTTATTCATCGCATCATAAATACCCGCATCTTTTTCAGAAATATAATGGATGGACGTACCAAAAGATTTTAAAATTTCTAAGCTCCCATCGGTGGAACCGCCATCAATGACCCAATACTCTTTATTTACGTAATCTTGCGCCAATACACTCTCTATCGTCTGCTTTAGGGTAGCAGCCGACTGATAAGAGACTGTAAGGATGGAGACTTTCAAAATTAAATATTAAAAGACAAAGATAGAAAATCATCGCATTGTTTTCCTCTTCCCCTTGGCTCAGATTTTTTTTTCATTGAACACTTGAATAAAATATAAATTTTCGTACCTTTGCAAACCCAATTCGAAACTGTTGGGAATTTAATAATTAATAGAAATGAAAAGAACTTTCCAACCCTCGGTTAAAAAAAGAAAGAATAAGCATGGTTTCCGTGAGCGCATGTCGACAGCTAATGGTCGTCGTGTTTTAACTGCGCGTCGCGCAAAAGGACGTCACAAGCTTTCAGTTTCTGACGAAAAGAGAGGAAAATAAGCCATAATTTTAAGAAAGGCTAATTTCTGGCTCGCTGTTGCTTAAAAAAGTATTCTTGCCGTGAAATTCACTTTCCAAAAATCTGAGCGGTTAACGCAAAAAAAAATAATCGATTCTTTATTTCAAAAGGATAGTCAAATTGTGTCACAACGATTTTTCTATCCTTTTCGAGTTTTGTATCGTTCTATTGATGTAAAGTCTGATGTCCCGCAAATTTTAATTTCTGTTCCCAAAAGAAAATTTAAAAAGGCGGTGGACCGCAATCTTATTAAAAGAAGAACGAGGGAAGCATACCGTTTAACAAAACCCCAATTTATAGGTTTAGATCTTAATAAATTACCTGATATAATGGGATTTATTTATATTGGCACTGATATAGAATCGTTTGATGTCATTCAAAAAAAAATGCATCAAATTTTCACGGCATTTACGAAAAATGAAAATCTAAAAAATGAAATTTAGGCAAAAAAATCTCAGAAAGGCTTTTGTTGGCTTGATCGCATTAATCAGCTTGGTCGGATTTTCGTTTAGTAGACCCGGTGAGCGTTTATTTGACATTGCCAAAAACCTAGACTTGTATGCCTCAGTATTCAAGGAATTGAATAAATTTTATGTGGATGAGGTAAATCCAAATCTAGCTGTTAAAACCTCCATCGATGCGTTATTAAAAAGTTTTGATCCGTATACCGTCTATTATCCCGAAGATGAATTGGAGGATTTTATGACGATGACCACGGGAAAATACCAAGGTATAGGGATTGTTTTAGCTGAAATTGATCAAGAATATCGGGTTGCGTATGTGGATGAAAATAGTCCTGCCTCAAAAGCTGGGTTGGGCATTGGTGACCAATTGATCTCGGTCAATGGCATCAAAATATCGGATACCCCTGAGGCAGAGCCTTCTAAACTATTAA
>CANHXO010000128.1 GCA_947464595.1 Cytophagaceae bacterium
ACCTATGAAAATGGAGATCCTATGCTCGATCAGGGGCGATTTTGGTATACCATGTCGATTCGTGGCCGTGCCTTAGATCATCATATTCAAGGGGTATTTAGTATGAATCCAACGGTCTTTGATGTCAAGCTTGAGGGAATCATTTTGTTTGATCGCAATGATGGAATTTTAAGGAATGAGGTGGCTTCGCATCTATTTTATGACAGAAAAAATAAGGTTTGGCGTGGATTAACGACAGGGTTCAGTGCTTTTGCGAATCCTAGTCAAGAGAAAAAACAGCTGCTTGCTATTGAGAGTAAAAAGGATCCTCGATTTGGCTTCTCGATCATGGCCGCTGTCCCTATTGACATGGTGGGAGATATTGAAGACCCACATATATTATTTGATTCCACGGCACATAAATGGCGCATGCTAACGTGTGAAAATCTGAATGGCTACAAAGCTGTGGTGTTGGAATCGGATGATTGGAACAAAGGATATAAAAAAATTGCGGGTCCCGTTGCACATAACTCAACGGGCACATCCATTCAAAAAATAGGCGATCAACTGTTTTGTTTTTCAGGTAGTTCTGATCGGAAAATATATATATACCGTTATCCTGGGCTCCAGGAAGTAGGTAGTTTGCAGTTGGATTTACCCCCTTGGGATGAAATATCTGGCACAAGAGTATGGCCTAACGTAGTTCAATTGCCAGAAGGCTATCCATTTCGATATATGGCATTAATGATGGACCGATTTAATTACCCGGGCTTGAAAGGTCCAAATTGGACTTATGGTGCGATGTATCTTTATCACGGCTATGATTAACGAATGGAATTGCGAAGGAATATGAAATTAAGCATGTATGCTACCAACAAAATAGGTGTGTCAATTAACAGCAAAATTAGAACGGCAACACCTATTTCTTAGGAATTGCTTATTTTTAAACTAACCTATGAGAATAAAAGTAGAAAATAAGTCTGATGATGAAATGATGAAAAGATTAGCAATAACAATTATTTTATTCATACCTATTCTACTTGCCATTTTGGGGAGTTCTTTGCGAATTATTAAAAATTAAAGTAGAATGAAGTCAGTTTTCCGATTAATTAGATGTATCATATTCACTATTATTTTGTTAATCGGGCATGATTTATGGGCTCAGTCAAACTTTAACCCATATCTCATTCCAGCGATTAGTGGTACTGGAGAAGTAAAAGAATTTCAAAGTTTAAGTAGCATTAATTTACCATTTAAAGGTATAACGATTCAGACAGATGACTCAACTAGTTATTTATTTTTCAGATGGCAAGGAGTGAAAGCTCAATCATTGGGTAATAAGCCCCATTTTAGGCTTTGTTTAGTTTCAGAGCAAAGGACATTTCAATACCTTGAAGTTTTGACATCAAAGAATAAACTACTGGGTACCATGGATTTGTCCATATCAGCTTCATTTCAAATCATTGAATTCCAAATTCCTATGGCTCATTTAAATGCCGTTTTGAAAAATGGTTTAAAGATAATTTGTAGAGGAAAAGGTAAGCCAGTGACCATTTTCTCTCCTTCCCATGAAATACCACCAGCATTTTACCCACATTTATTAAGTGTTGAAAAGAAGTCATTGCCCCAAAATGCTTTTTTAAATCAATTGGCATCTCGAGGTAGCTTGACCAACTTTGGCTGGCAGGAAGGTTGCGTTTTAGATGGTTTAGCTGCACTTTCACATAAATTTAAATCAAATAATCCTTATCAAAAAGCCTTGGATGATCATTTAAATCTCATTTTTGAGCAGGGCAAAGTCCCTAAAATGGATGGAAGTATTGAAGCAACTTTATGCATTGCACAATTAGCATTTAAAAATCCAAATCATCCTGAAATTAATAAGGCTCTTGATTTTTGGTTAAAAAAAGAGGACGAAGAAGGCGGAATCATAGATGGGATACAAACTGCTGCTGAAGGAAGTTATACGGTTGCCTGGCCCTTAGCTGTGTTGGCCAGACAGCTCAATCGGCCAGATTTAGCTGAAAAGGCAATACTTCAATTGCGCTTAAGAAGAGATAGACTAGTCGATAAGGAAGGAGCAATTTGGCTTAGACATTATAAAAATGCCATACCAGAGCGTACTTACAAACTTTGGTCGCGAGGTGTTGCGTGGTATTTTTTAGGTTTAGCTAAAAGCCTTGATATTTTACCCAATCCTCCAGCTGACTTAATCGCTGAATTACAACGTGTAGCACAGTATTTAATTCCCTATCAAGGCCAAGATGGCCTTTGGTTAGTCTTTGCGGATGACCCTAAAAGTGCGCCCGAAACCTCCGGAACGGCTGGTATTGCTGCTGCTATGGCAATAGGGGTTCGAAGAGGTTGGCTCGGTTATACTGAAAAGGTATCCGTCCATAAATCTTTAGATGCGCTATATCGTAAACTTACTCCGGATGGGTTTTTGCCGGCAGTGGCTCATTCAAACATGAAAGAAGGAGGTGAGGCATTTCAAAGAAAAACAAAAGGAACGATTCTTCAATTTGGGATGGGTATGATGGGACAATTGGTCGCTGAGGTTAATCAATAAGATTGATTTTTTTTCGTGCTATCCGATTTGCTTTCACTCTTGTAAAATAAAAGGATATCCGTTTGAGGTGGATGTTGTGTAGATAAAGGACTTATCAAGTCTTTTCGTGGGGAATTATTTTTTACAGGTTTTTGGGAAAATCAATCGTCAGGTGAGTGTGGATAAGATAAGCAAAAAGGAGGAGTGATTTATTTGTATTCAATGACAGTAATGAATATGAATCATATAAATAAGCATGATACTATTTATATGACTCATATTCATTTAAATGATCAATCAGAGCTACAACACAATTTTATACCTTTGATTTATTCATTAAAAAAATTATTTACCCTTGGACACCCTAATGGTTTGAGTCTTTAATCCGAGTAAGATAGAGCCGGGAATAGAGATTAAATAATCACCAAAGCTAGTTGTCGTTCTAATTGTATAATTTTGCGCCCCACCTGCAAGATCCTTAGAATCAACTCGATTAAGCGGTATTAATCCAGACAACAAATACCATTCTTTCTTTTTTGCATCATATGCACTTGGTGATTTGCAATCGCCACTGCCCCCCGTTCCTACCGTATGCATTGTTGCGTTACAACTTGATAAAATAGCAGCTAATACAGCTGCGCTGAACATTACCTTAAATTTAGAATTTTTCATATTGAGTATAATTTTAAACGTTATTTTGATTTTTTCAGTTCTTCAATAACTGCTAATTGATCAAATTTTCCAAAGAAATATTGGCTAATCAAATATAGCAGAATCATTAAAAAATCACATGGAAGATATTCCATAATTATTTAACGGTATGTTTTTTGAAAATGAGCTCTTTGAGAATTTCTTTACATTGCCTAAGTACTCTTTATTAATCTTTGAAAAATTGAGACGTTTGATTTCAATAAAGAAAAGAGCAGTGGTTTGTTAACTACCTACCCTAGGTTGTATGCCAATAAATTTAAATATACCTATTGGACAGGTAGGATGAGCCACGGAGGAACAACTAATTCATGACTCATTAGACCGAAGCACAAGGCCATTGCTGGAGGCAACTAAGGATAAAGAATCCTAGTTATTTTGTGGTATATCAAACGTTATGAAGCTAAATAAGTAAAAGTAGAAAACAGATTAGTTTGCTTTATTAAAAATGAATGAAACCTAAAACAAATAAATATGAAAAATTCTTTTTGGTATAGTCTGAATCTTTTAAGATAAGAAGTATCTACATCTTTATATAATCGATGGGCGGTATTTAATACTGGGATTAATAAATATATATGAGGCTATCATCAATGGATTTTTGACCCAAATA
>CANHXO010000129.1 GCA_947464595.1 Cytophagaceae bacterium
CATCCATCCAGAATACAAAGAAGTCGTATTCCATGATTTATCTTCAGATTACAAGTTTTTAACTCGTTCTTGCGCTGCAACAACAGAAACAACCGAATTTGAAGGTGCAACTTACCCGGTTTATAAAGTCGAGGTTTCTTCACAATCACATCCATTCTATACAGGTAAAAATGTATTATTAGATACAACAGGACGTGTAGATAAATTCAACAAGCGTTACGCGAAGAGCTAAGTTTCTTCAACGTCATATATGAAAGCCTCTTCAATAATATTGTTGAGGCTTTTTTTATAATTTGCAACATGGATAAAGCCATACATCTTTTTGACGATCCAAAAATCATCCAAAATCTACGACCGCTCAGCTATATACGTAGCTTGGCAGAGCATTGGATTGGTTTATCTAAAATTCATGAAAAATGGAGTGCTGAAACGGATGCCAAAGTTAGTTGGGGCGCGGCAACCCTCACCCCTAATACCCTAAACGTTTTAGGCTCCGTTATCCCAAGCCAAGAACTCATCCAAGAATTGGAAAAATTACCAGAAAAAATCGGCTTATATTTTCAAGGACAGCTACTAGCTTATCGGGGATTGGAAAAGCCAACGAACCATTGGGTCAGCGAAAACTCGCAAACACAAGCACTATTTTTTACAAAATTTGAGGATCTCTTATCATTGAATATCGATTTATTAAAAAAAGAAATAAAACCTAAGGCATTTGACCATGAAAAGCTAAAAGCCCATGGAAATACGATCATCCAACCCGAAAATTGCTTTATTGATTCCACGGCAGACGTGAAAGGCAGTATATTGGATGCAAGCCAAGGTCCTATTTACATTGGCAAACATGCCAACATACAGATAGGCACGTTAATTCAAGGACCAGCGGCTATTTTAGATCATTCTTGTACCAATTTAGGAGCCAAAATAAGGCCATATACTACGATAGCTCCTCATTGTAAGGTAGGGGGTGAAATTAGTCATTCCATTTTTTATCCTTATTCAAATAAGGGACACGATGGGTATGCAGGTTCGTCGATTATAGGCTCATTTTGCAACTGGGGAGCGATGACTTGCACGTCTAACGTAAAAAACGATTTGAATTTAGTAGACATATTTGACTATCCCACAGCAAAGCCCCGAAAGACAAATACCAAATCCCTCGGAGTCATCATGGGGGATTTTGTCACAACTGGGATTGGAACAAGGTTTAATACAGGGACGGTCGTGGGCAACCATTGTAACATCAGTGGCCATCAATTTTTACCCAAATTCATCCCATCGTTGACATGGGGAGAGTATCCCAACGTTAAAAAATATGAATTCGAGAAAGCATTAGCTAACGCAAAAAAATGGGCAAAAGCAAAAAACCAAGAATTACCAGAAAATTCGGCCGAACTCATTGAACAAATTTGGAAAGAGGAAGCATCTTTCCGAAATTAGTACTTTCTTATAATCCTCCATGCGATTTCAGGACATTCCAGGTTTACATGTGATCAAAAAACAATTGAGCAATGCCGTGCAAAATCAGCACATCGCACATGCCCAATTATTTCAGGGTCCCACTGGTGGTGCGCAAACAGCCATGGCATTAGCATTTATATCCTATTTATTCTGTACTCAAAAAGATGGCGATGATGCTTGTGGAACTTGTTCTAGCTGCCAAAAAGTCCATAAAGGAATACATCCTGATATCGTCTATCTATTCCCTTCAATCACTACAAAAAAGGTCAAAGAAGCTGAGTCGGATGCATTTTTGCCTGAATGGAGAAAATTCATGTTGGAATCCCCTTATCGCACAATTGCCGACTGGTTAACCTATTTAGGTGCGGAAGGCAATAGACAAGGAAATATTCCTGTAGAAGAAACGAGAAAGTTAATTCAAAAAATAAGCTTAAAGCCTTTTGAAGCCCCCTTTAAAATTGTGTTTATTTGGAATGCAGAAACCCTTAATCTGTCATCTGGAAACGCTTTATTGAAAACACTAGAAGAACCTCCTTCATCTACCTTGTTTATTTTGATATGTTCGGATCCTCAAAAATTGCTCACAACGATTATATCGAGAACACAACGCATTAATGTGGGAACCGTCGACGAAGAAGATTTAGCCCCCTTCTTGACTCAAAAAACTGGTATTGAACTTGAAAAGGCCCAGCAACTAGCTATTACCTGCGAAGGAAATATTTCGTGGGCATTAGAAAAAGCGGTCAATGAAAATATGAGTGCAACTACTTGGTTTGCCGAATGGATGCGGGCTGTCTATTCAAAAAATTTGATCAAAATTTCGTTGTTGGCAGATCAATTTGACGCATTTTCCAAAGAAGATCAAAAAAGTGTGTTGGAACACACATTGCATATATTTAGGCAATGTTTATACCAAATTTCAGGAACATCTCAGTTGATAAAATCGCTTGAAAAAGAACGTGGATTCATCGAGAATTTTTCAAAAACATTAACGGGGGATGCCATTGCAAAAATGAGTGAAAAAGTTTCAGAAGTACATTATCATTTGGAAAGAAATGCACGAGCTAAAATGCTACACCTAGATCTTTCGCTACAATTAATCAGAATTTTCCATGCGAAAAATTAAAATAGGGACTCGGAGTTCTGCTCTAGCGATTTGGCAAGCAAATTACATAGGGGCTTATTTACAAAAGGCGGGACTTGGCTATGAATTAATTGCGATATCAACGAAAGGAGATCAAATTTTAGATCGATCACTTTCGAAAATTGGATCAAAAGGGGTATTTACTGAAGAATTAGAACAGATGTTGAGAAATGGAGAAATTGACATTGCCCAGCATTCGGCCAAAGATCTCCCGTCAACGCTTCCTGAAGATTTACAATTAATTGCCTTTACAGAAAGAGAAAAATCACATGATGTAGTTCTTAGCTTACATCCAAACTTCAAACTCAATACTGAGCAAGCGTGTCGAATAGGCACCTCATCCACTCGCCGAAGGGCATTTTTGGGACATTATTTTCCTCAATCAAAGCCCGTAGAGATGCGAGGTAATTTACAAACACGATTGGAAAAGTTGAAAAATGGCGATTGTGATGCAATGATCTTAGCATATGCAGGGGTATTTCGAATGGATATGTCGGACTTTATCACCGAGCACTTGCCTTTAGACCAATTTATACCCGCAGTGGGCCAAGGGTCAGTAGCGATACAATGTGCGAAAACCTTGTCGTCCGATTTACAAAACATCATACGATCCGCTTGCAATCATGAAAGTACGGAGACTTGTATTTTAGCGGAAAGAGAACTATTGTCAAAATTAGACGGAGGCTGCAGTGTCCCTGTTTATGGGTACGCTCAAATTGAAAAAGATATTGTAAATTTGACAGGAGGAGTTTTAAGCTTAGATGGCCAACAAAAAATTGAGTTTTCTCTTGCAGGAAAAAATCCGATTGAATTGGGTCAAAAAATAGCAAATAACTTAATTGACGCAGGGGCCGCTGACTTATTAAAGGAAATTAGAAGGCAAATTGCGTTATAAAATAGTATGGAACAAACAATTTTAATTACAGGATCTAATGGCCTTTTGGGTCAAAAACTCGTTCACTTGTTGAGCCAGTTTCCTGAAATTAAATTGATCGCCACGGCCAAAGGTCCCAACCGACTCACTGAGAATTTAAACTATACCTATGTTTCGCTAGACATCACCAAGGAAGCTGAAGTCTTGCAGGTTTTTAAAACCTATCAACCAGACGCAGTAATTCATACTGCGGCGATGACCAATGTAGATACCTGTGAAGCTGATCCTGAGGGCTGTGAGTTGTTAAATGTCAAGTCAGTTTCCTATTTAATTCAAGCATGCAAGCCCAATAACACCTTTTTTTGCC
>CANHXO010000130.1 GCA_947464595.1 Cytophagaceae bacterium
AGAGATATATGTCAATGGAAAATCAATTCATGCTAACATATACTTCCCATCGTTAGCGGCATCCACTAAATTTCATTTCTTTAAGGTAAAAGGCTTAACTGATTTGGTGGTCAATTCACCGGTAGGAAATGACCACGCTAAGCTTAGTTTTATTTTAACTACTCAGGACTTAGTCGCTGGAAAAAATGTAATACGATTGACCATTGGTAACAGAACCATTGAAAACTTAGATGATTTTTGGATCACTAATCCTAAAATTGAACTTAGAAGTAAAACAGCAAGCGATACATTTTCGGATTATTCAAAATAAGATTCGCTTTTCTTGACATAAAAAATCCACCCATAAAGGTGGATTTTTTATTTGATTCAGATCGGATCCTTTTACTTATTGGGCATCGCATGTAAAAGTTCCATTCCCGTGGAATACCTTGGCTTAAAGCCTTTCCAAAGCTTATCATTGGAATTTTTCTGAACATCCAAATATTTTATGTAATCCAATTTTTTCAAATGAATCCCTAAGAATGCCGTCACAAAATGTTGGTTATTATTATTCAAACGGTACTCATTCCAAGAGGGTTCTGAGTAATGGTTGTACTCATTGGGATTTACTCCCTCAGCCAAAGTTTCAACAGGTGGTGGATTGGGCGCCACATTATGACGCGCATTTTGATAGGTCAATAAATACCTATTGGCATAAATTGCCCCATCATAAATCGCTTTAATTCCATCTTCGTATCCGGAGACATCATCTAAACTTCCTGCAATAAAAAAGGTAGGAGTCTTTAAACCCTTTAATCCTTCTTTATCCCAAGCACCCCTTTGCATACCCCAAGGAGCAAATGCAACCACTGCCTTGATTCTTGGATCCAACGATGCCAAGTATTCTGGTTGGCCCGCCAGACGAACTCTGATCGCATGACTTCCTCCTGATAGAGTGGCAAAAGTGGAATCCATTTTTTGACTATATCCCGCACCTGCCACATTCAACACACCGTAACCACCCATGGAATATCCTACAATGCCCGTGTTTTCAGTATCCACGATGCCTGATAAAAAATGTTTACTTCCCTGGTCGGAAAAGGCAGTCATCTGATTTAATACAAACAATACGTCCTTAGACCGGTTCAGTAAAGTACTTTGAAAACCAGCCCGATCACTATACGTGGATTCTGTATGACCGATTGAAACCACTATATAACCTTTAGAAGCTAAATTTTCAGTTAAGTAACTGAGCAACAATCGAGATCCTGGATAGCCATGTGACACGATGACTAATGGATATTTACCTTCTGAACGATCGGGTTGCGCATCCCTCAGCGCACGCCCCAAATATGTATAAGGAATCAAAGGTCGCTTTGGGTCGTTGAAAAGCCCTAAAGTAGATTTATACGTTTCCAATGCTTTTTGGCCCGTGGGAATTACTGCTGGGTACCAAACTTCAATCGTCAACGAACGGTCATACAAGGGATCGATACCAGCTTTTGATTTTAACACATCGACCTGATTTTTATTGATCACTTCTAGGGTACGAACACCCACCGCATATTTTCCACGAGGAGCTAGTTCTGGGGCATTGGGCAAGGCATCCCCCACGATAAAATTAGGAGATGGTAATTGAGCCCATAATTGATTTATGCTGCAAAAGCCAATCAATAGAAGGGCATAAGCAAAGGATTTTGTTTTTAAAAAATCGTTCATTTAAAAGAGGTTTTATTTGAAAAAATCGATTATTGAATCATTAATCTTGCATGAATTGTTTTGGATGGGCTTCCTCAAAACGGGTAAGATCTTGGTAATAGGTGGCAATGCGAAGAATAGTTCCTTCATCATACAGCCTACCCACAAATGATATCCCAGTGGGCAAATTCGTTTTTGAATCAAAACCATTGGGGACACAAACGACAGGATGCCCTGTTAAATTCGTGATGGCCGATTGATTTCCGCCACCCCGGGAAGGGCAAATGATCGCGTCAAATTGGGAAACTACGGCATTCACTTTTTGCATCAATAAATACCGGTGTCTTTGGGCATTGATGTATTCCACGGCGGGCACAAATCGGGAGGTTCTAAACTGGTTAGGCCAATCCGATTTTGTTTGTCGGGTCAATAAATCATCGATGTTATTTCGAGTCAATTCGTCAAATTGAGCACCACATTCAGCGGCAATCACGATATCCATCATGTTAAAAGGATAGGCAGTTGAATCTGGAAAATCAACCGGGATGACTTGGATCCCCTGCTTTTTCAATAACTGAATAACCTTCCATTCATTCCGAGTGGTATCCTTAATTTTATCAAAATAGTTTTTGGCATATCCAATTTTCATTCCTTTTACAGAACGATTTGCATCATAATTGAATGGACGATTTACGGCTGCTAAATCTTGTCCATCGGTTCCATGGATATAACTAAAAACGATCGCAGCATCATTTGCCGAGCGACAAATGGGACCAATTTTATCTAAACTATAGCTTAGGGCCATAGCACCCGAACGACTCACGCTCCCGAACGTTGGCCTCAAGCCTGTTGCCCCACAAATCGTAGCAGGTGATATGATGCTACCCCAAGTTTCAGTACCTATCGCAAATGGCACTAAACCAGCCACCGTAGCAGATGCAGATCCTGCAGAAGAACCAGATGAACCATATTTTAAATTCCATGGGTTTTTTGTTCTTCCTCCAAACCAATAATCGCCCATGGCCAATGCCCCTAAAGAAAATTTAGCCACTAACACCGCACCTGCATCTCGAAGGCGTTGGTATACATAAGCATCTTCTTCTATTCTCTGATCTTTAAACGGAGCCGCACCCCAGGTGGTTTTAGTGCCCTTGATGGCAAACAAATCCTTTAACCCATAGGGAATCCCATGAAGTAAACCTCTGTATTTACCTGCAGTAATTTCACGGTCGGCCTGCCTTGCCTGATCGAGCGCGATCTCTTCTTGCAAACTAATAACACATTGTAAAGTATCTCCATATTTCTTAATCCGTTCGATAAAAAAACGTGTTAAATCAAGGGAGGTAATTTGTTTGGATTTAATTAAGTAAGCTAATTGGCCGATCGAATAAAAAGCCAGATCTGTCTTTCTTGCAGGCAATTTAGTGATTGATTGAGGCCAAACAAGAGGCCTTTGTTTCATTTCAAATTTCATTCCTGGCAGTGCAGGATTTTGCCAAAGACTCAAAGGGACATTATTATTAAGACTTAATTGATGCATAGCCTTGTAATTCGCCAAATTATCCAGGACATCCGAATGGAGCGTGTCTAACTCTTGGCTTGAAAACTCAAGGTCAAAAAGACGCACAGCTCCTTGAAGATCAGATTTTGTTTGAGCTACCGCAGAAAAGCCCAATAGCATCAAAAACAAGAATTTTTTCATGTATTCAATGAAGATTATAGATTTTATTGGTTTAAATATAAAAATCAAGGAAGGTTTTCACCTTCCTTGATCATTTAACTCAGAATAAAAATGCGCATTAGATTGAGCAACTCATATCTGCTCCGCAACATTGAGGTGATTTGATTTTACCTTCACATGAACGGCAAATAGAAATTTGCACTTGTTTGCCATCCGGCAAGGTCAACATATCATTTTCTAAAGGTTGATCACATTTTGCACAAGAGGCATTGACTGCCATTCCACAAGATTTACATTCGTACGTAGCCATAATTTTTTATTTTAAATATTGATAGATTCGATTTAAAGTCCTCTGAAAAGGTACTTACTTAATTTTTAAAATTAATAATAATTATTTTTAAATAAAGGTTCTTGATAAAATTACCGTATAAACCTCTCGCATTTATAAATTGTTTGCCCCATTTA
>CANHXO010000131.1 GCA_947464595.1 Cytophagaceae bacterium
AAAATATCAGCTTTCGCCTCAGGTACTACAGGCAATGTAATCGTGCTCGTTTGAGTTCCACCCGTTAAAGAGATGACGGTCTTCAATTCATTAATACTAATGGTTTGTACCTCAGAGGTCAATGCATTTTTGGTCGCATTGTCTACATACGTTTTAACCGCATTTTGAGTAGGATATTCCGTATCACTGGTACCCAAAGCTGTGGATGTAGATTTATTATCCGTAGATTCTCCTTTAGTTACATCAGCAACAGGTATTTTAGATACGGTAGAAAGGGCGGAAGTTCCATTTCCCTTCACATAACCCGTAGCTAATGAAGTGGTACCCGTTCCTCCTCTGGCTACTTCAACGGTAGACCCATTCCAAGTACCGCTAGTTATGGTACCCACAGTCGTAATGGTATTTTGACCTACATAGTTTTCAGAAATATCAACTACTGGTGTTTTTTGATCCTCAGTTGTTACTTTTATTCTATTCGTTGATCCAGATACACCAGTCACAGTTCCACCTGTTGAGTTTAATTTTCCGTCTGAATCAATAGAAAGACCTGTTCCTAAAGTCAAAACACCAACATTCCCTTTTTCCGTAGATTTATTACCCAGAATTGCTTTGGGGGCTATTTCTTCAATTTTAGGTAAACTAACTGCGTTTGCAGCAATTTTTGCTGAGTTAACAGCATTATCAGCAATTTTAGTCGTCGTGATCGCAGAAGTAGAGATCTTAGGCGCAGATGCCGTTGTACCTTCGCCCGCCAAATCACCCGCCAACTTCACAATTCCTAATACATTCGATTCTGCAGAAGGAACCACAGGCAAAATGATTTCACTTTTTTCGTCCCCACCATTCAATGAGATAACCGTTTTGGCATCATTAATACTAATGGTTTGAACCTCCTTCGTTAAAGACTTAATTGTTGCTTTATCAACATATTGCTTAACAGCTTTAGCCGTCGGGTAATAATTCACATTCGTTTCTGTGATGTCATTGGTTTTATACTTCACATCCTCCTTACCCTCAATCGTAGCCATAATGGATTTCCCGATGGTAGACTCATCGACATATTGCTTTATCGCAGCTACCGTAGGGTACTTATCATTTGAGTTTGCATCTGCACTAATATCCCTTGATTTATTGGAAACATTTTCTTTTCCGTCAATGATAATTTTGGTGTCAATTCCTAAAGCTGATTCTAATACATAAGACTTAACTGCCTCAACAGTAGGATAGTTAGTTGTAGGGTTTTTATCATTTTTTATGTTAGTCGACTTACTCGTTTTATCTTCTTTTCCGTTCACTGTAGCTTGTAATGCGACTCCTTGTGTGGCTTTATCTACATAATCTTTGACAGCTTTAACCGAGGGATACCGATTGGTACTTGCTTGGTCCGATTGTATATTATTGGATTTATTTCCTACATTTTCATACGAATTTTCTAAATTCTGAACCTTTGTTTCGGTCGTTACAATCTGGCTACTTAAATTGTTTATTTGGCCCGTAACCTTCTCTTGATTCGAATTAATTCGATTATTTTGTTCGTTAATTTGGCCCAAGACCTTCTCTTGATTTGAATTAATTCGATTATTTTGTTCGTTGATTTGATTTCCTTGATTGGAAACAGTAATGGACATATCGCCCATTTTAGATTTAGTTGCCGCAATTTCATTCAAATTATCAGCAATTTTCTTATCAGATTCAGAAAGTGATTGATTGATGATTAAAAACTTGGACATGTTATCCTTTTGATTTTGATCCATTTGATTTTTCATTGGATCTAAATCTTTACTCACAATAAACCCTACATCATTATTGAAAAATGATAGGGTAGTAGGGGATTCCCTCACATTTTTATATTCAACAGATTCCGCATAAAATGCGTAAGCGGTATAATTAAAGGGTTGTATACTTACATTCGTATATTTTTTCCCACTGTCAAAACTTAATGAAACTTTTAACTGCTTTACGTTAGAATCCCATTTAATGGAGTCAAAAGTTCGATACGTAATCGAATTACTGTTGGATGCAATTCCAGAAGCATTGACCAATCCACTACCAATAGTCAGGTTTATTAAGCCAAATTCATCTGTTGTGGTTTCATGGTTTTCTTCGTAATCCACTGATCCTGAAGAAGATATTAAAGCAAACCGAACATTTACTTTCCCATTTTTCAAAGGCTGACCCGTAATATTGGTCCCAGGTATTTCAATCGGCTTAGGATCGAGTATAACGGCTTGATAATTTAAAGTTCGTAATTGCCCAAAGGAAATCAAAGACACGAACAATAGAGATAGAGTAAGTAAAAAGTTTTTCATCATAAAAAAATTAGAACACGGAGGTATTTATTTTAAAATTTTAATTCCAAAAGAGATGGATGAGGGTTGAAAATTCAAAGTGGTCGATCCCAGATTAACAGGATGATTCGTTCTCATTTGTTGGAACGCAACAAACGCTCCTAATTTTTCACCAATTTTTTTCTGAACTTCAACCGAATAACCCAACATTACCTGAATGGGAGAAAATTGAGCATCAGTCGTCAAATCATAATATTTAGTCGAAATCTGTTGGTTCCCCTGTACAATTTTCTGCCCTGATATTCTTCCTTGCGCCGTGATAGAAAAACCGGCCAAAAGGGGTATTTGAAAACCGAAGCCCGAGGAAAGCCCGACAAAATTTGTTTGATAATTAAAATCTATATTTTGAATGTCGCCAACTGCATTGTACTGATTCGATTCCATACTAATATCGAATTTTAGTACACTGAGCAAAGAGGCCAAACGCTTATGTTGGCCAAAATAAATGGCTTGATCCGTAGATTGAGTTGAAAATTTAGTCGTATCCAACAATCGATAATCCGCACCAATTTGAAAATGTGTACCACTTCCGCGCTTCATGAAGTCTATTGGAATTCCATCAGAATTTAAAAAGTTAAACTGTGAAAAATTGGACCCAATACTCAAAGAATAGGTCTGAGCCCTGGAACTGACCATTGCTGAAAAAATCAGCATGGCAATTAAAGCTAGAATTAGTAGCTTGTTTTTTAGGTTTACAAGTGTTTTCATTTTAAAAATGATTAGAACGTATAAAAGGTTTTAGAACGTATTGTTTGTTAGAACACGTTGATTAAAAATCCACGAATTTTCGAGCATTGCATTTTTCTTCTCTCGTTGAATAGCATTATGCACCGTAATTCGTGGATACAAACCTAGCCCCATAAAAAGAGCTTCTAGGCGAATACAAGATGTAATTGTGGACTAGAATTTTAATTAAGAACAAAGTGTAAACAATTGATAGGGAAAAAGTACCCTATGTATTTTTTACATTTTGAATTAAGTACTAAGCTGGAAACACTTTTAAATTTACATAGACGAACATTAACTGAATTCAATGACAAAATCTTTAAATTTCAAGATCAATTCAGATTTAAATTGAATTCATCGGCTTTGAAATAATGGATTTCTACGCAATCAATTTCAACTTTCAGATTATAGACCAAGTTTAGCCTTAAAAAAGCTCCACATTAATTCAATTATGAATAATTTATTTAAATAATACATATAAATGGCTCATTATTATTCAAGCGAAAGCTATCTGCTGCAAAAAGAAGTGAAATGATTTCTAAGTTTTATGAAAACCTGATTCAAAAACCTTAAACAGTTTCAATAGCTTCGAGAAACGAAAGATTAGGTTACATTTGACAGAAAATTTCGTCTTGATTCGAATCTAAATAAATAATCCGAACTGCAAAGCAATTACAAAATAAAAAGAAGAAGAAGAAGAAGAAGAAGAAGAAGAAGAAGAAGAAGAACTTGGTGT
>CANHXO010000132.1 GCA_947464595.1 Cytophagaceae bacterium
CATTCAATTGAATCTTTGCCTCAGGCTGAATGGCCCGTAAAAGCTGTTGGCCATTGCTTAAATTTAGATAACTAAAGCAAGCTAAATTCTTGCCTACATAAAATTCCCTCCTGACAAGTCCATTGTCCAAAACAATGTGATTTTCTTTTTGAACGATGCTCGATTTTCGTTGAATGGGTTGAACCAACCAGTCATTTGAAATCGGAACAAATTGGCTTTTACTTTCTATCGAAAAGAAAATTAGGAAAAGGGGAAAATATTTTAGTATTTTCATTGTGTCAAAATTGGTTTAAATCATGCGAAATATACTCATAATTTTTTGTACCCTGTTTTCTATATCAGGGCTATTTGCAAATCCACAAAATCCGAATAAAAAACCTAACATCGTATGGATTGTATGTGAAGACATGTCTCCTCACCTCGGTTCTTATGGAGAGAAAGTGGCGAAAACCCCCGTTTTAGACCAATTAGCCAAAGAAGCCGTGCGGTATACCCAAGTATATTCGACCGCTGGAGTTTGCGCCCCAAGCCGTTGCGCGATCATTACAGGCAATTATCAAACCGCTATTGGCGGACATAACATGCGGACATTAGGTCATTCGGCCAACGCATTAGATGATTATCCAAAAGGCCTAAAGCCTTATTCGGCCGTCATCCCTGCCGGCGTTAAATGCTTTTCAGAATACTTGCGAATGGCTGGATATTATTGCACCAATAACGCCAAACAAGATTACCAATTTGACGCACCTGTAACCGCATGGGACGAGAGTAGCAAGAAGGCTCATTGGCGTAAACGCCCAGATAAAAATCAGCCTTTCTTCTCAGTCTTCAACATAGAGACCACGCATGAATCCCAAGTATGGGTGCGCGAAAAACAGCCTCTTCTGGTTAATCCCAAAGACGTCATGGTGCCGCCATTTTATCCAGATGATTCGGTGAGTCGTAAAACCATGGCTCGTTTTTTGACAAATGTGATGGTGATGGACCAACAAGTTGGCGAGATTATCAATCAATTAAAGGAGGATGGATTGTACGAAGAAAGCATCATCTTTTTTTACAGTGATCATGGCGATGGAATGCCATTTGTAAAGCGTGAGTTATCCCAAAGAGGTTTGAAAGTCCCTTTGCTGATCAAGGCACCTAATTTGCCCAAAGGAAAAGTAGATAACCAGTTGGTCAGTTTTGTAGATTTTGGGCCTACCGTCCTTTCTTTGGCTGGAGTAGCATTGCCTAAAACCATCCACGGCCAAGCATTTTTGGGGAGCCAAAAAGCGAAAACAAAACGGCAATATATTTATGCAGCTCGTGATCGCATGGACTCCGAATATGACCGAGTTCGTGCAGTGAGCGATGGCCGATTTAAGTACATTCGCAATTACATGCCTGAAAAATCATACTATCAAAATATTAAATACCGACTTCAAAATCCGTTGATGTTACATATGCTAGCACTTAAAAATGCGGGTAAATTGAATGAAACTCAAATGAAATGGTTTAGGCCTTCGAAGGCGGTAGAGGAACTTTTTGACACCCAAAATGATCCACATGAATTTAATAATTTGGCCAATAACCCCACCTATAAAGATAAATTAATCGAACTGAGAGGGAAGCATTTAGCCTGGATCAAACAATATGGCGACTTAGGTGCAAAACCAGAATTAGAGATGATCAAGAAATGGTGGAATGGGGAGCCAAATCCACCTAAAACAGAAAAGTCCAACGTTTCCATTGCGAATGGGACAGCCCAATTATCGTGTCCAACCGTCGGCGCTTCCATTGGGTTTAGAAAAAATGCGAAAGAAACGTGGAAAGTTTATACACAACCGTTTCCGATTAATCCTGGAGATTCACTCTATGTGATGAGCCATCGAATCGGTTATGTGCCCTCAGAAATACGGATGAAAAATTAACTGCCCGACGACTTTTGCTTCGCAGTCCTTCCCCAGTCAGGAAGGTCAATGTGGAGGTTATCGTGCTTTTCCAACATCTCCTTTTTCAAGCGTTCACGCATGGATAAAATCCTCCCTTGCTGAGTTTTGTCTTGTGCCAAATTATGCTTTTCCCAGGGATCGGTTTTCAGGTTAAATAGTTGGCTCGTCAATACGCCATCCACATTATACAAAATCAATTTGTAGCCATCTTTCGTTTTTAAACTCCTGCTCCAATGCCCATACACATTATAAATTTGCTCTCTTACAGCTTTCGTTGGATTACGAATAATCGCCTGTAAACTTTTTGCCTCCACGGTTTTGGGCGCTTTGATTTGTAAATAATCATAAATGGTGGGCGTAATATCACTTAAATAAACAAAGGAGTTATTTCGGACATTTTTAGGTATCCCAGGACCCGAAAAAATCATGGGAACACGAATACTATGCTCATATAAATTTTGCTTACCCAATAGGCCATGTTGGCCCATCGCCAAGCCATTATCTCCCGCAAAAACAATCAAGGTATTTTGTAATAATCCTTCTTTTTCCAGCGTCGATAGGATTCGTCCAATCTGCTCGTCGAGCTCCGAGATCATGCCATAATACGCAGCAATATCTGTTTTAATCGCTTTTTCGGTTCTCGGATGCGGCAATAACTGCTCATCGCGGACATTTAAATCTCCATTGTTAAAGGGATGCTCCGGCAGGAAATTAGGCGGCAAAGAAATTTTTGACGGATCATATTTCTTCGTATATTTCTCCGTAGGTGTACGCGGATCATGTGGCGAAGTAAAGGCCACATAGCAGAAAAAAGGGTTCTCTTTTGCTTCTTGGCTACTTAAAAAATCAATGGCTGTCTGCGCATATAAATACGAACTATAGGTTTCACTTAAAAAGCTTTTCTCTACAGGATATTTACCAGTGGGGTCAAAATGATTCACTCGAGGATGTTCTTGTCCACCTTCCTTGGGAAAGTGCATGCCACCAAAAAAGATATGGTCGGCCTTTGAAAACATGCGTGCATAGGAATTTTTATCACTATGCCATTTCCCAGTGTGAAAAGTGGTATAGCCCTTTTGGCGCAAAATTTCGGGGAGACTGACCAAGCTATCGGGGATTACATTTCCATCGCCCGGCAATCGATTAACATATCGACCCGTCATCAACATGGCCCTTGAGGGAATACAAACTGCTCCTTGATGTCCACCCATCACGTGTGCTTGTTGGAATGTTAAACCGCTCTTCACCAACTTATCCAAATTAGGTGTGCTGATTTCTTTGTTCCCTAAGGCCTGAATCGTTCGAAATGTTTGATCGTCACTATAAAGGATAATTACGTTTTTTGATGAAGCAGTTTTAGACTTTGTTTGTGAAATAACTTGGCCCAGCAAATCGTTTATGGTCAGTGCCAATATGCATAAAACCAATAGGTTGAGAACGGTATTTTTCATGATTTTAAGTCTAAACAATTTGTTGGTGTTTTGCCAAATAATAAGAAGTATTAAATCCCAAGCACGCAAGAATCGATTGAATTTTCTAACGGGGATTTTGCCCTAAATAATGCGTACTATTTAGCCTTTTCTTCCACTTTAACAGTGTCGATTTCCAAAGGCCATTTTCCTTTAAAGCCAAAATCGACTATTAGTCCAGGTCTCAATCTTTTCAATTTGGCTACCCCGGCTTCAGTCACTTTGGATTGCCACAGGTACACTCTTTTTAAGGATTTTATTTTGGCCAAGCTCATTAATCCCGCATCAGAAACCTTGGTTGCATACAGATTGACAGATTCTAAGTATTTTAAATTCTCTAAGGCGGTCAATCCTTTATCGCCAAC
>CANHXO010000133.1 GCA_947464595.1 Cytophagaceae bacterium
ATTTGATTTTCAATGAGCTCTTGGCATAACCTTGAGATGGTTATTTCCAACAATGGGCTTGATAAAATCAGCTTGCGAGTCATTGCTGCAAAGGTATTAAAATTTTCTGAGCAATTATTAATTAAATATTGTCTCGTTTAAATCAAATAAAGGTAATATTTGGTCTTTATCTGAGATAATCGGGTTTTCATGGGTCCAATCAATCGCTAAAGTAGAGTCGTTCCAACGAATGCCTGACTCTGCCCCTTTATTCCAAAAATCGGTACATTTATAGACAAATATGGTTTCTTCTAATGCAATAAATCCGTGGGCAAATCCAACGGGTACATAGAGCATATTGCCCTTATCTGCAGTTAATTCAAACTTTTCATGCTGCCCAAAGGTTGGCGAGCTTTTGCGTAAATCTACAATAACATCCACTACTTTTCCGGTCATGCAACGCACGAGTTTTCCTTGTGCATGTGGATCTTTTTGAAAATGCAAACCTCTGATTACTCCCGCGATGGAATAGGAGTAATTATCTTGAACAAAATTTTCTGATATGCCGTTGGCCGAAAACAAATTTTGGTTGTAAGACTCGTAAAAATGTCCTCTATCGTCAAAAAATTTGGTTGGAACACATTCAATAACTCCAGGGAGTTGGTGATTAATAAATTGCATAGAATCCGGTAATTTTGGCCAACCTTTGTTTGATTTTGCGTAGGAAAGACCTTTATTTGTGTCAAAATTATTGATATTTAGGCATTAATACAAAGCCTTCTTTTCAAAACGACATGAATTCAATTCAATTAGTTCAACAAATCGAATCAAAGGGCTCTTTTTTATGCGTAGGCTTAGATTCTGATCCTCGATTAATTCCATCAAATTTCAACAAAGAACCGGATCCCATTTTTGCTTTTAACAAAGCGGTGATTGATGCGACAGAGAAATATGCAGTAGCATACAAACCCAATATTGCCTTTTATGAGGCTTTGGGTCCAAAAGGGTGGGAGACTTTGCAAAAGACGATGGATTATATTCCTAAAAATGTTTTTACGATAGCAGACGCAAAGCGAGGGGATATCGGAAATACGGCTTTAAAATATGCGCAGACATTTTTTGAACCTACATCGAGTGGCTTTAATTTTGATTCCATTACCGTAGCGCCCTATATGGGAGAAGATTCGGTGAGTCCATTTTTAAGCTTTGAAGATAAGTGGGTGATTTTGTTGGCTTTAACTTCAAATCAAGGAAGTCAAGATTTCCAAATGCTTCGTGATGAAAATAATGTGCCGCTTTATGAGCGTGTGATGCGCAAGGCGATGGAGTGGGGGGACGCGGGCCAATTAATGTTTGTGGTGGGCGCGACGAGAACGGATTATTTAGCGCATGTGCGTGCGATTGCCCCGGATCACTTTTTTTTAGTGCCTGGAGTTGGCGCTCAGGGAGGAAGCTTAGCAGATGTGGCCAAGTATGCCATGAATTCAAAGGTGGGTTTATTGGTTAATTCTTCACGGGGTATTATTTATGCGGGAGATGATACAGCTGTTTCGGCGGCCAGAGAAGCTAGAAAGATCAAAGAAGAAATGAGTATGTATTTAGATCAGTATTGGATAAAATAAATTATGGAATTAGGCATAGGTACCCCAGCGTTATTGTTTTCAACGGTTTCTTTATTGATGATTGCCTTCACGAATCGATTTATGTCGATGGCCTCTTTAATCCGGGGATTACATGAAAAGTTTCAACAGAATCCAGCAGAATCTATTTTAAAGCAGATTCAAAATTTACGTTTACGAATGACATTGATTCAATACATGCAGATCATTGCGATTATCAGTTTGATTTTGAGCGTGGTATGCATGTTTCTATTGTTTATGAACGAGCAATTGATCGCTCGTTGGTTTTTCGGATTAGGTTTATTAGGAATGAGTATTGCCTTAGGCTTAAGTGCTTGGGAAATCACGATTTCGACGAAAGCGCTCGAGGTAGAATTATCTGATATGGAAGATGTTCTTGGAAAAAGAATATAAATTAAAATAATATTCTAATAAATATTTTAAAATATGAAATAATTACTATTTTTGTGTACAAAATTGATGTAAAAACCGAAAGGTTTCCAAAATACTACTTAGGCGGATTGAATAAAGGCTCGGAATTTTTCTGAGTCTTTATTGTTTTAGGCCTTTAGCACGATGGCCGAGAGGGGTGGGAGGTTGGTCGAAATGGAGAATGCTTTTCCTTGCCAATTGATGGATTCGGTCATTGTGGCACCGGAAATGGGATAGTCGCTACCCCCATAAATTGCCTGGTCTGAGTTGAAGATTACTTTCCAAATGCCGGGTAGTGGAACGCCAATTCGATAATTTTCTCTTGGGATGGGCGTTATGTTTAGGATAATGATTAATTGTTGTTTGGCTGTTTCGCCTTTTCTCAAAAAACTGATGACCGTATTTCCTTGGTCATTTCCTTCAATCCACTCAAAACCATCGTTTTCGAACTGTTTTAAGTGCAAGGCGGGTTCTTGTTTGTAGAGTTTATTGAGCGCTTTGATGGTAAATTGAATTCCTTGGTGTTCAGGTAAGTTAGTTAAATGCCAATCAATACTTTGGTCATGATTCCATTCGTTTAGTTGGCCAAATTCACCTCCCTGAAAAATAAGTTTAGTTCCTGGGTGCATAAATTGTTCGCTGAAAAGCAAACGAAGGTTGGCCAATTTTTGCCAATCATCTCCTGGCATTTTTTGCAGCAAAGCTCCTTTTCCATAGACTACTTCATCATGAGATAGGGGAAGGCAAAAGTTTTCGGCAAAGGCATAGATTAATGAAAACGTCAATTCATTTAGGTGATGTTGGCGATAAATGGGATCTTTTTGGAAAAACCTGAGTGAGTCATTCATCCAACCCATCATCCATTTTTGGCTAAATCCGAGACCTCCAAGGTGCACAGGTTTGGTGACTCCAGGGTAGCTGGTGGATTCTTCGGCAATCATTTGGATATCAGGAAATTCAGCAAATAAATGTGAATTTAGGTCTTGCAAGAATGAAATAGAGTCAAGGTTATGGTTTCCACCGAGGGCATTGGGCTCCCATTCTCCTTCACTTCTGGAATAATCGAGGTAGAGCATGGAGGCTACGGCATCGACCCGTAGGCCATCGATGTGGTAACGATCAAGCCAAAAAGCGGCGTTGGACAATAAAAAACTACGGACTTCATTTCTTCCATAATCGAATACATACGATTTCCAGTCGGGATGATAGCCCTTTTTAGGATCAGGATGTTCGAATAAACAGGTGCCGTCAAAATTCCTCAGTCCATGCTCATCGCCTGGAAAGTGGGAGGGGACCCAGTCTAAAATGACCCCGATGTTAGCTTCATGCAGCTTTTCTACTAAATTCATGAATCCCTGTGGATCTCCAAATCTCGAAGAGGGAGCAAAGTATCCCGTGATTTGATATCCCCAAGAAGGCGCGTAAGGATGCTCCATGATGGGCATAAATTCCACGTGGGTGAAGCCCATTTCTTTCACATAGGCCACTAGTTTATGGCTGATGTCGTCATAGGACAGGTATTGATTGTCTAATGTTTTTTGCCATGATCCCAGGTGAACTTCATAGATGGACATGGGGGATTGCAAGCTGTTTTGTGTGGGCCTATTTTTCATCC
>CANHXO010000134.1 GCA_947464595.1 Cytophagaceae bacterium
AGCAAATTCCACTAGGGCCCTCTGTTATTTTTGGAGCTAGTAATTTTCCATTGGCTTTTTCAGTAGCTGGAGGCGACACTATGTCGGCACTGGCCGCAGGTTGTCCAGTTGTATTTAAAGCACACCCAGCCCATCCTAATACATGTGAATTGATAGGTACTGCGATTATAAAAGCAGCACAGAAAACACACATGCCAGATGGGGTATTTTCCATGGTTCATGCCACAAGTCATGAAATAGGTGGCTATTTAGTCACTCATCCCATTACTCAGGCAGTAGGCTTTACTGGATCTTACCGAGGAGGAAAAGCATTGTATGATTTAGCTGTTCGCAGACCTCAACCTATTCCTGTATATGCTGAAATGGGTAGTATCAACCCCGTTGTTTTACTATCAGAAAAAATAAAAATAGCAGGAGAAGCACTGGCGGACGGATTAAGCCAGTCGGTTTGCATGGGGGTAGGTCAATTTTGTACCAATCCAGGCCTTTTAATCCTATTAAAATCGGATGAAGGTTTTCTAGATCTTGTTGCCAGCCGACTGAATACCATGCCGTTAGGTACCTTTTTGACGAAAGGAATCAAAGATGCGTATACCCATGGAACTAAATCATTAGTTGGCCATGCGAGCGTTCAGCAATTAACGATTGCCGCTTTGCCTTCCCCTGCCCTATTTAAAACGAGTGCAAAAGAAGCCATGAAGAATCCTGAGGTATTAGAAGAGGTTTTTGGACCTAGTACTTTAGCGGTGGTGGCAGAAAATATGGAGGAAATGATTGATTTTATTGATCAATTGCCAGGTCAATTAACAGCCACTATACAAGGTGAATTAAATGAATTAGGGAAAGCAAACGATTTAATAGAAGCATTGACTCAAAAGGTAGGCCGTATTTTATTAAATGGTTTTCCTACCGGAGTAGAAGTATCGGGCGCCATGGTACATGGAGGTCCTTTCCCTTCTACAACGGATTCAAGGTCAACTTCCGTAGGTACACAGGCGATATATCGATTTACTAGACCGGTATGTTTCCAGAATTTTTCCAAGGAGTTGATCCCATAAGCAAAATCAGCTTTAATTTAAAAAGCCAGCTTTTAAGCTGGCTTTTTTTTGAAAAAAATCATCAAGTCACCAGAAATAATCATCGAGTTACGAAATGGGCAGGCTCACTTAAGCCAGTTCGGGCGTCGCTATATTTTCAAAGATAAGCTCTCCTGACGCGTCTAAATCCATCATGACCGCAGAATCTTTCTTGATTTTACCTGATAAAATAGCTTTAGATAATTCATTCAAAACGGCTCTTTGAAGGACTCGTTTCATTGGTCTACCCCCATAATTCGGATCATATCCATCTTTCGCTAATTTGGCCAAAGCAAGATCAGAAGCTTCCAATGTGATATTTTGTTCTGCTAAACGTTTCTGCACTTCTTTAAATTGAATCGTTAAAATCTTCCTGGCATGTTCCTCAGTCAGTGGTTCAAACAAGACGATTTCATCTACCCGATTCAAAAATTCCGGTCGCACCACTTGCCTCAACAAGGACATTACCTCTTCTTTGGTCTCTTCTAAAATCAAAGCATTATTCCAGCCCTCCATTTGAGTCATTTTTTCTTGAATCAAATGACTGCCAATATTAGAAGTCATGATAATAATGGTATTTTTAAAATTAGCCGTGCGGCCTTTATTATCTGTTAATCGGCCTTCATCCAATACCTGCAATAAAATATTCCAAACATCTGGATGCGCTTTTTCTATTTCATCCAAAAGGACAACCGAATAAGGTTTGCGACGTACGGCCTCGGTCAATTGCCCACCTTCATCATAACCCACATAGCCTGGAGGCGCACCAATTAAGCGAGAAACGGCATGACGTTCTTGGTACTCCGACATATCAATCCGAATAATGGCATTTTCGTCATTAAATAAATAGGCAGCTAAAGATTTGGCCAATTCTGTTTTTCCAACTCCCGTGGTTCCTAAGAATATGAAAGAACCAATCGGTCTGCGTGGATCTTGTAATCCTGCTCTAGATCGTCTAACCGCATCAGAAACCATTTCAATGGCTTGATCTTGCCCCGCAACTCGTTTATGTAATTCATCTTCCAAATGAAGTAGTTTGTCTATCTCCGTTTGTAACATTTTATTGACCGGAATACCCGTCCACTTCGAAACTACTTCGGCGATATTTTCTGCTGTAACCTCTTCCTGAAGCATGGAATTAGCCCCCGCTGAATTTAGTTGGAGCTCTTTTAATTTAGCTTCCGACTCGACCAAGCGACCATACCTAATCTCAGCGACTTTGCCATATTCACCCAAACGTTCTGCTTGGTCCGCCTCCAATTTCAACTTATCTATCTTCTCCTTTTCAGCTCTAACTGCATCCAATACAGATTTCTCAGATTGCCATTTTGCTTTTAATGCATCTCGCTTCTCTGTTAAGTCAGCTAAATCACGCGTTAAAATGGTCTCCTTTTCCTTATTGTTTTCCCGTCGTATCGCCTCACGCTCAATTTCTAATTGCATGATTTTTCGTTGGATGTCATCTATTTCTTCCGGAACAGAATCAATTTCCAACCGCATCTTGGCAGAAGCCTCATCCATTAAATCAATTGCTTTATCAGGCAGAAAACGATCTGAAATGTAGCGATTTGATAATTCGACAGCTGCAATGACAGCATCATCTTGAATTCGAACTCCATGATGCAACTCATATTTATCTTTTATTCCCCTCAAAATGGAAATAGCATCTGCTACATCAGGCTCTTCAACCAATACCGATTGAAAACGACGCTCAAGTGCTTTATCTTTTTCGATGTATTTTTGGTATTCTTTTAAAGTAGTGGCACCTATTGCATGTAATTCTCCCCTAGCCAAGGCTGGCTTCAATAAATTTGCCGCGTCCATAGCACCTTCACCACCTCCTCCTGCGCCGATCAAGGTATGTATTTCATCAATAAACAAGACGATTTCACCATTAGAATCCGTCACCTCCTTAATGACGGCTTTTAATCGCTCCTCAAATTCCCCTTTATATTTAGCGCCGGCAACTAATAATCCCATATCCAAAGACATGATAATCTTAGATTTAAGGTTTTCAGGTACATCACCTGAAACAATTCTTTGAGCCAAGCCTTCGACAATAGCCGTTTTACCAACTCCAGGTTCACCCAATAAAATTGGATTATTTTTTGTTCGCCTGGACAAAATTTGAAGTACGCGACGAATTTCTTCATCACGACCTATAACAGGATCAATTTTTCCCGCTTTAGCTAATTCATTTAAATTTTTACCATATTTTTCTAAGGACTGGTAAGTACCTTCTGCATGTGGATCATTCACTTTCTTATTTCCTCTTAGGTCTTTAATAGCACTTTTAAATTGATTTGAGTTGACGCCCAATGATTTTAACATATCGGCAACCACATCATTGGTTTCCAGCAAAGAGAGAAATAATAACTCAACGCTGAAGTAAGTATCCCCAAATTCTTCTTTCAATTTTTCAGCTTTTTGTAAGGCCGACTGCAATCCATTGCTTAAAAATGGATTAC
>CANHXO010000135.1 GCA_947464595.1 Cytophagaceae bacterium
AACTTACCCTTTCAAACCACAACCCTTCTGATATTTAATTTTAGTGGATTGAATCAGTCCTGGGAAATAAATCAACATTTAGCCGTTATCATCCAATAGGATTTTTAAAGAAAAAGCATATTTTTACGAAATATTAACCTATCTAACATGAAAAATACATTACCTAAATCCGTCAAAAGGCGTGATTTTCTTGCCCAAGCAAGTCTTGCTTTCGGTTCTTTTTTAATTGTTCCTCGCCATGTATTAGGAGGTAAGCGTGCTGACGGGTCTCCTTATTTGGCGCCAAGCGACATCATGAACTTAGGATTTATTGGCACAGGTAAACAAGGAAAAGGCTTGTCTAATTCATTTTTAAGCACAGGAGAAGTTCGAATCACGGCTATATCCGATGTATACCAAGCAAAAGCCAAACAGTTTGTAGATCGTGTCAAGGATATTTACTCCAAAACTCCTTCCCTCGGCAATTATTCTGAAATACCGGTATACCAAGATTTTAGAGAATTGTTAGCCCTTAAAAATGTGGATGCTGTGGTCATCGCAAGTCCTGATCACTGGCATGCGGCAATGTCGGTCCGGGCAGCAGCTGCAGGGAAAGATATTTTCTGCGAAAAACCACTTTCGCTAACGGTTAAGGAAGGCCGAGCTATGGTGGATGCTACACGAAAATATAAGCGTGTTTTCCAAACAGGTTCCATGCAAAGATCTTGGCCCGAGTTTAGACAAACAGCTGAATTAATTCGCAATGGATATATAGGAGAAGTTAAGTCAATAAAAGTAAATGTAGGTCCACCGCCCATTGCCTATGATTTAGCTGCTGAAGAAATTCCGATGGGCCTTGATTTTGAAAAATGGTTGGGGCCCAACAGTGCAGTTCCATTTAATTCAGAATTAGCTCCGCCATTATCCAAAGATGTATTCCCAAATTGGCGTAAATACAAAGAATTTGGTGGAGGCGGAATGACGGATTGGGGTGCGCACATGTTTGATATAGTCCAATGGGCGCTTGACATGGATGGTAGTGGCCCCGTGAAAGTGGATGCTCCTAAAACGAATGGCAATGAATTCTTAACCTATACGTATGCGAATGGCATCACGATGACGCACCAACCTTGGGAGTGGAATAATGGAATTGAGTTTGTAGGTACCGAAGGAACTTTACGTGTTCAAAGAAAGAAACTCGAAACCTCAAAACCAGAGTTAAGAGATCGCATTATTGGAGCGAACGAGAAGCATGTATATGCCAGCGAGAATCATTACAAGGATTTTTTAAATGCAATTCGCAATAGATCAATGCCTATTTGTGATGTGGAGATAGGTCATAGAACTGCCTCAGTTTGTAACATAGGAAATATTGCCTATGCCTTAAATAAATCGCTTACTTGGAATCCTAAATCTGAAAAATTCAATGATGCCTCAGCAAATGCTTTGTTAGGGAGAAAAATGAATAGTCAGTGGGGTATTAAATTGTAATTCAAATAAATTCTAAACATAAATAATAATGAAAAATGTAATTGTAGTATTCTTGGTTTTAATGACTTTGCAGGTATCAGCTCAAGGGAAAAAATGGGTTGAATTATTCGATGGTAAATCGTTAAATAATTGGAAAATTAATGAAAACCCAGCTTCATTCAGAGTTGAAAATGGGTCGATTATCATCGAAGGACCTCGTGGACACCTTTTTTATGATGGACCAGTAGGTGATCACAATTTCAAGGATTTTGAAGTTCAAGCCACTGTGATGACTTATCCAGGGTCAAATTCAGGTTTATATGTATGTACAGATTTTTTACCTGTAGGCTTTCCTAGCGTTGGATATGAAGTACAAGTAAATAACTCGCATACGGATTGGCGCAGAACAGCTTCTTTGTATAATATCGTAGATACGTCGGAGCGTTTTGTTAAAGATGAGGAGTGGTTCGATTTGAACGTGACGGTGAAAGGAAATCACATCGTAACTAAAATTAATGGAGTTACTGTGGTGGATTATACCCAACCTGAAAATCCTTTACGTAGCAAAGGCCAAGAACAACGCCTGGTTAAAAGTGGAACAATTGCTCTTCAGGCACATGATCCTAAGAGTAAAGTAGCTTATAAAAGCATCAAAGTTCGATCTCTATAACAGGAGGTTGATTTTTAGGTATAAAAAAAGAGGAGCAGTGGCTCCTCTTTTTTTTACATCTGTGGTGTAAATTATAAATCAACCGCCTCTCCATAAGCCGCCTCTGTAGCACCTTTAAATGCTTCAGACATCGTAGGATGTGGATGAATCGATTTCATAATTTCGTATGCTGTACTTTCTAACTTTCTAACCACTACAGCTTCAGCTATTAGTTCTGTTACGTTATATCCAATCATGTGGGCGCCAAGCAATTCACCATATTTGGCATCATAAATTACTTTTACAAAACCATCTCTAGCTCCGGCTGCTGTCGCTTTACCTGAGGCTACAAAAGGGAATTTCCCTACTTTGATATCATAACCAGCCTCGATTGCTTTCTTTTCCGTCATACCCACCGAAGCAATTTCTGGGGTACAATAGGTACAACCCGGAATGTTGCTGTAATCCAAAGCTTCTGTCTTATGACCCGCAATTTTCTCTACACAAATAATCCCTTCCGCTGAGGCTACGTGAGCCAAAGCAGGTCCTGGAGTCACATCGCCAATGGCATAATAGCCTGGAATATTCGTTTCGTACCAAGAGTTGACTGGTATTTTGCCTTTGTCCACAATGATTCCCACTTCCTCCAAACCGATGTTTTCAAGATTTGAAATGACACCTGCCGCAGATAAAACAATATCACAAGACACTTCTTGGTTTCCAGTAGGTGTTTTAATACTTACTTTGCAACCCTTTCCTTTGGTATCTACTTTCTCTACACTTGAATTGGTCAAGATATCGATTCCCATTTTTTTGTATTGCTTGGACAGCTCTTTTGAAACATCTTCGTCTTCCACGGGTACTACATTCGGCAGGAACTCAACAATGGTTACTTTAGTACCCATCGCCGCATACACATAAGCAAATTCTACGCCTATGGCTCCTGAGCCTATGATGACCATCGAATCAGGTCGTTTAGTCAAACTCATCGCTTTGCGATATTCAATCACTTTTTCTCCATCTATCGGGATATTAGGCAAAGCACGCGCACGTGCCCCTGTGGCAATCATGATGTATTTTCCGTCATAAATTACGGACTTGCCATCGGCATCAATGACTTCCACTTTTTTACCGGGCTTTACTTTGCCGGTGCCCATAATGACGTCAATTTTATTTTTTTTCATCAAAAACTGAACTCCTTTGCTCATGCTATCAGCCACTCCACGTGAACGCGAAATCACTGCTGAGAAATCAGCTTCTGCTCCTTTGACTGTAATTCCATAGTCAGAGGCGTGTTTGATATATTCAAAAACTTGGGCAGATTTCAAAAGTGCTTTGGTGGGGATACAACCCCAGTTTAGGCATATTCCCCCTAAGGATTCTTTTTCAATTACTGCACATTTTAAACCTAATTGAGAAGCTCGGATAGCTGCTACATAA
>CANHXO010000136.1 GCA_947464595.1 Cytophagaceae bacterium
ATGTCTTTTTCGATGCCCAAACCTAACAATCTTTTCACGTGTGAGGAGTTTTTTACGGCGGTCAACATATCTTTTGAGGCAACATTATAGTTTTTCCAAGCCATTAAAGCAGCGTCATCTGCTACCTCATAGACACCCGTCAATTGGTCTATCAGGGCGCCCGCAAACAAAGTATCTTCTAAATTTGGTTTGCCTTTCCAACCCGCACAGACGACCAGAGCATCTCCATGCCATTTTTTAACCGCCTGCGTAATGCTGGACAAATTTAAAAAAGCACCCACATATAATTGGGGCGCTTCGGCAGACCGACGAATCGCCACGGTCCCATTAGTCGTCGTCACACAAATTTTTGCCCCTTTAACTTTAGGTGCTTGATACGAAAAAGGCGAATTATCAAAGTCAAAACCTTCCGGCGTGATGCCATTGCGTTCAGCCGAAATCAAATATCCTTGTTCGCGAAATGATTGGCATAATTCAATCTGCTCCACCGGAACAATTTCTGCCGCCCCATGCGCAAAAGCAGTCACCATGCAAGAGGTAGCCCTAAAAATGTCCACCACTACGACACATTTGTCCGACAAATCATATAAATGAATTAAATCTGGCGACAAGCATACATCTATTTTACGCATCTTAAATGAAAGGCATTTTAACGATTTGGGCTTTTAATGATTTGTCGCGGATGGAGATAAAAATCTCGGTGCCAACCGCGCTTTGGGATGTCTCCACATATCCCATTCCAATACCTTTAGACAAATTGGGAGATTGTGTACCTGAAGTTACCTCACCAATCGCCTCTCCTGCAGCATTTAAAATGGGATAATGTTGGCGTGGAATCCCACGGTCAATCATCTCAAAACCCACTAACTTTTTCTTAGGTCCAGCTGCTTTAATCGCCGCATGGAAATCCTTCATGATGAAATCCTTATTAAACGAGGTAATCCACCCTAATCCCGCCTCAATCGGCGAGGTCGTATCATCAATGTCATGGCCATATAAACAATAACCCATTTCCGTTCTCAAGGTATCGCGTGCTCCCAATCCTACCGGCTGAATGCCAACCGACTCTCCTGCCTTAAAAATAGCATTCCACATCGCTAGGGCATTTTTGTTCTCCACATATATCTCAAAACCTCCTGCTCCTGTGTACCCGGTATTGGAAATAATCACCTCTGAAAACCCAGCCATATTACCTATTTTAAAGGTATAATAAGGCATTTCAGATAAATTAACATCGGTTAATTTTTGCAAAACAGGAAGCGCATTTGGCCCTTGAACCGCAAATAAACTGTAGTCGTCGGATCGATTTGTCATCTCAACCCCAAAGGTATTGTGCGAAGAAATCCAATTCCAATCCTTTTCAATATTGGACGCGTTAACCACCAATAAATATTCGTGGGCATTCACCCGATATACCAATAAATCATCGACGATACCTCCTTGGTCGTTCGGGAGACAACTGTATTGTACCTTTCCGTCTGTCAATTTGGATGCATCGTTGGAGCATACATACTGAATTAAATCCAATGCTTTTTCCCCTTTCAATACAAACTCCCCCATGTGGCTCACGTCAAAAACACCCACATTATTGCGCACACAAACATGCTCTTCGATCAAATTAGTATATAAAACAGGCATATTAAACCCCGCAAATGGAACCATTTTAGCTCCCAAACTCACATGCGTGTCATTTAAATGCACAAATTGCAAAGCATTTTCTTCCATATTATTCTCGGTATAAAACTTGTAAAATTGTTTGTCCTACTGCTTTTAAGGTGGACTTATCGATGGTATTCAAATTATCTTGATGCGTATGGTGGAAGGATCCAAAATCAAAACCCCCATTGGCCGGCCTTAAATCGATGATGTCAATCATCTGAATTTTAGCCACTTCATTGACCGCCGTATGATCATCCGTTATTCCAAATGCATCCTCGTCAATAAACATATTTCCATATCCTAAATCAGCAGCCGTGGCCCAAATAGAGCGAACAATCCCTGGTGCATATTGCATCGATGAGCCTTCGTGCGGAAATTTAGCCCCTCTGGCACCCACCATGTCCAATAAAATCCCATAATAAGGACGGTAGTTTTCAGGAATAATGTGCGTGGCCCAATGTTGAGATCCAAGGGCCCAACTCGTTGTCGATGGGTTTCCGCTATAATCATGCGGTTCACCATGATCTTCCAAATCAAAGAATATTAAGTCCACTCCGACCGTTGGCTTTTTATTAGTTTCCGACAAAAGTCTCGCGATTTCAAGCATAACCCCCACGCCACTCCCGCCATCGTTTGCTGCGTCTATCGGCTTATTTTTATCCACCGAATCTTTGTCGGCAATACTTCTTGCATCCCAATGCGCGCCCAATAAAATCCTTTTTTGAATTTGCGGTTGGTATTGCGCCATGATATTATAGCCCTTCATTTTATATCCATCATAACGGAAAGACGTAAATTCTTGGATATTGACTTGCCAACCATAGCCCTTTAATTTTTCAACGATCCAATTTTTGCATTTGATTTGTGCAGGGGAATTGGGGATTCTTGGACCAAAATTTACTTGCTTCTCGATGTTTGCATAGGCTGAATCCGCATTAAAGACGGGAGTCTCAACAATAATGGCTGAAGATGCTACGTTCGTTTCTGGGGTTTTAGTGCCTTTATACCAAAGGAAAACTCCACTGAGAATAAAAAGGACCAACAAAAATAACGCGATGCGAGAACGATTCATTTTACAAAGATAAGGGCTTGGAATTAAGAATTCCTATTTGATATTCGTACCTTGCAAGCTAATTACAAATAAATCATGGGCATTAACCCCAAACAAGAGAAATTTATCAAAGGAATTCAAGCCGAGATACTCGAATTTTTTGAACTCAACGATTTTCGATCCTATTCCGTTAATCAAATTCACAAGGCATTTGCCATTCGCGACAGAAAGACCAAAGAATTTTATTCCGACGCCGTTCAAAATTTAGTCCAAGAGAACAGAATTATCCGTCAGTCAGATGGCAATTATAGATTTGACAGTGAATCATTTCAAGTCAAAGGGCGCGTTGACCATGTCAATTCTCGTTTTGCCTTTATCGTTACGGAGGGAGAGGGAAAGGATATTTGGGTTTCGACGGCCGATTTAATGTATGCCAAAGATGGAGATACCGTTCTTGTTCAGGCACGTAAGCCATCTGAAAAAAAGAAAAATGATCGACCTGAAGGAGAGGTCGTTGAGATTTTAGAAAGGCGTTCGCCTGAGCTAGTGGGCGTAATTCAAGTCACTCCGCACTACGCCTTTTTAATTCCCGATTCAAAAAAAATATATGAAGATATCTACGTACCTCGCACGGAAACGATGTCCGCGAACCACCTAGACAAGGTGATCGTCGAGGTGACTCGTTGGGCTTCTGCCGGGAAAAAAGCGGAAGGCCGAGTGATCAAAGTCTTAG
>CANHXO010000137.1 GCA_947464595.1 Cytophagaceae bacterium
AAGGATCCGATCTGAATCAAATAAAAAATCCACCTTTATGGGTGGATTTTTTATGTCAAGAAAAGCGAATCTTATTTTGAATAATCCGAGAATGTATCGCTTGCTGTTTTACTTCTAAGTTCAATTTTAGGATTAGTGATCCAAAAATCATCTAAGTTTTCAATGGTTCTGTTACCAATAGTCAATCGTATTACATTTTTTCCAGCGACTAAGTCCTGAGTAGTTAAAATAAAACTAAGCTTAGCGTGGTCATTTCCTACTGGTGAATTGACCACCAAATCAGTTAAGCCTTTTACCTTAAAGAAATGAAATTTAGTGGATGCCGCTAACGATGGGAAGTATATGTTAGCATGAATTGATTTTCCATTGACATATATCTCTGGAAGATCAAATGGATTAATGTGATGTACTTCCATGGTCGCTTGAGCAAAAGCCGCGTCTGTTTTAGCGTCATAATTGAACGTTAAAACTTTGGTTGTCAGTCCCTTGCCTCCATCTCCTAAATGGATGGTATCTTTTGCGGCCGTTAATTTAATGGAAGTGAATTGAGCAGATAAGTTGATAGTAATCCCCATGAGCAGCATGGATAAAATAATGAAAGACTTTTTCATGATAGATTTTTTAAAGATGTTTTGTTGTAGGCCCAAATATATGAGAATTTCATTATTTATAAATTGAATTATTTGAATTATTGTTCCAAAAACGGATAGGGGAACATGATTTAAATGTAGGTCACAGGTGAAAAACAATTAACAGATAAATGAGTTTTACATGATTATGGGCTTAATTTTACATCTCATTATAGGTATTATTACATTAATTAAATCATCTTTATAATCTCCTTTAAATAAATAACTGAAAATCAGTAAACGAATGAATAATTTTAAAAGACTATTTTGGATCATCCAATTGTTAGGTGTCCATTCCATTTCCATCGCACAAACATCAAAATCAACCGCCAAGGACCCTGCAAAGCCTTTTGAGGTAGTTTCCGATAAAAAGGTTGAAAAGAAATCGAAGGACTATGATCAGATCATAACCAAAGATGTAAAATCGCAAAAGGGGATTTTTTTGACTCATAAAGTAGGGGATAAATATTATTTTGAAATACCTAAAAAACACCTCGGAAAGGACATGTTGTTGGTTAGTAGGATTTCTAAAATACCCAATGGTTTGGGCGGTGGGTATTTCAATGCTGGCACATCGACCAATGAGCAGTTGATTGTTTGGGAAAAATTCCAAGAGAAAATATTGATCAAAGTTAAATCTTATGCGGCAGTCGCCAAAGATTCTTTGCCCATTAGCATTTCGGTGAGGGCGAATAATTATGAGCCAACTTTATATGCGTTTGATATCGAAACCTATAGCAAGGATTCATTAAATGTGGTCATTGATGTAACCAAATTTTACAGCAGTGATATTCCGGCAATGAGTGGTTTGGATGCGTCTTTGAGAGACGCACACAAGGTAAAAGCGTTGGACCCAAGCCGTAGTTTTATTCATTCAGTGAAGTCTTTTCCGATGAATATTGAAGTCGTTCAGGACTTTACTTATGCTGCGGCTAAACCTTCGTCAACAGCTTATACAGAGTCGATCAGCATTCAGATGAATCAATCGATGATTTTATTACCTAAAATACCCATGCAACCTCGTTTGTTTGACCAGCGTGTCGGTTGGTTTACCCAAAAACAATACGACTATTCCAGTGAAGCCCTTAAATCGGATCAAAAAACCTTCATCCGTAAATGGCGTTTAGAACCCAAAGACCTGGAGGCATATAAAAGAGGTGAGCTGGTTGAACCCATTAAACAAATTGTCTATTATTTAGACCCTGCCACCCCAGAAAAATTAAGAAAACACATTAAAAAGGGGGTTGAAAATTGGCAAAAATCCTTTGAACAAGCGGGTTTTAAAAATGCCATTATTTGTAAGGATCCACCCACCAAAGAAGAGGATCCGGATTTTTCACCTGAGGACATTCGATATTCGGTGATTCGTTATGTGGCAAGTACCACAAGAAATGCTTTGGGTCCGAGTGTCAGTGATCCGAGAACGGGAGAAATTATTGAAAGTGATATTATCTGGTACCACAACCATTTGCGTTCTTACCGAAATCGTTTTTTGGTGGAGACAGCTGCTTCCAATCCGAATGCGCGGACATTAGATACCAAAGAGGAAGATATTGGAGAAATGATGGAAATGGTTATTTCTCATGAGGTGGGGCATGCTTTAGGTTTTCCACACAATATGGGAGCCAGTAGTTCCTATGAAGTTGAAAATTATCGAAATGCTGACTTTACCAAAACGCAGGGTATTTCGGCGACCATCATGGATTATGCGCGCTTTAACTACATCGCTCAGCCAGAAGATAAGGGGGTGCGATACATTCGTAAAATGGGTCCATATGATGATTATGCTGTAAATTGGGGGTATCGGATTTTACCAAATGCTAAAAGTCCAGAGGATGAAGTACCTATTTTAAATCAATGGATTGAGGCAAAAGCGGGTGATTTACGATTTCGATTTGGAAATCAAGGGACGACTTTTGACCCAAGCTCACAGACGGAGGATATCGGAAATGATCCGGTGAGAGCAGGAAATTATGCCTTGAAAAACTTGAAAGTAGTCGCTAAAAATTTAGCTGATTGGACGAGCAAGAAGACAAATAATTACGATGATTTGATTGAGGTGAACGATGAATTACTGAGTGCTTGGTCTCGTTATGTTGGGCATGTAGTCACTAGCGTTGGCGGCTATTATGAACGTTATTCAAAACCCAATCAGCAAGTAGCTTCCTATTTCGTTGTACCTAAAGTGAAACAACAAATGGCAATTAAATGGTTGTTAGAAAATGCATTTTCAGATGTAGCTTGGTTGGTCAACAAGGAAGTAGTCGCACATCAAATGATGGGCTACACGGAAAAAATCAGAGGTTTACAGGTCACACATTTAAATCGATTGTTGAGTTTTGAAACACTAGCACGCTTGGATAATAGTGCTCATTTAGAAACCAATTATTATAAATCTGTTGAACTTTGTAAAGACTTACGAATGGGTTTATGGAGTGAAATTACTTCGGGCGCTAAGCTTGAAGTGTATCGTCGAAATTTACAGAAGGCCTATATTGAGCGAATGAAGTATTTGTTGACCGAGCAAATGGTGCCTTCGCCTACCAATCGGGATTATTATTCGGTCGCACAATCGGATGTTCGATCAATCGTACGGGGGGAGTTGAAAGCATTACTCGCTTCGATAAACTTAGCTAAAACGAGATACAAAGACGCTGAAACCTTGTATCATTTGGATGATTGCATGGAGCGAATTCAAACCATGTTATATCCAGGGAAGCAAAAATAGGTAGTTAATGGATTAAGAAAGTATGTTAAAAAG
>CANHXO010000138.1 GCA_947464595.1 Cytophagaceae bacterium
ATGGTCCAAAGTCGGCAACCAATGCCTTGCCCGATTAGGCCAATTTTCATTAAAGAAACTGCGATCCCCTAATTTGGTTTTCCCAATCCTTAATCCATCCAAAGGAACTCCATGGTATTTAATCGTGAAAATGATGGTTTGATTTTTAGTCGACGGGATCGGTAAATCAAGGATAATTTCATCATTTTGATGGGTATATCGAACGGCTTGATTGCCTATAGTTATCGCGTCAATTGCCATGCCCTTGTTCTCTTTATCCGCTTTTTGATTGACGAAATCCAATCGGAAATTTCGAACACCCACTTCCTTGAAATCTATGGTAATGGTCGCTATGCCCCTAATTTCATCGTTGCTGTCAGATAGATTTATCTCAAAAGCATAATGTTTTATGTCGATGCTCTTAGTCACCGGATAATCATCTGCTTGTGCCGTTGGACCATTAAAAATCAGACTAATACCAAAAAATATATAGAGAATTTGTTTCATTATTGGAGCGTTACTTTTTTCAAATAATATCCCTTAGCGTCTACTTGTGGTGGTAAAGTGCTATGGATAATAAGACCCTGATTATCCATCACCACGCGACTCGTTTTATCATTAGCCGTCACCTCAAATGGCAATGGCATCATTAAATTAGCCACTTTTATTTGGTATTTCTGAAAGCCAATTTCCTTAATGTTTACGTCAAGCACTTGGGTCGTTCTCAGGTAAAAGTCAAAAAATGGTTTCAAATCTTTTCCTGCTTTTGAGCTAAATAGCTTTTCAACATCCGTGGTAGTCACAAAATGATCATAGGTATATTGTGGATCCGTAGCTAAGGTCTTTAGGGTTGGAAAAAACACTTCATCGCCAATTAAATAGCGCAAGCTGTGCATGAAAAAGGATCCCTTTCCATAAATATCTCCTCCTGAATAGACCTCCTCCTCCGTCACTTCTTCCCCAGGAACCACGGCATGCTTATTGCGAACTCCTTTTCTATGGCCCGCAATAATTTCATTGTAAGCTGCTTCACCGCCCATTTCAAACATAGCTAATGCTTCCGCGTAGGTGGCGATGCCTTCTTGAATCCACATATGTCCCCAATCTTTATTGGTCACTTTATTGGCCCACCATTCATGTGCATATTCATGAAATAGATTGGCTGAATACTCTTGGCCTCCGATATTTTTATAGGCAAATTTATTGTCAAACGTAATCATGGTTTGATGTTCCATGCCTGAATTCGGTACCTCGGCAATGCCTATTTTTTCCTTTGCCCAAGGATATTCACCAAAATATTTTTCCAAGATTTGATTGTCACGTTTTTTAGTTTCAATAACTTTTTTGGCATGCGCGATGTCCTCTTCTAATACGTAATATTCGATAGGAACTTTATTACCAAGGACGGTAATAAGCTCATCTTTAACTACTTGGTATTTTCCAATGTTAAATAAAATGCAATAATTGCTGATGGTGTAATTGGTTTTCCAGTGATAGGTTGACTTATTTTTTTTAGTCGACACATTCATTAACATTCCAGGTCCTGCCACTTTTAAGTGAGCAGGAACGCTAATTTTCAAGTCCACCCCTTCATTAGGCTCATCACTTGGATGATCCTTACAAGGGAAATACATTTTTCCACCTTCTGCTTGAATGTTAATCGACACCCAGTCATTTCCATTTTTATCTTTTTCCCAGGTAAAACCACCATCCCATGGCGGTTTAATGGCTACTGGAGGTATTCCATGGTATTCAATCCAAACTTTTTGATTTCCATCTTTAAAACCTGTTTTTGAGGTGATGAAAATTTTATCATCATGCTGATAATAGGCTGCAGGTTTGTTGTTAACCTTGATTTGGGTGACTTTGTACAGATGAATTAAATCCAAGAGAATGGTGTCAGATTTTTGTGATAAATTCAAACTAACTTCTGTAAATCCGCTAATGGTTCTTTTGGCAATATCGACATCTAAATTGATTGTATAATGCCGAATGTCCATAATGGCCTGCATAGGCAATAGTTTTCCCCCTGATGTGAGGTATAGAATATCTCGGCTGTTGATGTCGTCATTATGTTGGCTCTTCACGACGCCACTTAGCATTAAAAACACGAAAATAAATCCCATTTTTATGAGAGAGCTGGATTTTTTTAGTTTCATAGCTATAATTTTTTACTGATTTGATTTATATTTTTGAATCCCTAATACCTCTTACCTAATACCTAATACCTAATACGTCGCTCTCCCTCCCGAAATATCAAACAAAAACCCTGTCGTAAACGTACATTCTTCAGAAACGATCCAAGCCGATAATTTGGCCACTTCATCGATTTCCCCCAGTCTTCCCATCGGGATTTTGGCCACCATGTATTCCAATTGCCTAGGGTCGGTATCCGCGTTCATCGCGGTTTTGATCACGGCCGGAGCTAATCCGTTTATCGTAATGCCAGCAGTGGCATATTCTTTTCCGATGGATTTGACGATGCCAATAACCGCTGCTTTAGAAGCAGAATAGCCAATCATTCCCGGATTACCTTCTTTTCCAGCCATGGAGGCAATCAACAAAATACGTCCATAGCCAAAAGGTTCCATCGCCTTCACAGCGTATTTAGTCATCAAAAAGGTGCCTCGTTGGTTTACCTGATACAATCGATCAAAATCCTCTGTGGAATAATCCGTGATTTTGGTGCTAGTCGGCCCCACAATACCGGCACAATTGACCATGATGTGTATTTGGCCATATTTTTTGCCAACCTCCTCATAGGCTGAAACGATGCTTTGCTCTGAAGTGACATCGGCGACAATGGTCATGACTTCGTAACCTGCCAACTTAAATTCGGATTCCGTTTGTTCTAATTTGAATGGGTTGCTATCTAATAATGCAACTTTGCCTCCTTCTGAGGCAATTAAAGCGGCGATGCCTTTGCCTAAGCCATCAGCACCGCCACTAATGAATGCTACTTGATTTTTAAATCTTGACATATTTAAAATCCTTTCACTTCCCAACCTTTTCGATAGGTTCTCTTTAAAAATTTCTCCGCAGCAGGATAATTAGGGAATTTCATTTTTGCAGAATCCCAAGTTAACAATTGGTCCGGTACGCGAATCGCAATCGTTCCTAATAATACCGCTTCCGCCATGGGTCCCGATTGTGCAAAATGCGACTCGGTTTTTTCTCCTCCCAAACAGGCATCCACAAAATGATGGTAATGATTTCGCTCAGCCAA
>CANHXO010000139.1 GCA_947464595.1 Cytophagaceae bacterium
AGGTTCACCTCCTTTTTCCGTACCTATCATCCTTCCCATCATTTAAACAATCCAGATGGAGAGTTGAACACGACTTTGGTAGGGATAAACACCCCCACACGCATCGGAAAAGCAACGGTTCTTCCGGGTGACGTTGTTTTAGGTCGAGATGGCGGAGTGATTTTTATTCCACCTCACTTATTAGAGAAAGTGGTTAAAACCTCTGAAATTGTTCGTTTGAGGGATATGTTTGGGCATCAGCGTTTACGCGAGCAAAAATATACGCCGGGTCAAATTGATAATCGTTGGAGCGAGGAAATCGAAAAAGATTTCTCTAAATGGCTGAATGATAAAATTGACAAATTGCCTGTTCCAAAGGCTCAAATACAAGAATTTTTAAAAGGTAGGACTTGGTAAGTAAATAGATAAAAATGAAAAATAAATCAGATAGAAGAGCGTTTTTTAAAAATGGATCATTAGCTGCTTCGGCTTTAATGTCAGGGTCCATGTTGCATTGGGGTGGCCGCTATGAGGAAGCCATCACGGATAATCCCAAAATGTCTGCCCCCGCAGATTTGAAAATTACCGATGTTAAATGCGGATATATTCGCGGTGGATACCACCTGTATGTCAAAATTTTCACTAATCAAGGTGTTTATGGAGTAGGAGAGGGTGCGGATGCCACTCCCGGCACCTATCATTTAGTTAAAATGATGGGACAAAGGATTATCGGAAAGAGTCCTCTAAATGTCCATCGTTTATTTGAGGATATTCGTAAAAGTGGATTTTTTGCGGGTGCGCAATCGGGTATGTACGTAGCTGTTTTGACAGCGATAGAAAGTGCACTTTGGGACTTGTCAGGAAAGGCTTTGGGTTTGCCGGTATACCAATTACTTGGTGGGAAATTCAGGGATAAAATCCGTGTTTACATGGATACTGCCTTATATCAAACTAAATTACCTAAACCTTCTGATTTTGCGGAAGCGGCTCAGAAGGCGGTTGACATGGGATTCAATGCCATTAAATTTGACATCGATCAAGCCAATGACCCCAATAAATACGATACATACAATTGGACTGCAAGCCCTGCCGAATTAAGACGCATGTATGAACAAGTTGCCGCTGCTAGAAAGCAAGTGGGCCCCGATATCGATATATGTGTCGATATGCATGGGAAATACGATGCACCTACGGGAGAGAAAGTTGCTAAAATGATGGAGCCATTAAATTTAATGTGGTTGGAGGAACCTGTGCCAGCCGAAAATATTCAGGCCTACAAAAAAATTACAGACTCTACTTCCACGCCCATTTGTGCGGGTGAAAACCAGTACTTAGCTTATGGATTTAGGGAGATGTTGGAAATAGGAGCGGTGGATATCATCATGCCAGACTTGCAAAAAGCGGGAGGTTTGGGTGAAGGCCAACGAATTGCCAATTTATCAAACTTGTATTATGTCCCTTTTGCACCTCACATGGTCTCTTCATTCTTAGGTGCCATGGCGGCATGTCACGTATGTGCTTCCGTACCTAATTTCTTGATCTTAGAGTGGCAGGCATATTTCCATACAGATCCTATGTACAAAGAGATTGTGATTCACAAAGGAGAATGGTTAGATAAAGGATTTATTCCATTGTCTAATGAACCGGGTGTGGGAGTCGATATCAATATCGAAGCCATGCGTAAATATGCGGTTAAGGGAGTTCCTTTCTTTGATTAGCGAATACGCTTTAAAATTTCCATACAGGCTCTACCATTATGGTAAGGGCCTTTCCAAGGGCCTATTTTTCCATTGCGAATCATAGGCTCTTGTTTTTCATCGATTCCCCAAAGCCATTCGCCTGAGGTAGATTTTAGCTTGGCTTTAATAAAAGACCAAGAACCTAAACTCAATGCTAAGAATTTTTTATTTCCAGTTAATTGGTATGCATTGTAATACCCAACCATGGCTTCTGCTTGCGGCCACCAATGTTTTTGGGTATTCATATGCCCTTTGTTTTTCTCATTCCACATGCCTCCATCTGTAGGATCAATTCCCTTTTCAGCTTCGATGGCCATATGGATCGCCAATATTTTCATTTTTTTAATCCAGGTAGGGTTTTTAATGGTTTCGGCAGTTTCTAATAATAACCAGGCAGATTCAATATCATGTCCAAAAGAAACTGCTTCCGATCTTGGAGACCAATCATCCGTAAAGAATAAAGTTTGCGTCTTGCCGTTGGCAATAATTTTTTCATAAAAAATCGAAAGCATATTTTCGATTTCTGCCTTTAGTTTTTTGTCGGGATACACCTGATATAAATTTCCAAAGGCTTCAATTAAGTGCAAGTGTGTGTTCATTGATTTTTTTTGATCTACTTTTCCTTCCGTAATCGTCTTATCTTCAATTGGCACCCAAGCCTCATTGTAGGCCTCATAATAACCCCCGTTTTTCAGATCCTTGCATTTGGTTTGCAAGATCTGATAGATACTTTTTGCTTTTTCAAGGGCTTGAGGATTTTTTGAAATTTTATAATATTCAGCAAAGGCATATAGCATAAATCCCTCTGCATAGACTTGCTTGTGGGTGTCGGAGGGTGTGCCGTCTGATTTCACGGACCAAAAAGCACCTTTGTTTTTAGTATCCCAAAAATAGGTATTCAGGTAATTAAATGCCCGGTCGGCCAATTTTTTGTACCCTGGTTTAGGGTCCATTTGATAGGCGGCTGAGTACGTCCAAAGAATTCTGCTGTTCAATATTAGACCTTTATCGGCCTGCACATTGGGCACATTATTGGCGTCAACGGCTCCGTAGAATCCACCTTTTTCAGTATCTAAGCTGTACTTTTCCCAGTAATTTAAAATAGCTTTCAATTCTGATTGAACTTCTTTTTTAAATGTTTTTGGGTTTTGTGCGAAAATGGATTGCGCAACGAGGAGTAAAATGAGAATTTTAAAGATTTTCATGCCAACGGTCCTTAGAAATGATTCCTTGTTTAATGGGATTAAATATAAAGATTGTGTGCCAATTATAGTTTACTGAATTAAATATATATTAATTTTAATTCAGAAAATTTTAAGACTCATTTGCTTTTGAGACGACCTAATTTACCCTTATGAAAAATTATTTACTTCTAGTCCTCTTTACACTTTTCATTTCTGATATACGTGCAATAGAC
>CANHXO010000140.1 GCA_947464595.1 Cytophagaceae bacterium
AAACGAGCCTATCGTAGGAGCTAGCCTGAAAAAAGGCGGTAAAACAATTTCTATTTCAAATGAAAGAGGGGAATTTCAAGTTAAAGAAAAGGGGGAATTCACCGTAACTGCTTTAGGTTTTAAAGCAGCGAAAACGACTGGGGAGACAAGCCTTATTTTTCTAGAGGAATTGACCCAAACATTGGAATCAGTTGTTGTGACAGCTTCTCGCCAAGCGGCAACACGCGCAGAAACACCTGTTGCCATTCATAAAATTGGCTCAGCCTTAATCCAAGATACGCGGGCAATTCAATTAACCGAGTTGATTAACAAGGTACCAGGTGTGGTTATGTTGAACTACAATAATGAGCAACATGGGATGGGGATTCGCTTTCCCTTTGGGACAAATGCTTATTTTTTATACTTAGAAGATGGCTTGCCACTTCGCCCATTAGGTATATTTAATCACAATGCCTTAATAGAGTCAAATATTTTAGGCTTAAATTCTATTGAAATTATCAAGGGACCGGCTTCCTCATTATATGGCCCAGAAGCCGTGGGAGGCGCGATTAACTTGATTACCAAAACAGCTCCAGGTATTCCTACCGCTCAGATAGGATATCAAATGGACCAATGGGGTTATGGTCGGGTCCAATTTACTGCGGGGACTCAACTAGGTAAAAAATGGTCGATTATGACGGGCGGTTATGTAGCGCGCCAAAAAGGTTCTTGGGCCTCTAATTCCGACTTCGACAAGTCTTCGATCAACGTACGTTTAGATTATCAATTTACGCCTAAGACAAAACTTTGGGGTTCTTTTGCTTATAATGACTACTTCTCGCAGACGGGTGGAAACATCGACAGTACGGGTTTTTATTCCCGTAGCTACAAAAGCCCGGCGGATTTCACCTACCGTTCTTCGTTCTCATCTCGTTCTCGGTTGACATTAGAGCACAAATGGTCGGACAATGCGAATTCTAGTTTGACTGCTTTTTATAGGGATAATGCCTTAGGCCAAAACCCATCCTATTCAATTTCCTGGACCAGTCCAGCAGTTACGGCGTCAGGACAGATAAACCAAAACAGTTTCAAAAGCTTTGGCTTGATGGGCCAACACACGCAAAATTTTGAATTTTTAAATTCAAAAATAGTCGCTGGGTTTTTATTTGATCGCTCGCCTAATGACTATTGGGCGTACAAAATCAACTTAGCCGCGACGCTTCGTCCAGACAAGAAATCGGTTGAGAAATTCACGATTACCCAAGTCTTACCATCGACGTTCTTAGGCAATTATTCGGCGGTGATTTGGAACAAAGCGGCTTACGCGCAATTTGACCTACATCCAGCAGAGAAATTGCGTCTTTCTTTAGGCGGTCGTTTCGATCAAATGTCATTTGACTATACGAACTTCATCGACAATTCGACGGGCACAAAAAGCTACGAGCAATTCTCACCTAAGTTAGGAATTACGTATGAGGCTTCTTCGGCCTTAGGTTTCTACGGTAATTTCTCCAAAGGCTTCTCGCCACCTGCCCTTTCAGCGGTATTCCGTGCGAGACCAGCGGCACAAGCGGCGGCAACGGGTGAGAAATTCTATTTAAGCATTGACCCAGCTGTGTTTTCGAATTACGAAGTGGGAGGTTGGGCCTCTCTTTGGAAAAATAAAGTCTTCTTTGATTATACATTCTATCGTTTAGAGGGAAATAATGAGTTGTTAGGAATTCGCCAGCCGGATAATACAACGGATTATCAGTCTGCTGGAAAGACTTTACACGAAGGGATTGAGTACCAAATTACCTATCGCCCGAACGATTCATGGAATTTCCGTTTTGGAGGTACGAATGCAAAACATACGTTTATGGACTTTGTGTTGAGTACGCGTGTGTCAGATGCATTGAAAAATGTGAATGGCAAAGAGATGCCGCAAGCGCCTAACTTCATCGCAAACTCAGAGGTAACTTACAACTACAAAGGAGCGCGTATTGCCTTAGAATGGCAAAAAATTGGGCCTTGGTTCCAAGATCAAGTGAACAGAGTTAGCTTCGAAGGCGTTTCTGTTTTCAATTTACGGGTAGGGTATACCTACAAAGCATATCAATTCTTCACCAACATCTTGAATCTAGGGGATTCCTTATATGCCACCACGGCAACTCGTGGAAATAACGCTACAGATAAATCAACGTATACGCCAGCGGCTCCTCGCACAGTGGTTGCCGGTGTACAAATCGACGTATTCCAACTATTCAAAAAATGAAAAAACTAACCTTTTTGCTCGTTTTTTTTGCGCAGGTCTCTTTCGCGCAAATGGTGTCTAATCCTTCTAATCAGGCGTTGGACCCCTCTTTTGCATTGAAATCAAACGGCGATGTCGTTCTATCTTGGGTAGAGAAGTCGGCCAATGGGGTTTTATTTTTTAGAAAAGTCAATCAGGGGCCTGTGGAGCAGATCCCTATGGATAAAAAAGCATCAACCCACGCAGAGGGAATGCCTAAACTGGCCTATAAAGCGGATGGCACTTGTATCCTTTTGTATGAGATGAATCGCCCTACAGCAGCGTCTCGATTTAATGGTGATTTGCTGTACGCCATGGAGGTTAATGGTGTTTGGCAAAAACCACAACACATTCACAAAGATACCGCGGCTGGATTAAGCCATTCCTTTGGTAAAATTATTTCACTACCCAATGGACAAGTGAGGGCTTATTGGCTCGATGTTAAATTAGGACCCAAAGGTAGAACGCTAGTAACGGCTGACACAAGTCCCGGAAATGGTTTTGGGGATATGAAAGTGATTGACACTAAAACCTGCGAATGTTGTCGGATCGATGCCTTAGCTGATTTAAAAGGAAATGTGGATGTGATTTACCGCGATTTAAATGATCAAGGAGAGCGCGACATGGGATATTTACATTCAAGCGATTTTGGCAAAACCTATACAGTGCCAGTACCTCTTTACGAAGATCATTGGTTAGTGGATGCTTGTCCGCATGCGGGTCCATCATTAGTTCGCGGCGCGAAAGGACTAGAAGCCACTTGGTACACGGGTGCAGAAGGTTCATCAGGGGTAAAGTGGGCTTATCAATCTTCTAAAACGATGATACTTCATTTAAAAG